>CAYLSV010000004.1:0-29616 GCA_964386435.1 uncultured Tepidisphaerales bacterium
TCGCCGCGGGCGATGAGTTCGCCGCGGGTGTTGATGTCCTGCCCCTCGAAGGCGACGACGGTGCGGTAGCCCAGCGCGTTGGCGATCTCCTGCAAGCTCGGCTCGACGCTGCGGCCGTCGGGCGTTTGCTCGCTGAAGGGCTGAAAGTAGCCGCTGAGGAACAAGCGGACCGTCGGCTCGTCGGGGTCGGTGGTGTTGATCGTCAGCACGTCGGTCGTCGCCCGGCCGTCGGTGGCCACGAACTCCACCGTCACGTCGCTGAACCCGCCGGGGTTGATCGTGCGGATCGGGTTGCCGATGACCGTGAACGGCCCGGTCGGCTCGGCGACGTTGATCGTCAGCGGCTGATCGCCGGTGTTGTGGACCCGCACGGTGTCGCGGTCGCGGAACAGGTTCGGGAAGTTCGGGTCGAGCCCGCTGTCGGGGATAATGCTCATCGTCAAGCGGCTGGCGAACGAGCCGTCGAGCGTTTCGAGCCCGATCTCCGGCCCGGCGCCCGTCACCGGCTCGACGTTGCGGACGATGAACACCGTGTCCTGGAAATCGGCGGGAATTTCAGAGACGGCTTCTTCGAGCGAGACGACGAACTCGTTGGGCACCACGTTGCCGGCCGAATCCTTGAGCGGGTAGACCTTCATCTTCACCCGCTCGTTGGGGTTGGCCTCCCAGGTGTTGAGCGACGCCTCGCTGAAGACGCGGCGGGGCAGGCCGTTGTCGATGAAGCTGCTGAACTCGCCGACGAGGCCGAAGGTGTTGGTCGTCTGCTGCGGCCCGAACGTCAGCGGCTCGACGCGGGTCGCTTCGGGGCCGTCGTTGACCGGGCTGACCGTTTGGTCGCTGCCGCCGCGGACGCTGACGACGTACTGCGCGGTCTGCGGGCTGCCGGAGGCGTAAATCCCCAGCCGGGCCGGGCGGTCGACGTCGGGGGCGAAGATGCTGATCGGCTGGATGACCACCGGTTCGGTGCCGCTCTTGCGGAACTTGGTCACGCCGGGCAATTGGTCGCCGGTGGAATCGTTGCCGTCGAAGCGGCTGGTGGTGACATCGGAATCGCCCGCGTCGATGGCGAGGTCGTAGACGTCGAACACCCGCTGCAAGCTCGGCTCGCCGCCGCCGCCGCTGCCGTCGGTGGGCAGACCGCGGAGCCGGATTTCCTTGAACGGCGTGCTGCCGTCGCTGCTGACAATTTGCATCGCCGCCTCGACGATGTCGTTGGTGGCCCCGCTGGCCGGGTTGAACGACATGGGCAGCTGGTACGTCTCGCCGCTGCGAATCACCAGCGGCAACTGCGCCCCGGCGACGTCGAAGCGGCTCTGGTTGGTGCCGTTGAACACCGTGATGCCGTCGGCCGGGATGACCAGCGGCGTGTCGCCGAAGTTCGTCAGCGGGACGAACGTGCGGTTCTCAGTCGCCCCGCCCTTGGGCTCGTTGAAGTAGGCGACCCGCGGCGTGCCGAGGTTGCCCGCCGGGACCACCGGCCGCAGCAGCGTGAGCTTTTTGGCCGCCAGTTCCGAGACGTAGAGGTCGCCGGTCAGCGGGTTCTCGATGAGGTCGACCGGGTCGGCCAAATTGTTCAGGCCGGGGATTTTGGTCTGGACGCTGGCGATGCCGCCGGAGCGGTTGGGCCGCATGACGAGGATGTCGTCGCCGCCGCTGTAGCGGGTGACCATGATCCGCCCCTCGAGCGCGCCGTTGAGCCCGACGCCGCCGTACTCGATGAGGCCGTTGGGCGAGAGGTTGAGGCCGAAGTTGTAGATCGGCGGGCTGAAGTTCGCCTCGGGTTGCGTGCCCACCGGGTACTGCGTCAGCTCGTAAAGATCGGCCGCGGCGGTTGGGTTGCCGCCGCTGTGGACGAACTCGTTGCGGACCGGGTTGGGGTGGCCGTAGTACCCGCCGGGCTGGACGCGGAGCAGCACGTCGGGCTGCGTCTCACTGACGTTCGTGATGCCGATCGGCGAGCCGTTCGGACCGGCCGGCGTGTTGCCGCCGGCGGCGCTGCCGTTGATCGGGGCGTAGAGCGCGCCGTTGCTGTGCCACAAGAGGTCATAAGCGTTGCGGATGCCGGTGGCGAAGTTCGTCAGCGGCGCGCCGGGGGCCGACGGGTCGTACGGGTTGGGGATGCCCTCGGTGCGGGCGGTGAGCGGCCCGCCGGTCTGATCGACAAACGCCTCGATCGCCGGGATGTCGAGCGTGTAGATGCTGGCCGACAGCTCGCGTTCGGGGCGGTTGGCCCAGGCGTTGTCCGGGGCGCCGAAGGCGTTGTTGCCGCCGTGGGGGATGTACAGCAACCCGTCGGGGCCGAAGTTGGGCTGGTTGATCAAATGGTCCCGCGCCGACCGCGGCAAGCCGATGACCATCGATGTCGCGACCTCCAGGTTCGCGCCGGACAGCCGGGTGATTTTGCTCGTCCAATCGTCGGCGTTCTCCAGCCGGGCCTGGCTGTGGGTGACCCAGACGATCGGCTCGCTCGGCGTGCTGCGGGGGTCGAAGGCGAACCCGGTGATCAGCGTGAAGCCGTTCTCCTGGAACAGCAGCGACCGGATGATCTCCCGCCGCCCGATTTGGCCGTCGGGCTGGACGGTCCAGCGGTAGAGGTAGCCGTTGAGCGTCGAGGCGTACAGCTTGCCGTCGGGGCCGAACTCCAGGCCCGACCACTCCCGGCCGCCGGTCGCCGCTTCGAGCGAGATCGGCTCGAAGGCCACACTCGTGTCGGTCGGCGTGGTGGCCGTGCCGGTGGTGAAGGTGCTGGAAAACGGCACGAACGCCGCCCCGGAGAGGTCGCGGACGCCGCCGGTGACGACGAACTGGTACTCGGTGTCCGGGTCGAGCACGCCCTGCGGCGTGACGACGATGGCGTCGCCGCCGCCGGTGGTGTTGACGCTCGCCGGGACGAGGCGGTTGTCGGCAACGCGGATGAGCTGGACGGTTTGCGGCGTGAGCGTCGAGGCATCGACGCCGCCCTGGTTGGGCAGCTCGACGTCGGCGGCAATGAAGCCGTCCCGCTGGGCGTTGATCGAGCCGTTGCCCGGCCGGACGTTGGTGACGCGGGGCCGGTCGGCCGGGGCGACGTCACGCTCGATGCTGAACGAATCGATCTGGACGGTGAGCGGCCCGAGGTCGTTCTTGTGGATCGCCAGCAAACCGGCCCGGCTGGCGGGGCGGAAGAAGCTCGCCTGCTGGCCGTTTTCCATCACGATCTGGCCCGGCAGGTTCTGGACGGCCCCGTTGTTGACGCGGTAAGCGGCGGTGAACGCGCCGGTCGTCGGATCGCCCCGCAGGATGAGGTCGAGCGAGGCGATGTTGGCCGTGGCGAGCGAGACGAGGATGCCGTCGGAGCCGGCGGCGTTGAAGATGCCGTTGCCGGTGTTCTGCTCGTCGATGAACTGGATGAACGTGCCGTTGTTGCGAGCGATGAGCACCAGCTTGACGTAGTTGTCCTGCGTCGGGCCGTACAGGATGCCGGCCTGCTCGTTGGGGGCGTCGAAGTCGCCGACCGGTCCCTTGATGGTGGCGGTGACGGTGAACGCGCCGGTGGAGGCGTCGAACACGGTTTGCAGGCCGTTGGCAAGGGTGTTGTCGGTGCCGAAGTTGCCGCCGGCCTGGCTGTTGCCGCGGCTGGTGAGGTTCAGGACGCCGGCCGTGGTGTCGAGGTCGATCAGCTGCGGCTGGTACTCGTCGAAGGTGGAGTTGGGCTGGACCTTCTCGAAGCCGGTTTGCTGGCCGTCGCGGTCGGCGAAGCCGGCGACCTCGGTGGTGAAGTCCAGCACGTATGGCAGATCCCCGGCCAGCAGCCGGCGATTCTCCAGCGGCTCGAGCACCGACGTGCTGACGGACCGGGCGGGCTGGATCGGGCAAGAAAGGTTCGGCAGCTTCATTGAGGAGGGCAGCAAAAGGCGGGGCGGCTAGAGGAACGTCGGCAAACTCACGGCGTCGGCAGCAGCCAACCGTGCATGATAACTCCCCCCACCGCTCGGTGACGTCGCTACAGTCGTCCCCGTTTCAGGGCGAACCCCCGCAAGGTGCGTCAGTTCGTCCCACGTTGACCTCACGACCGGATTAACCCCGATGCGCTGGACCCAGACGCTGATCCCGACCCAGAAGCAAGACCCGACGGACGCGGTGATCGCCAGCCACAAGCTGCTGGTCCGCGGCGGGTTTATCCGCCAGCTCGCCGCCGGCACCTATACCCTGCTGCCGCTGGGGCTGCGGAGTTTGCAGAAGGCCCAGCAGATCGTCCGCGAGGAGATGAACGCCGCCGGTGCCGCCGAAATTTTGATGCCCGCTTTGCAGCCGATGGAGCTGTGGCAGCAGACCGGCCGCGACCAGACCTACGGCGACAACCTGATGACCCTCACCGACCGCCACGGCCGCGGCAACGTGCTGGGGCCGACGCACGAGGAGGTCATCACGTCGCTGGTCCGCGACACGATCAACAGCTACAAGCAACTGCCGCTGAACCTCTACCAGATCCAGACCAAGTTCCGCGACGAGTTCCGCCCAAGGTTCGGGTTGCTCCGCGTCCGCGAGTTCCTCATGAAGGACGCCTACAGCTTCGACCGCGACGAAGCCGGCCTCGACACGGTGTACGATTTGATGTACGCCGCCTACGAGCGCATCTTCCAGCGTTGCGGCGTGCCGGTCGACATCGTCGAGGCCGAGAGCGGCCCGATCGGCGGCAGCGCCAGCCACGAGTTCATGGCCCCCTGCAGCGTCGGCGAGGACGTCATCGTCCGCAGCGACAAGGGCAACTACGCCGCCAACGTCGAAAAAGCCGAGATCGGCGACCGCGACTGGACTTTCGACGGCGACCCGACCGGCGAGTTGGAGGAGGTCCACACGCCGGGCATGAGCACGATCGAGGAGGTTGGCAAGTTCATGAAGGTCAAGCCGAAGAACATGCTCAAGACGCTGGTCTTCAAGCGGACCGACGGCGAGGGCTTCGTGCTGGCCGTTGTCCGCGGTGACCACGAGGTGAACGAGGCGAAGCTCCGGCAGGCGACGGGTTTGGAGCTCGAACTGGACGAAGCCGCCGCGAAGGCCGCCGGGTTCGCCATCGGCTACGTCAGCCCGGCCGCGGCGGTCGGCCGGAACGACACGAGGCTTCTCATCGACCCCGACGCCGCCCAAGGCGGCTTCTGGGCGACCGGGGCGAACAAGCCGGATCACCACGTCAAGCACTTCAACTGGCAACGCGATCTGGTCAAGCCCCATGCGAGGCACGACCGTGAGGAAGTGCGGCCGGCGCAGCCGGCATCAACCTCTGCTGGCCCCGGAGATGCCGGCTTCGCCGGCCGCACTCCCTCACGGTCGTGCCTCGCATGTGACATCAGGAATGCCGCGGCCGGCGATCCGTCGCCGAAGAACGATGGTGGCGTGCTGTCCGAAGTCCGCGGCATCGAGCTGGGCCACGTGTTCAAGCTCGGCACGCGGTACTCCGACGCCCTCGACGCCCAGTACCTCGGCGAGGACGGCCAGCGGCATCCGATCCAGATGGGCTGCTACGGCATCGGCGTCGGGCGGATCCTGATCGCCGCGGCCGAGCAGTTTCACGACGACCGCGGCCTAATGTGGCCGGCGGCCATCGCGCCGTTCAGCGTCGTCGTCACGCCGATCAAGTACGAGGGCGAGATGAAAACCGTCGCCGAGCGGCTTTACCTCGACCTCACCGCCGCCGGCGTCGACGTGCTCCTCGACGACCGCGACGACCGCCCCGGCCCCAAGTTCGCCGACGCCGACCTCATCGGCATCCCCCTGCGCATCACCGTCGGCGACCGCGGCCTGAAGGAGAACGTCGTCGAGTTCAAAAAACGCGGCGACAAAGACAGCGTCAACGTCCCCGTCGACGACGCCGTGCAAACGGCCGCCCATTTGCTGAACCCCGACACGCTGCCGAACGTGCCGCTCTCGGCGTGAGGCGAGGGATTAGGTGTTAAGTGGTAGGTGTTAGGTGTTGGGCCCGAACCTGAGAAACCTCGTCCTTCCGGCCCCAACACCTAATACCTAAGCCCTAACACCTTATAATTAACACCAACACCTCCGCTCACGCCTCCACCTTCACCCGCTCGATGTCCGCCCCGAGTCCCCGCAGCTTGACCTCGATCTGTTCATAGCCGCGGTCGATGTGGTAGACGCGGTCGATGTGGCTCTGGCCGTCGGCGCTCAGGGCGGCGAGGACGAGGGCGGCGCTGGCCCGCAAATCGCTGCACATCACCCGCGCCGGGCCGAGCTTGCCCATGCCCTCGATAAAGGCGGTGGGGCCTTCTTTGCGGACCCGGCCGCCCATGCGGTTGAGCTCGCCGACGTGCAGGAAGCGGTCGGGGAAGATCCGCTCGGTGATCACGCTCATGCCCCGGCCGAGGCAGAGCATGGCCATGAGCTGGGCCTGCAAATCGGTCGGGAAGCCGGGGTAGGGCTGGGTGGTGAGTTCGGTGCGGCCGATCACCGACTGGCCGCCGTCGACGGTGAGGCCGGCCGGCGTCTGTTCCAGCGCCACGCCGGCGTCTTCGAGGCGATCGGTGAAGGCCAGCAGATGGTCCGGCTCCGCCCCGCCCAGCGTCACCCGGCCGCCGGTCATCGCGCCGGCGATCAGGAACGTGCCGGCCTCGATGCGGTCCGGGATCACGCGGTGCTCGACGGCCTGCAGCCGCTCGACGCCCTCCACAATCACCTCCGGCGTGCCGGCCCCGCGGACGTGCGCCCCCATCGCGTTGAGCAGCTTCGCACAATCGGCCACCTCCGGCTCGCACGCCGCCCCAACAATCCGCGTGGTGCCCTCAGCGAGCGCGGCGGCCGACATGACGTTGATCGTCCCCAGCACCGTCGGCCCCTGCGGCCCGCCGAGGTAAAGCGTCGCCCCCTTCAGCCGCCTGCCGGGCACGCTGCCGACGATGTTGCCGCCGTCCTGGCGGAACTGGGCACCCAGCTTCTCCAAGCCGCGCAAATGCAGGTCGATCGGCCGGTCGCCGATCGCGCACCCGCCGGGGATGCTGAACACCAGCCGCCCCCGCCGGGCCAGCATCGGCCCGATCACGCAAACGCTGGCTCGCATGGTCTTGACAATGTCGTACCGCGCCTCGACCCGCGAGGCGTCCGTCACCTCCACCTCCAGCGGGGCCGGGCCGTCGCCGCCCTGCTCGCGGCGGACCTCGCAGCCCAACTCGCCCAGCAGTCGCAGCATGCTGGCGATGTCCGAAAGCTTCGGCACGCCCAGCAGCCGGGTCGTGCCCTCGGCCATCAGGCAGGCGGCGAGCAGCGGCAGCGCGCTGTTCTTCGAGCCGCCGATGGGCACCGTGCCGGAGAGCGGCGAATTGCCGCGGATCAAGAAGGCGTCCATGCGTGGCATTGCAAGCTTCCGTGCTCAAGAATCGCGGCCAAACCGCCCGATCCGTTATCGGACGCAAATTGACGATGGCCGAGCGGCCGGCCCATCATGTAAGGTAACGCGGCGAGCCACTTTATCGGTCGCAGCCGCCCAAGGGGAACAAGACCTTCGCCAGCGGCGTTCTATTGGTGCCTTCCGGTGCCCGCCGCGTCCGCTTTTTGACAGCCCTCCTCCCGATGATGAGCCACTCGCAACCTGACCACCCCGCCCCGCCCGGCCACCCGTTCGTGGAGACGCTCGAGGGCCGCCGTTTGCTCAGCGGCGACGAGGCCCCGGCCACCGCTCTGCGGCCGGGCGAGTCGACTCACGGCGTGGCCTGCCCCTGCACCGGCTGCTGCCCGCGGGCGGTCGACCTCAACCCCGTCACCACGTTCGCCGACGCGCCGCGGCCAATCGTCGACGAGCCGGCGGCCGACCCGGCATCGATCCACCGGCTGCGGGGCGGCTTCAAGATGAACGTCAACTTTCAGCCCGCCGACGCCACCGAGGTGCCCGCCGGGTTCCGCGTGGACCTGGGCCGGCCGTTCCTGACGCGGGCCAACGGCTTCAGCTACGGCTGGGACCGCAACATCGAGAACGAAACCCGCGACCGCAACGCCAACGGCAACGGCCGGTTCGGCGAGCAGTTCGACACCTTCGTCCACACCCGCGGCGCGAGCTGGTCGGTCGCCGTGCCCAACGGCTTCTATGCGGTAAACCTGATCGCCGGCGACGAGAACTACCTCGACAGCGAGCACCGCTTCAACGTCAACGGCCAGCCGGCGATGCAGGGGGTGCCGCGGGAGACGCACCCGTGGATCGAGGGGCTGATCGTCGTCGAGGTGACGGACAACCTGCTGACCGTCAGCACCGACAGCCGGGCGGACAACCCGAAATTGTCGTTCGTGACGATTTTGCAGGTCCAGCCGCCGCCGCCGGTGGGGGATGGCCAGGACATCGCGTTCAGCCAAGTCGGCACCGGCCCGGCCGACCGCATCGAGGCCGGTAAGGCCGTTGTCGGCGACAAGGTGTACGTCATGGGCGGGTACATCAACAACTACTCGGGCGTCTCCGACCGCTTCGACATCTACGACAAAACCACCGGCACCTGGAGCGAGGGGCCCGCCATCCCGGGGGCCGAGACGCACTTCGCCGTCGCCCACGACGACCGCTACATCTACAAGCTGGGCGGCCAACTCGGCGTCAGCCGCGACCCGAGCATCGACTTCGCCACCGCCCAGAGCTGGCGGTTCGACACCGTCACCGGTACGTGGGACCAATGGGTCGACCTGCCCGCCCCCCGCCTCGCCGGCACGGCCGTCATCTGGAACGGGGCCATCCACCACGTCGGCGGCACCTTCAGCGACGGCATCACCGCCACCAAGGAACACGTCCGCTACGTGATCGAGCAAGACGTCTGGCAGCGCATGCCCGACCTCCCCCGTGCCGGCGACCACCTCGGCGGGGCGCTAATCGGCAGCGAGTGGTTCGCCCTCGGCGGTGAGCACGGCCACGGCGTCAGCTACGTCCAGCACCGCGACGTCTTCAGCTACGACCACACCAAAGGCTACTGGGAAGCCCGCGCGGCCATGCCCGAGGCGTTGAGCCACTTCGAGGGCAACATCGTCCAGCACGAGGGCCAACTGATCGTCGCCGGCGGCCGGGGCCACGCCGACACCCGCGTCTCGAGCATTTACAGCTACGACCCGATCGCCGACCTCTGGAGCGACCGCGGCAACCTGCCCCAACCCCGCTTCGGCGGCATCAGCTGGATCGAAACGGACGCCGCGGGCAACGACCGCCTGTTCTACTACGCCGGCGACGTCTTCGGCCAAAGCCGCGACGACATCCTCGCCGCCGACCTGTGACCTCGCCGTTGACGCCGTGCATAGGCTCGTGTATAGTTCCGGGTGAGCGAGGATGACGTGCATCGGCTCATTCTGCTCTGCATCGATCAAAGTTCGTTCGAGTTCAACGACCACTTCATCCAAGGGCTCGATCGGCGTGGCCTCTTCTTCGCCGACGTATTGCTGATGGTTCAGAGTCCGGGGACCATCCGGCTGGATGGCGATGACGAGTTCGGGCGGCAGCGCGTGCTGCTGCGGGGCGAGGTGGTTGGTGGCGAAGCCGAGTTGCTCGTGTGCGTCGAGCCCGAGCCGTTTTGCGAGTTTATCACGATCTACTGGATTTGACGGAGGCGACGGATGGCGCAAACCCACCCCCACACAATCACGCTGGCCGACGGGCGGCTGCTGTTCGTCGAGCTGCCGGCCACGGCGATGCGGCCGGCGCGACATGGGGATGGGCTGCGGCTGACGCCGGATGGGGCGCGACTGCTTGATCAACTCCGCGCCGCCGCCGAGGACTTGCCCGGCAAGCCGACGCCGGGGCGGATCAAGGCGTTGCGCACGGCGTTGCGACTGACGCAAACGGCGCTGGCATCGAAGCTCGGCGTGACGGCCTTGACCGTCAGCCGGTGGGAGCGTGGGCAGGTTGCCCCGAACCCACAGGCCACCAATCGCCTGCGCCGCCTCCGTGATGCGGCGGTCAAGAGCGGCCTGATACTCGGCCCGACTTCGACGCGACGACGCGCTTCGGCCTGAACCCACCTGCTAACCTATCTGAAACATGAAGCTCGTCGTCACCATCCCCGCCCACAACGAAGACCCGACCATCGGCCGCGTGGTGCGCGGGGTGCCGCGGGATATTGACGGCATCGATGAGGTGGAGGTCATCGTCGTCAACGACGGCTCGACCGACCGCACCTTCGAGGAAGCCGAGGCGGCCGGGGCGACGGTCGTGAGCGTCACCGGGCGGCCGGGGCTGGGCAGCATTTTCCGCATCGGCATGGACCGGGCGATGCGGGCCGGGGCCGACCTCATCTGCAACATCGACGGCGACGGCCAGTTCGAGCCGGCCGACATCCGCCGGCTCGTCGCCCCGCTCTTGGACGACGAGGCCGACTTTGTCACGTGCAGCCGGTTCGCCAACCCGAGCGTCTACCCGGACATGCCGCCCATCAAGTTCCACGGCAACCGCTGGGTCACGCAGATCATCAACTTCGTCTGCGGCGGCACAAAGTACACCGACGTCAGCTGCGGCTTCCGCGCGTTCAACCGCGAGGCCGCTTACCGCATGACGCTGTTCGGCAAGTACACCTACACCCACGAGTGCTTCGTCGACCTCTACAGCAAGGGCTGCCGCATCGTCGAGGTGCCGATCAAGATCCGCGGCGTCCGCGAACACGGCGAAAGCCGCATCGCCAAAAGCCTGTGGAAGTATGGCACCAACAGCCTCGAAACCATCGTCCGCGCCGGCCGCGACATCCAGCCGCTGAAGTTCTTCGGCAGCTTCGCCCTCCTGCTGTTCACCCCCGGCGTCCTGCTGGCGCTGTTCGTCAGCATCTACTACCTCGTCCAAGGCCGCACCACGCCCTGGACCAGCCTCATCGGCGTCAGCGGCACCCTGCTGACCCTCGGCGTGATCCTGGGCGCCCTCGCCCTGCTCGCCGACATGATCGGCCGCCACCGCCGCATCACCGAGGAGCTGCTCTACCTGACCCGCAAACGCCTCTACGCCAACGCCCGGACGATGAAGGCCGCCCACCTCGATGACGCCCTAGGCCCCGTCAGCCTCCACACCGCCGCCCACGGCGAACCCACGATCGCCAACGGCACCCTCGAACCCGTAATGCGCGAAATCGCCGACAGCATGACCGACGAGCTCACCGACCGCGCCGTGGCCAAGTTCGAAGAAAACCGCCGCGCCCGCCGCAGGCAGCCGGTGCCGCAGGATTAGGTTATTGCGCGTTCGGCCCGCGCCTTTGCGCTCGGCTGCCGCACCTTCTCGCAAGTTTCGCTTGTGCCGCCGTGGCAGGACAGTTAGGTTGGCCATGCGTTGTTCGCGTGAACAACGACTGGAGCCGGGGTGTGACCGGTGTGTGACCCGGATCGGGCCAATCGATGTTTGGAAAGGGAGAACTGATTCTCATGAAGATCACCAAGTTTGTTGTTGCCGCCGCCGTGGCGGGTGTTGTGGGCGTCTCGGCCGCCTCGGCGGGGCCGAACGATTTGCGGGTGGAGTTCGACGGGTTCGACTTCGCTTACCTCAATGGCCAGGCGCGGGATTACCAATCCTTCACCGACCCGGTCGACGTGTTGGGTTCGGTCGACTTCATCGTTGACGGCACCCTCGTTGAGAGCTACGGCGTCGACGCCGGCAACGGCGAGGCCGAAGTGAACATGGCCATCCTGAACGTACCGGCCATTCCCACCGCCGGCGGGACGGTGACGGCCTCACCCTCGGCCGGGTCGGGCACTTTCTTCGATCTGTTCTTTGGCGCACCGGGCGCCTTCGGCCCCGAGGGCGAGTTGCAGATCGAGTTGGGCGACGCGACGATCGCCTTCACGCCAACGCAAGCGACGATCACGAGCACGTCGGCGGCGTTCAATGACCAGAAGCTCCTGCCCGCCGGGTTGGTGATCGATGAGACGCTGCCGGTGCAACTGACGATCACCGGCGAGGTGACGTCGACCGGCGACGCCGGAGGCAACCTGAGCTTCTTCATCGCGGAGGGCAGCGGTGTGCTGGAGGCGACCCTCGTGCCCGAGCCGGCGACCCTGAGCCTGCTGGCCGCCGGCGGGTTGGGGCTGATCCGCCGCCGCAAGAGTTGAGGCGGTGGCTGACGTTTCGCGGACTTCCCGATGCCTGCCGGCCCGCCGGTGGGCGTCGGGCACTTGTGAGGCGATCCTTTGCACGTCGAATACCTCGACTTCCGCCTTAGCCCCGACTATGCCTTGCTTAGCCCGTGTCATCGCTGCCCTGTTGGTCCTCGCGGTCGCCGAGCCGGCGGCGGCTTGCTCGTCGTGCGGCCTGGGGACGCTGCACCGCGGTCTGGCGTCCTTCACCAGCCCCGGCGTGGCGACCGGGCCGGCCGCGCCCGCCAATGGCAACCTGCCGCAATCGGTGTGGCTCGACTTCTCGCAGGCCGTGCCCGGGACGTTCGATGATGCCGCCGCCCGCCGACAGGTTCGGGATGGGCTGACCGATTTGTACCGCGGCTTCGACATCGCCTTCACGCTCGATCAGCCGGCCGAGCCGCACACCCGCCTCGCCTACGACGGCCGCGGGCTGGGCGGGCTGGTGTTCACCGGGCTCGACTTCCGCAACCAGCGGGCCGACGACGTGGCCGTGACCGGCACCAACGGGCTGCAGAATGAGCCGGTGGCGCGGCGGGTGAACTACGCCGTCAACGTCGGCGGCCACGAGATCGGCCACACGCTGGGGCTGCGGCACGCCGACGCATTTGGCCCCATCGGCTCCGGCGTGCCCGATTTAATCGCCGGCATCAACGACACGCCGCTGGCCGAGCTGTTCGGCCCCACCTTCCCCGGCCCACGCGGCGCGGTGAACTTCGGGCAAAACACCTTGAGCACGCCCGCCATCGGCGGCAGCCTGGCAACCTTCCTCGCCCAACGGACGAACCTGAGCGAGCGGTCGATCATCAAGCTGCAGTACACCGCCCAAGGTCAACCCGCCGCCGAGGCGGGCGACGGCGTCACGCAGCTGGACATGGCGTTCCTCGACGCCCTCAACACCCGCCCCAGCGGCGGCTCGCCGTACCTCCCGGCAAAGGCCGCGGGTGCGATTGGCCGCATCGACGCGTTGGACGACGTGGACGTTTACACCTTCAACGCCAAGGCGGGCGAGTTGTTGAGCGTCGAGTTTCTCAGCAGCACGCTGTTCCACCGCCTCGACACCGCCGACGGCGCGGTCCGCGTGCTCGACGAGAGCGGGCAACCCATCGACTACTACGGCACCCCCGCCGCCGGCGAGAACGGCTTTGGCACCAGCGACCCATGGCTGCTGGACTTGGTCGCCCCCGCCGACGGGCAGTACTTTGTCGAGGTGAGCACCAACAACCTGCGGCTCGACGACGCGACGGGCGATTACGAGCTGCTGATCACCGCCTTCGGCACCGGCCGCACCCCCGGCGATGCCAACGGCGACGGCGTGGTGAACCTCGCCGACTTCGGCATCCTACGGGCTAACTTCGGCGACGCCGCTCGCTTCTCCGGCGGCGACTTCAACGGCGACCTGCTCGTCAACCTAACCGACTTCGGCATCCTCCGCGCCAACTTCGGCACCGACAACACGGCCGCCATCGACACCTGGCGGGCCAGCATTCCCGAGCCCGCCGGCCTCGCAATCCTCGGGCTGGTGGCCGTCGTCCTGGGGCGGTTGCATTGCAACTCCCGCCGCGGCGGCGTATGACCTTGCCGTGTCTTCGGCGTCCGGTGAGCTTGCGATTGATCTGACCTCGGTGGAGAAGGTCTACCGCACCGGGTGGCGGGCGGCGAAGGTGCATGCGTTGCGGGGGGTGGGGATGAAGGTTGGGGCGGGGGAGATTTACGGGCTGCTTGGGCCGAACGGGGCGGGGAAGTCGACGCTCGTGAAGTCGATGCTCACCGTGGTGCGGCCGACGCGGGCGGAGGGGACGGTGCTGGGGAAGCCGGTGGGGGATAAGGCGACGTTGCGGCGGGTGGGGTACTTGCCGGAGAGCCACCGGTTTCCGCGGTATCTGACGGGGCGGCAGGTGCTGGATCTGTTCGGGGCATTGCAGGGCGTGCCGCGGGGCGTGCGGGGGCGGCGGGCGGATCACTTGCTCGAAACGGTCGGCATGACGGAATGGGCCGACCAGAAGATCACGCGGTACAGCAAGGGCATGAGCCAGCGGATCGGCCTCGCGCAGGCGCTGATGGCGGCGCCCGATCTGATCGTGCTCGACGAGCCGACCGACGGCGTCGACCCGCTGGCCCGGCGGCAGATCCGCCGGGTCCTCTCGGATCTGAAGGACCAGGGCAAAACCGTGTTCGTCAACAGCCATCTGCTCGGCGAACTGGAGCTGATCTGCGACCGCGTGGGCATCATGCTCGGCGGCGAGTTGGTGAAGGAGGGGACGGTCGACGACCTCTCGCTGGACCAACGCCGCTTCGAGATCGAGGTGGCCGGCGACGTGATGCCGGTGGTGCAACTGCTGGGCCTCGGGCCGGACAACCGGGCGGCGATCGACGGGGCGGGGCCGGTGGAGTTGGTCGGGCAGACGCTGCGCTTCCCTGAGGCCGACGCGGCGGGCGTGCAGCCGGTGCTGGACCGGCTTCGGGCCGCCGGCCACATCATCACCCGGCTCGAGGCCGTGCGGCCGACGCTGGAGGAGCTGTTCATGAGCATCGTCGAGTCCGGCGGCGGCGGCATGGCCGCGGGCGCCCGCCGCTAATTTTTGACCCAAGATTCATTCGATGACGATCGCCGACTCGACCAACCAGACGCCCCTCGACTACGCCGGTGGCGACACCCGCGGCGGCCTGGGCGTGCAGACGTGGGCCCTGCTCGTCGACGCCTACCGGCAACTCAACGCCAGCAAGTTGTTCTGGGTCACGCTAATGCTGAGTGTGCTGGTGCCGGCCTTCTTCGTGCTGGTCGGCATCGGCCGCGAGGGCGTGAGCATCTGGCCGTTCGGCACCGTCATCCCCGGCTTCTCGACGCTGATCATGGACGTTGAGACGTTCTACAAGTTCCTGTTCCTCAACTTCGGCATCAACCTCTGGCTGGCGTGGATCGCCACGATCCTGGCGCTGATCGGCACGGGGCAGATCTTCCCCGACCTGCTCACCGGCGGCAGCATCGACCTTTACCTGTCCAAGCCGATCGGCCGGCTGCGGCTGTTCCTGACCAAGTACGCCTTTGGCCTGATGTTCGCCGCGACGCAGGTGGCGGCGTTCGTGGTGACAGCGATGATCGTCATGCTCGTCCGCGGGGCCGGGTTCGAGCCGTCGCTGCTGCTGGCGGTGCCGATGGTCACGCTGTTCTTCAGCTTTTTGTTCTGCGTACAAGTGCTGCTGGGGGTGATGACGCGGTCGGTGCTGGCCAGCGTGCTCTTGACGATTTTGCTGTGGTTCGGGCTGTTCCTCATCAACTTCTCCGAGGCCGGGCTCTTGGTGTTCCGCGAGGTGACGCAGGCGACCGTCGAGGGCAACCGCGAGTTGGCCGAGCGGGGCCGGCAGCAGCTTGCGGAGTGGGAGACGAGCCCAACCGCCCCCGGCGAGATGTTCATCGAGACGACGCGGCTCAACGTCGAGGCGCTGGAACAGCGGCTGCCCGACGACCAGCGAATCGCTGACCGGCTGCAAACGGCCCACCGGATCGCCTACGGCATCAAGGCGCCGCTGCCCAAGACGGGCGAGACGATCGAGCTGATCCGCCGCTGGTTGATTGGCAACGCCGACTTGCCCAACTTCGGCGACGAACCGGCCGGGCCGGACATGTCGCTGTTGAACAACGCCCCCGACAGCGGCCGGGTGGGCGTGCGGGTCAACCCGGAGGACCCGGAGGTCGAGGTGGCCGTCCGCGAGGCGATCAATGCCCGCTCCGCCGCCTGGATCCTGGGCAGCAGCCTAGCCTTCGAGGCCGTGGTGCTCGCCCTCGCCGCGTGGCTGTTCGTTCGCCGCGACTACTAAACTTGTGCAGGATTGATACCCTTCGCACCCATGGCCTTTCAGACGCCGCTGACCATCAAGGAGGTGCTGCAACACGTCGAGCACCGCGACTACGTCCTGCCGAGCATTCAGCGGGAGTTTGTGTGGAAGCCCGATCAAATCATCGACCTGCTCGACAGCCTGATGCGCGGTTATCCGGTTGGGTCCTTCCTGTTCTGGAAGGTGAACGCTGGCAACTCCACGCGGTTCCGGTTCTACGATTTCGTGCGGGACTTTCACGAGTAGAACGCCGCCCACTGTCCGCCGCACGATTTGACGACCGCTCGCGATCTGATCGCTGTGCTTGATGGGCAGCAGCGCCTGACGAGCCTCAACATCGCCTTTCGAGGCAGCATGACGGTTCGGCAAAAGGGGAAGTGGAAGAACAACCCGGATGCTTACAAGAAGCGCCAGCTTCACCTGAACCTCTCCCGCGCCGCCGACGCCGAAGGCGAGGCTGGTCGGCAGTACGACTTCCGCTTCCTGACTGACGCAGAGGTGCAGGCGAGTTCCGACTTGTTCTACCCGCTCCACCGGATACCGCAAGTGGAGGATGCGACCGAACTGCACGAGTGGCTGCTTGAACACGACCTCGCCAAACCGATTATGAAGCATGCGTTCGGCAGTCTGTGCCGACTTTACAAGCTGTTCCACGATGACCCCGTCGTCTCCTACTACTTGGAGGCGGACCAAACGCTCGACCGCGTGCTGAACATCTTCATCCGCGTCAATAGCGGCGCGACCAAGCTCAGCTACAGCGATTTGCTCATGAGCATTGCCGCCGCCCAGTGGAGCGGCGACGACGCCCGTGAGATGGTGCACGGGCTCGTCGACGAACTCAACAGCGTCGGCGACGGGTTTGACTTCTCCAAGGACTTCGTGCTCAAGGCCGGCCTGATGCTCAGCGACATCGCCAGCGTCGGCTTCAAGGTCGACAACTTCAATGCGGGCAACATGGCGAAGCTGCGGCGCAACTGGGATCGCGTCGGCGACGCCCTGAAGACGACGGTCCGCCTCGCCGACAGCTTCGGCGTCCACGGCAAGGTCTTAACCGCCGACAGCGCGCTGCTGCCCATCGCCTACCACGTGGCCAACCGCGGCGTCGGCCACGCGCTGCTCAGCAGCAGCGCCCATCGTGACGAGCGGGCCACCATCGGCTTCTTCCTGCGGCGGTCGCTGCTCAAAAGTGGCGTCTGGGGATCGGGTCTGGACGTGACCCTCACGGCCCTGCGGGAGGTGCTCCGTGAAAGCGCCGGGGCCATCTTCCCCGCCAAGTTGCTCGAGAAGAAACTTGCCAGCCGTGGCCGGTCGCTGACGTTCGGTCCGGACGAGATCGAGGAGCTTCTTGACACCCGCTACGGCGACAAGCGGGTCATGCCGTTGCTGTCGATCCTCTTCCCCAGCATCGACCTCAACACCCACTTGCACGTGGACCACATTTTTCCGCGGTCGGACCTCACCCGGCCGAAGCTGAGGAAGCTCGGTCTCGATCCTGACACGGCCGACGAGCTTGTCGAGCGGCGGGACGAGTTGCCCAACCTGCAGCTTCTCGACGGCACCGAAAACGCGGAGAAGTCGGCCAAATCGCCCGCCGCTTGGCTCGCCGAGCGGTTCCCGTCGGATGCCGACCGCCTCGCCTACGCGGACCGCCACCTTCTCGGCCACGTGCCTGCGAGTGCCGCCGACCTGCTGCGGTTCCTCAAGGCCCGTCGCGACCTGATGCGAGAACGCCTCGTCAACTTGCTCTCTTAAAGCACCTAACGAGGCTACCACCTGAGCGTGCTCGGGCTACACAAAAGCCCCTGGCAATGTGCCAGGGGCGATACACCCTGAGGGGCTCGAACCCCCAACCTTCGGTTCCGTAGACCGACGCTCTATCCAATTGAGCTACGGGTGCGTGTGGTGGTCTCGTCGTCCGAAACTCGCCAAATCTAAGCGTCTTCTGTCTTTCCTGCGTCAAAGGCGGCAAACTCCGGGCGTGCCGGAACGGGTCCATGTTAGGCACTGCGTGCGGCCATTTCCGCCACTTCTCTGACAACTCTGACACTCGTTGTGACGCCGCTAGCGGCGGTGGCGGCTTACGGTTCCCCGCGTCGCGGCAGCCTCGCGCCGTGGCGGAAGTTGATGACATGGACCACCCCGGCCGCCCGGTCGGCGGTGAAGTGGATCAGGTAGTTCCGCTCGAAGACAAGCCGCGCCACCTCGATGCCGAGCCGGTCGCTCGCGTCCTCGTCTTTGGCGTAGCCGGGCATGTGACCAAGCCCGTAGATGGCATCCCGCAGGCGACCTTCCCACGCCAGCGCGTTGTCCACGGAATCGGCGGCGATGTGCAACACCTGCTCGTCAGCATGGTGTGCCTCACAGATTCGTTGCGGATTCAGTATGCACTACCGGCGGCCCGTCGTCAATGCTCGGACGGCAGGTACAGCGTCCAGTGCTGGCCGTCGAAGGCGGCCCACACCTCCACTGATGGCAGCGGGAAGTCGGTGAACGGGATTCGCTGGCTGTAGACCGGGTGGCCCTTGTTGCCGTCGCCGCACGTGAGCAGGGCCGTCTGATCCTGCGCGACTGTCAGTATCCAGAACTGCATGTCAGCCACCAGCGGATTCTTCACTGCGGCACGCTTCAGCTCGCGCGACACTGTTAGGATAGCGATGTCGTCGAGCAACCAGTACGCACTGGCACGCTCGGCCAAGTGCTTAACGCCCGGCGTGTAGATCACGCTGCGGGCAAAGGCGTGCCGGTATCGGATGTCATCACCTGTGAACTCCCGCAGTTCGGCTTGTGTCAATGGGTGCTGATTTTCTTGATTCGTCATGGCTGTCTCCTCCTGTTTGCCGTTGAACGATGCCATGCGTCACGGCGGCCGGGAGGGGTTGCACTGTCACGCTGAACGCGCAGCAAAAGCGGGAATCCGCAGCGGTGCGGGCCGGACCTGAAAAGGTCCAACACGGGCGGATTGACCGGGCAATCACCGGCCGCCAGCTTGGCAGATTCGGTCTGAGGCAAAGCAGGTAGGCAGCCCCTCAAAGAATGAAGGCGGCCCGCCATTGCTGACGGACCGCCTACGGGGGGTGGGGAACCCGATCATATCGGCTACAGACTTCACCGCAAGCTAGCACTGCCTTTAAGATGATGCGGTCGATCTCGTTCAGCGTGGTTTCCTGATGTCGCCGGTCGTAGAGCTTCGCCGTTCCAAGGGCTTGCGTGCCAGGCCGGAGGGTTTGGCTTGACAGCTTCGGGCAACTACGGGACAATCGCAGCCGCGACCGACAATAGCTGCAATAAGTAGTCATACAACCTAATAGCATGAGCACGATCGCTAAGAAACTGGAGGACCTTTTCCACGCTGCTGGCAGCTTCGATCATCGGCTTGGAAGTGGTATAGCCCAACATGCTATGGGTGGTTTAGCGGTGGGTGTCATGAAGCGTCTGGAATACCGGACGATTGAGGGAGCGATTGTAGAGTTTGAGCATCTTCCCGAACACGACAAGGCGTTCATTGTCGAAGTGTCGCAATGGGCAACCCGATCGTTATTTCAATACATCACGCATCACAAAGAGAACGCGGAAAAGCGGCAGTCTGCCAATCTACCGTCGCCTGATTTGTTTTTATCCCATGCCAAAGAATTGCATACAGCCGCTTATGCAGGCTTGGCGTCTCGTTGCCGTTCTCACGCCTATGACGGCATATTTGGGAGACCCGGTAATGATCTTGGGGTAGTTGCTAAACAAGCCGTACTAGCAGCTTTAGAGGAAGTCCGCCAAAGAGCTCATCGAGCATACGGGTCGTAGTTGATCGCACGCTTGTTGCGCAGCGTATCCTGCCAAGAATCCGTTGATTCAGACCTGATTTCATCAGCTCGCATTTTCAAGGCGTCCCTAGTTGCGTCCCGCTCCGCGCCACTCGAATGTAAATAACGCTGGACCATCTGCCAGTCCTCGTTCTTTGCGAGCGAATCAGCGAAGGCCTCCGCAAAGAATTGCTCTCGCGAAAGCTCAGTCTCACGTGATGTAGGTTCTGCCTTCTTAAATCCAAGCCACCTGCTTATCAGATCGATTAAGTTCAAGAACCATGCCTTTCGTAGTTGTTTCTGAATAAAGTGTATCAGAGGAAACGGGTCATGGCTAGTATCTTTGGTTAGAGTATGATGCGGTCGATCTCGTCCAGCGTGGTTGCCTGATGTCGTCGGTCGTAGAGCTTCGTCGTCTCAGGCTTTGCGTGTCCGGCCATCAACTGTGCCTGTTCCAGCCGGCCGTCATGGTCCAGATAAGCCGTGATCCCGGTCGCACGGAAGCTGTGGTTGTTGAACCGGTCACCGACACCTGCCGCCTTGCAGCGGCGCTTGACCATCGCCCACGAGTCTTTACGTGTCATGCCGCGGTCGGTGAAAGCTGACCGTTCGCGGTTGATCGTGCGAAACAACGGCCGCTGATCTCGCTTGCCTAGCTCAATACCGGTTCGCTCCGCGTAAGCCGCAAGATGATCGGCAGCGACGCGATGTAGCGGCATCTCGTGATCCCGGCCGCCTTTCTCGCGGAACATCACCTTGATGTGCTGCCCAACCTGATACACGTCATGCGGCTTTAGATTCAGCACGGCCGACACGCGGCCGAACGTGTAGACCATGATGGCAAGCAACGCTCGATCCCGTGTACCAGCAAGCGGCACTTCGTCAATGGATGCCAGCAGCTTTCGGCAGTCCTCGCCGGTGAGTGCGGGCGTTTTGCCGACACGCACGACATGAGACGGGCCGCGAACCTCCGCCGCCGGGTTCCGCTCGGCGATGCCTCGCGTCAGCAGGAACCCGCCGATCATGCGGATAGCGGCAAGATGTTGCTTGACGGTGGCGGGTGCTTTCGTCTGGCCAAGTAGTTCGACATATGCCGCTACATGCACGGGCTTGATCTGCTCGAACGGCAAGCCGTTCTCCTCGCACCACGCGAGGTAGGTGGTCACAGCCCGGCCGTATGCTTCGCGGGTGTTGGCGTTGCGGATCGAAGCGGTGAAGTACTCGATGAATGCCTCGGCCGCTTCAGGTCCGATGTTGGCAATGGCAGCAGGCACGACGAACCCCGGTGAGCCGAGAAGCCGTTTTTCTCCGCCTCCGGCATATACGATCGGTTCGGTCGGACCGGCGGGCACAACGCCTGCTTGGCCGACCTGTCCAGCCTGTTTCTGCTCCGTCACCGGCTGATGGTCGGTTCGATGGTGTAACGGGCCGCGTAGGTGCCATCCGGCTGATCAATGTGTTGAACACGGTGCGCCCAGCAGATACGGTCCATCCGCTCGCGAACATGTTCTGACACCGCTTCGCGTTGCTGCGGGTCGTCCGTTTCCACGTCGATGGCGACGCTGAACGGTCCTGTCTCATCCCGGCTGCCAGGTTGATCTGTCAGCACACGAGCCGACCGGACCCCCTTAAACCGCGAAAGCTGCTCGGCAAATTGAACGCCGCCCATGCGGGCTTCGTCCTCCGGACCATATTGCATCGCCTCATTCAGTGGCAGTTTCACATATTCTTCGACTGACAGATACGGATTCTTTGTCATGCTACGCTCGTTGGTGCCTCACCATTCGCATAGCATGGATGGCTTCAGGCACGCAAGCACATAAAGACATAAACGCTGTTATGTGGCATCCTTCAGGAACGAGTCTAATGTGGACGCCAGCCTAGTTTCTTCCCGGACTTCGCATTCCCACACAACTAGAACCTTCCAACCAAAAGATTGCAGTTCAAGAATTTGACGGCGATCCCGATCAGCGTTCTCTTTCAGCTTCTCCGCCCAGAACGCCTCGCGGGTCTTGGGCCGCGTTGCGTAGCGGCAGCCGGGGTGCTGGTGCCAGAAGCAGCCGTGGACGAAAATCACCTTCTTCCGGCAAGGAAACACAAGGTCCGGCCGACCCGGAAGCTCCTTGCAGTGAAGCCGATAACGGTAACCCATCCGATGGATCAGTGACCGCACCCGCATCTCGGGCTTCGAGTTCTTACCTTTGATCGCCCTCATGTTGCGGCTGCGCTGGTCAGGCGTGTGAACGTCACTCATACAAGGTCCTTCAGTAGTATCGCATCGGATCACAGCCGTTCCTGCACGTCGCTGATGAAGCGGTCAATGCTCAGGATGTCCATTGCCCGCTCTTTCGGATACTCCTTGTGGAGCGGCTGCGGCACCACCAATGAAACATTGGCCTTCGACATCTCTGCCAGCTGGTTGCCGCTGATGCCTTTCTGGAGCGTCAGCAGGTGTTTAGTTGGCACCCTCTGACCCTCATTGAGCACCTGCCGCCAGCGGTCCTTGCACGTCGTTTTCAGGCCAACTACGAACAGCCGGTCCACCGGGTAGCTTGGATCGTTGTACGCCTCGACGCTCGGGATGATGAAGTCAGGCTTGCCGTCGATAGCCGGCTGGGATTCGTGCGGCACGCCGGCGTCCTTCAGGATGAATTCAACGTGGTTCTCGAACGAACGGCCGGCCCGCGCCTTCCGGCGGTTGGTGATGGAACCGGCTGTCTTAAGGAAATCATCTACGCTCTCGAACATGCGGTGAATCTGCTCGTTACACAGCCGTCGCTCCACGAGCCGGAACAGCCGGTACTCGGCGTTTATGGCCTGCACCAAGCGTTTGTCGTGGGGCATTCTTGCAAGGTTCTGTACACAATCGCGAATAGCTGTGCGGGTCGCTTCAGAGAAGGTTAGCCCGCTTGGGAAGTCTTCAAGCTCCGCCGCGAACTTGCGGAAGTGACGTTCAAGGCACTCATCTTCGTCCTCGACATGCTCCCGGCCTGGCTCAAACACGCCCCATGAGTCGATAGCCTCCACGCCCAGCGCAGCTTGCACCTGCTCAATATCGTCCTCAAGGTCCAGCACATACGCGTGGAACTGCTCGAGGCTGATAGGCACCAGCACAAGCAAGTTGCCCACCGCGTCGGCGTTCAGGAATGGGAAGTCGCGGCCGAAGCGTGTCAGGCGGTACTCGTGGCGGGTGCCCTTGCCGTACCACGTCACAGCAGACTCGGTGATGAGACCGTTCTGCCATGTGATGCTGACGATATGCTTGTGATTGATGCCGTTAACAGGAGCCTGCGGAGTAAAGAACTCCCAAACACCGGACGGCAAGTAAAACCCACACTGATGGCTGCCGGTCACACCAGCGTCATTCGGCGAGATGAACTTCAGCAGCGCCCGGCCGTTAGTCCGGGCATCAGCAATCGCCTGTTCAGCGTGTGGGCTGGTCATCATGTTTGCTCCTACGGTCTACACAGCCTTCTTTCGTCCGTTATTCGTACGCAGCGGCAGCTTAAACAAGCACCCGTTTGGTGACGCAGCCAGCTTGCGGCCGAAGACCTTGACCATTTCACGTCCGACCGCCTCGGCAACCGGCGGGACGACGGCATTGCCAAACTGCTTGTAAGCCTGCGTGTCAGAGACGACAATCGGCAGGTGGTCCGGGAAACCCATGAGGCGTGCGGCCTCTCTCGGACTAAGCCGGCGAGGGTTCTTGCCACGACCTTGCGGTATCAGCACTTCAGAGCCATCTTTGAAATATCGGGCACTGAGCGTTCGGCTCACGCCGTCAAGGTCCGTCATGCCGAAGCCAAAGCCGTTGCCCGCCGCCTTATGTTTCGCCGCATAGTTCTGAAGATATGTCCACAGGTGGTCGGTCAGCGTGTACTTGGCCTCCACCTTCGGGTCGAGGATGTTACGGAACTTTGGTCGTTCGCCCTCGGGCGGCTCGGGGTAGGTAAAGCCGGGATCATCGCCAAAATGGCGACGGTCGAAGCCGACGATAAACACCCGCTCCCGGTGCTGCGGGACATAGCGGGCGGCGTCAATGACTTGGTCGTAGACGACGTAGTTCAGGTCCTCCAGCGTGCGGCGGATGACCGCCCAGGTGCGGCCCTTGTCGTGGGACTTAAGGTTCTTCACGTTCTCAAGCAGCAGTACGGGCGGACGTTTGATTTCGATGACGGTGGCGAGGTGGAAGAACAGCGTGCCCTGCGTCTCGTCCTTGAACCCGTGGGCCTTGCCAAGGCTGGCCTTCTTCGACACGCCGGCGATGCTGAACGGCTGGCACGGGAAGCCGGCGGTCAGCACGTCGTGGTCGGGGATATCGGCCGGCTTCACCTGGCGTATGTCGCCGACGGGCACCTCGCCATGCCATTTCTGGTAGGTCTTCTGCGCGTACTTGTCCCACTCACAGCTGAACACGCACCGTCCACCGTTCTTCTCCATACCCAAACGCAGGCCGCCGATGCCAGCGAATAAATCAATGAAGGTGAAGGGAATATTGCCTCCCTCAGGTACCACTGGCGGCACTTGGTCGAACAGCGTCGGCCCATCCTCACCATGCTCGAATGCCTTCATCAGCACCGACAGCACGAACTCTTTCTGTGACTGGCGGAGGCCGTAGCTGTTGGTGTCGATCCACTGCTTCAGGTGGGGCGGAACGTCGCGGATTAGCAGCTGCGGCATGGGATTCCTCTGGGTGAAGTTGATATCGGTGATATCGGTTGTACCCAGACAGTCGCACGAACGGCGTGGTCCGTCAAGCTCCGCCTTCAGGTGCGACATCGCAGCTTATTATGCCGGCAGCACAGCTGCCCTACATTGCCAGACGTGCCTGACCGATTGGAGTTCCGACGTCCTTCTCCGTCGGGTCGGCAACATCCGGCTATCGCGTCGCGGTGAATGAGATTCACCACCCGAGCGTTCAGGGTCCCCATGATGCGTACGTCGCCATCGCAGTGATGGCGTTTCGCACCCCTCTCCACACAAGGAGTATCGTATGGTTCACATCCCTGTTTGGGCCGCCGTCGTCATCGGCCGCTGTGCCGTCAACACCTACAAGAAGCACAAGCAGAAGGAGGCTTCGGCCAAGTTTGAGCTTGAGCAGGCGCAGCGCGAGTGCAAGCGTCTGCAAGCGGAAAACCGTCGTCGTCCCGACGATGACGGGCAGCCCGCACGTCTTGTCGGCTAGCGGCCGTTGACCCCGAACGGACATCGGACGTTGACTTGCCCGTTCGGTTGATGTTAGATATATCCCGATGCTGTCCAACTTCGGGAGAAAACCGGCGTGGGGTGCCTTAACCGGCACCCTCACGCCTTTGATCGGCCCTCGGCTGCCGCTGCCGTTGATGTTGAGCCACGTCCAGGCTGGCTTTCCGAGTCCCGCCGAAGATTACGTTGAAGGGCAGCTTGATCTGAATGAACACCTGATCCACCGCCCGGCAGCGACGTTCTTCGTCCACGTGACAGGCGAAAGCATGACGGACATCGGGATATATCCTGGCGACCTCTTGATCGTGGACCGGGCGGAACCGGTAGTACATGGCAAGGTGGTGGTTGCGGTGCTCGATGGCGGCCTAACCGTCAAGCTGTTCGAGCGGCGCGGCCGTAGCATCATCTTGAAGGCTGCCAATCCTGATTTTTCGCCGATTGTTCTCGACGAGCAGCAAGACGTGGAGCTAATCATCTGGGGTGTAGCTACCAGCGCTGTTCGTCGCCTTTGAGCATGTTGGGACTGCTCCGGTGACGAACGCTTGTGGACCATTGGCGCGGAACCTTCTGCCGCAACTGGCGGTAGCGCTTGTCGACTGCAACAACTTCTACTGCTCATGCGAACGGGTGTTTGATCCACGCCTAGCGACCGTGCCGGTCGCCGTGCTATCAAACAACGACGGGTGCGTGATCGCCCGCAGTCAGGAAGTCAAAGATTTGGGTGTGGCGATGGGAACGCCGGCCTTTCAGGTGCGGCAGCAGCTAGCTAAGCACGGCGTCAAGGTGCTGTCGAGCAACTACACGCTGTACGCCGACATGAGCCGCCGGGTCATGGAGGTGATGGAGTCGATGGCACCCGCCGTCGAAATCTACTCAATTGACGAAGCGTTCGTTGATCTGTCGCGGATTCCAGCGGGTGAACTGGATGCGTTCGCCCGCGAGCTACAGGCAAAGGTGCTTCGTTGGACGGGCATACCGGTCGGTATCGGGATCGGCACGACCAAGACGCTGGCGAAGGTGGCAAATCACTACGCCAAGAAACACCGGGCCGACACCGGCGGGGTCTACTCGATGATCGACGATCCCGGTGCCGAGGCGTCATGCGATGGTGCGAAGTCGGCGACGTATGGGGTGTCGGGCGGGCGCATGGTCCACGGCTCGTTAGTGCTGGCGTTCGATCTGCTGCGGATTTGCGTGACTGTGAACCTAGTGACATCCGCAGCAAGATGACGGTGGTTGGGCAACGCACGGTGTTGGAACTGCGAGGCACGCCGTGCATTCCGCTGGAAATGGTTCCTGATCTTCGCAAGGGCGTTGCCAGCACCCGCAGCTTTGGCCGCCGAGTGACCTGCAAGCATGAACTTGCCGAAGCCATTGCCGGGTTTGTGGATCGCGCTAGTGGAAAGCTCCGGCGTGAACAGCTGGTTGCCGGGGTTCTGCAAGTCTTCGTGCGAACGGACCGGTTTCGGGAAGACAAACCGCAATATGGTAACACGGCCTCTGCTCGTCTTGCGGTGCCCTCGGCCGATGTCGCCGAACTGACGCACCGCGCAACGGGTCTGCTCGACCGGTTGTATCGGCCGGGCTACGAGTACAAGAAGGCGGGGGTGATGCTGGTCGATCTTTCGCCTGCCGCGACACGGCAGCAGGGGCTGTTTGATGAAGTTGACCGCGAGAAGCGGCTAAACCTATTGAATGCTTACGACGCCATCAATATGCGTTATGGCAGGGGCACGGTGAAGCTCGCCGCTCAAGCCGTCGGACGCAAACAGACTTGGCAAATGCGCCGCGAGCATCTTTCGCCCCGCTATACAACTGACTGGAAGCAACTACCAAAGGTAAAGGCATAGAGTATGTGCGGACGCGAAGTGCAGTTTCGGAAGCGAGCGGCGATGCAGGATGCATTCATGGCACGGTATGTTGGCAGCGAGCCGCCTCCGCCTCCTCGGTATAACATCGCGCCCACGCAGCCGCTGTTAGTTGTGAGCGGCGATAACAACCGGCAGTTGGATGTCATGCGGTGGGGTCTGGTGCCTGCCCGCTCGAAGTCCATCGGAAGCAAGCCGTGGTTCAACGGGCGCAGTGAGCAACTACATGCTCAAGGCGGGGCCGGTAACGTCTACCGACGGTTGATTGGCCGCAAGCGCTGTCTGGTTCCTTTCGATGCGTTCTACGAGTGGCACCGGTTGCCGGACGGCGGCAAGCAGCCATTCGCCGTTTCGCTCGATGGGGACGGCCCGCACGCTTTTGCCGGGGTCTGGGACGAATGGGACAATGGTGATGAGGTGCTTCGCTCCTGCCTGATGTTCACCTGCAAGGCAAACTCGCTGATGGCGTACATTCACAATGGAGGCCCACGCGGCGGACGGATGCCGGTCATCCTCTCGCCCGATCGATGGGGCGACTGGTTGAGCGAGGACGTCACCGGGCAGGAGGCAGCCCGGCTGTTGAAGCCGTGGGCCGACGATCATTCGCTGGTTGCGACGCCCGTCAGCGATAGCGTGAGCCGCGGCGTCGAGAGTGAGATGTGTCTTGAGCCGGTCGGTCAACCGATCCGGACAGTTCCCGATTCTGAGCCTCGACTGTTTGGCGGCGACGCTTGATTCACCCTCATTTCATATCCTGAATGCAACACGGCGGGTGCGTCTTGCACGGCTGGTCGCTGTGTTAGCTGCACCCCTGCTGTTTTCGACGCACACCTATCCATCGTTGCTGGCCTGCCAACTATAGGTAAAGAACTATAGGATTATACTATAGGTTTCGGGGTGGCAATTCAGCGTACGTAAGGGGTGGTGATTCAGCGTATGGGGGGTGGTGATTCAGCGTGAACAACCTCACCTATTCGCCGCCTTATCCACAGTTGACACCATGCTGACGCGGGTTGTCGGCAGCGGCGGCGGTGACGGGTAGATCACCAGACCGCCGATCACCTCGTCAATGCGGGCGTCCGGGTAGACGGTCAACACCTGCCGCAAAGACACTCTGAACTGCTTCTTGAAGTTGGTTGAGTCGGTGTATTCCTGCCCGAACTGGTCCCGCAGATTCTGCCAGCTGAGCTTCACGCCCTGCGGCCGGTTCACCCGGCACAGGCGGTGGGCCAGCCACGTGTAGATGTCCAAGGCAAGGGCGGACCCTTTGAGTGATGCGAGCGCCCGATAGTCGAGCGGCACCGCGTGTTGGGCCAGCGTATCGAAGAAGTCGCGGGACAACTCCATCACGCCCGGCCACAGGGTGTGCTGGCTGCCGTCATGCTGTAGCCACGCCTCGAAGCGTTTGATCGGCTTGGCATCGACCGTCACCACACGCCCTTCGTTCTCCATGCCGAGCGTCAGGCGGCAGGCCGCCAGCGCCTCCATCTGCCTGCGGAACATCGTGTAGCCCCCGCGTGCCCCACCCGTCGGCGATATGCCGAGACTGGTCAGGAACTGCCGCATGGAGTCGCCCACCTCCACGGTGCGGCTCTGGGTCCGCACCGCCTCGCTGCTGACGTGGACCATCACCAACCGCGGCGTGGCCCCGTAGGGCAAGGGCTGCTCCCGCCACCCCTTCCCGTCATACAGCTTGCCCGCTTCCAGCAGGATGTTGACGTAGCCGCTTTTGCGCTCGAACGTGCGTGAGTCCGTGCGTCGCCGTGGCAACCCGACCTGGCACATCACCGTGTGGAGGAAGTCGGCTCGTTCCGGCCGTTGGTGGCGGATTCTGCTTCCCGCCTCCACCAGCTTGCGTTGCTGCTTAGTCAGCGGTCTGCTCGTCTTGGTCGTTGGCGGCTCGCTCACGTGTCGTCTAGGTAGCCGTTGGTCCGCAACCACGGCTCGATGGCCTCCTCGATGATCTCCTGCATGGTCTGCGGTTCGATGCCGTCCAACTGCCGTTGCAACGTCGCTCGCTTCAGCAGGTCGGCGTAGTCGTCGCGGATGCGTGTATGGAACGGCACGCGCTTCAGCTTCTTGACCGGTCGGCCGCTTGTCCCCGTGGATGATGTAGCCGGACGTTGATCGGCCGGAAGCGTCTTCCCGCGCACGAACGCCTTCTCGATCTCGCTGGTCTCCGCCTTCGCGGGCAACCCGTCGACGAGCGTGCGGCGTACGGTCATGCCACCCTCGTCTTGCTGTTGCCGCCGCCGCTAACGGCGTTCGGCAATAACTCACGGAACAAAGCTTCGACCTCTGTCGCCGCGTCCTCCGACCGCCGGCCCATATGCCAGACGACGCTTCCCTGACCGGGGGCGTCGGCGTAGGTCTGTCGCAGCGACATGGCCTGCTGCGCGAGCGGCAGATTGAGGGCGGCGGCGGCATCCCGCATGTCCTGCGTCAACCGGTAGTTGCGGCCGACCATGCTTAGCACGATGACGGCTTCCGGCTGGCCGTTGCGGATGTCCTGCGACTGCCGGACCACCTCGGTGGCCTTCGCAAGCGCCCTCACCTCCAACATGCTGGCTTTGCACGGCACGATGGCAAGGTCGGCCCGCAGCAGTAACGCCCGGCTGGTTTCGCTCTGGCTGCCCGGCCCGTCGGCTACCAAGTAGTCGCACTCGGCCGCTAGCCCCGGCACTTCATTCAGGATCGCGTTCGGATCGTCGAGCCGCACGGCCTGCACGTCAGGGGCGGCTTCTCGCACCCACTCCGAAGACGATTGCTGCGTGTCGCAATCGGCCAGGGTGACGCGGTGCCCCTGCTCGTGCAACCACGTTGCAAGATGGACCGACAGCGTCGATTTGCCGACG
>CAYLSV010000004.1:29626-85269 GCA_964386435.1 uncultured Tepidisphaerales bacterium
CTTTGCTGTTTGCCACCACGATAATCATGCCTATAGCCATGCCACACCTCACGGTCGCATGTCAACAACTATGTGGGTCGTGGGTCTTGTCGACATGTCGACAAGCTGGCATGTCGCCTGCCTTGACGCGGGCCATTCCGTCCAGTCGGTAGTATTCGCGGCGAAACGTCCTACTGCAATGCAGAGGGGAGATGTCTGTAGCTACTTACTATTCCGACCAACGGCGGATGCGACCGGACGATTTTCCTTGCCACGGGTCGAAGCTGATCTAGATTACTGCGGCAGAGGGAAGTGAAACTGTCATATGTTAAGAATCACGCCGCAGAAGTCGGCGAGTGGGGCCAAGTCCTACTTCGCTCACTCGGACTATTACAGCGATGGTCAGGAACTGGTCGGCCAATGGGGCGGCAAGGGTGCCGTGATGCTTGGCCTGTTCGGCGAGGTGGACAAGCACGCTTTCGAGCGGCTTTGCGATAACCAGCGGCCGGACGGACAAGGGCCGCTGACGGCGCTGACCCGTGGCAACCGCCGCGTCGGGTACGATCTGACATGGTCGGCACCCAAATCGGTGTCACTGGTTCATGCACTCACCGGTGATGAGCGGATCACCGACGCCTTCCGGGCGTCGATCAACGACACGATGCACGAAATGGAAGCGGACATGCAGTCGCGTGTTAGGGGCGGGGGCAGGCAGGAAGATCGCGACACCGGCAATCTGCTGTGGGCAGAGTTCGTTCACCTCACCAGCCGCCCGGTCGGCGGCGTGCCGACGCCGCAGCTGCACGCTCACTGCTTCACGATTAACGCCACCTTTGACCGGCACGAAGGGCGCTGGAAAGCCGGGCAGTTCGGCAAGATCAAAGGTGATGCCTACTACTGGCAGGCGGTCCAGCAGGCACGGTTTGCCCGCTCGCTGCAAACGCTCGGCTACGCGGTGCGGCCCACCAAAGATGCGTTCGAGATTGACGGCATCGCTGATGCCACGGTGCGGAAGTTCTCGAAGCGAACCGCCCTCATTGAGCGGGTAGCGGCAGAACTCGGGATCACCGATCCCAAACGCAAAGGCGAGCTAGGCGCAACCACACGCGAGAAGAAGGCGCAAGCAGTGCCGTACTCGCGGCTGGTTGAGCATTGGCAGACGGAACTCGAAGAGGGTGAGCGCGACGCGCTGCAAAGGGTTGCAGCCCATGATGCACCAGCACCTGAAACCGATGACGCACACCACGTGCAACACGCCGTCGATCACGGATTTGAGCGTGCATCGGTACAGGACGAACGCCGCCTGTTGACGGCGGCGCTTCGGCACGGCATCGGCCGTGTCACACCGCAAGGTGTACGCGATGCCTTCGGCAAGCTCGACCTGCTGAAACGCACGGAAGGCAACCAGACATGGACCACGACGCGGCAGGTACTGGCCGAAGAACGACGGGTGATCGCCTTCGCCGCCAACGGCAAACTTAGCTGCCGGCCACTCGTCGCGGAAGACAAGGTGCATTGGCATGATGAACGGTTGAGCAACGAACAGCGCAATGCCGTGCGGCACGTCATTACCTCACCGGATCGCGTGACGTTGCTTCGCGGCGTGGCCGGGACGGGGAAGACGACGCTGACCCGTGAGGCCGTGACGCAGATTGAAGCGGCCGGCAAACGGGTGGCCATGCTCGCTCCCTCGGCAGAAGCCTCACGCGGCGTGCTGCGTGATGAAGGGTTCGCCGATGCGGACACGCTGGCGCGGTTCCTGATCGACGACAAGATGCAGCAGGAGGCGAGGGGCGGTGTGATCTGGCTCGATGAAGCAAGTCTGGTCGGCAGCGGCACGATGGACCGGCTGTTCAAGGTCGCGGATCAACTGGACGCACGGGTGGTGCTGGCTGGCGACAAGCGCCAGCTGGCAAGCGTCGAACGCGGTGCACCGCTGCGGGTGCTGGAAGACTTAGCCGGTCTGCCGGTGGCCGAAGTAACCGACATTCGGCGGCAATCCGGCAAATATAAACAGGCGGTAACAGCATTATCACGCGGCGACGCGGCCGGCGGGCTGCACACGCTCGACGGGCTGGGCTGGATCAAGGACATGCCGGATGACAACCCGTATCAGCAGCTGGCCGATGAATACGCCGCTGCCACGGGCAAGGGCCAGTCGGCCTTGATCGTCTGCGCTACTCACGCGGAAGGTGCGAAGGTCACGCAGGCCGTGCGTGACACGCTGCGGAAGGCCGGCAGGATCGACGGAAAAGAACATGAAGTGCAACGCCTCGTGCCTCTGCACTGGACCGCCGCCGAGCGGGCGGACCCTGCCCGGTATGCCGGTGATGAAGTCGTTCAGTTTCAACGCAACGCCGGCCGGTTCAAAGCCGGTGAGCGTGTAGCGGCAAGCGACGTGCTGCCGCACCTGACGCCGAAGCTCGCCGGGTGCTTTGCTACCTACGGCCGCGATACACTTTTCGTCAGCCAAGGCGACGCCGTGCGAGTCACCGCTAACGGCAAGACGGCAGATGGCACGCACCGGCTGAACAACGGGGCCATCTACTTCGTGGCCGGCTTCGACCGGGCAGGCAATATGAAGCTAAACAACGGCTGGACGGTGGATACCCATTTCGGCCACCTTGCCAGCGGATTCGTCATGACCGATTTCGCTTCGCAAGGCCGCACCGTGGACCGCGTGCTGATCGCCGCCCCCGCGGCGACATTCCCGGCCGGATCGCGTGAGGGTTTCTACGTGGCCGCATCTCGCGGCAGGAAGTCCGCGACGATCTACACCGATGACAAGGCGGGCCTGCTGGACGTTGCCGCGAAGCAACGGCCGCGACCCGCTGCGATTGAACTGCTCGAGTCGAAGCAGCGGCCCGATCCGCTTCACCCGGTGAAGGCGATGTTCGACCGCCTGCGTACGACGGCACAGCTTGCCGCCAAGCATGCTGCTCAGCTGCGTGAGAATCAACGCGAACCGGAGCTAGCCCATGCACGATGACGCACACGTCAAGTCGCACTTGCGGGGATTCATTGACCGCACACCCCGTACAAGGACGGCGGCGAATGAGGACGACGCGCTGCCGTCTGTTGGCGACGGGGAGTATCAGGCGCACGGCCGTGCGGCAGCCAAGCCGCTGTTTGCCATTCACTTTGCCGAGCCGGACGGCAGTATCCGCACCTTCCAGTATCAGCACCTGATGTCTGATTCCCGCTACCGGCCGGGTGAGATACGGCTTGTCTTCCTCGCCGCTCGCCCGGTCGCTGTGACGATCTGCGGCCGGAACCTGCGGCAGCTTTACGATGGCCTGCATCGACACGTCATCTCGTGGGTGATGGCAGCCGGTGAGGGACGAGACTTCACCGATGGTGACACGGCGTTGGTTACCGGCATAGGATTCGACGACGCATGGACTCCTCAAGCCTAACAGTTCAGGTCTCGGAGGACGGCGTTGACGCTGTGGTTGAGGTGCCGTCAGCATGTAACGGGGAGGCTGCCTCGAAGCAGCTTCAGGGCATTATTGCTCTTCTCCAATGCACCACGATGGAAGTCGTAGTGGTTGATGCGGAGACTATCGCACCAACCGACCAGCCCGCTGCACGCTCTGCTCGTTCACGGCCGCGGGTTCGCCGGGTTCGTCGTCGGCTGCCACGCCAACGGCAGGTGGCATTTGGTCGTGCTTCGGGTCTCATCCGGCAGTCGATCCGCAGCGTGCAAGATGCTCCCGGCGTCTGGTCTGCGGGCACCTCGATCATCTACCACCCATTGCAGCGTTGAGTTGCTGACGCTGCCCGGACCGGGCAGCTGCCCCCATTGGGGCCGTCAGCACCTCGGCCGCGATGGATAACTTCAACCAAAACACACGTGCGCTGCGCGCTACTTCCTTCCCGCTGATCGACCCGTTCGATCCGTTCACTGAGCAACTGCGCGAAGACTTCCATCTTCGCCTAGGAGTTGACGACGAAGAACCTGCCTACGAAGCACGTGCCTTCACGACCTTCATGATCGGATACCGCGCTCCGTGGATTGGCTCGCTGGTAGCCGACCTACAGACCGGCCGTTGGGGAATCGGGACCACGCGGCAAGATTTGACAGACGCTATCGGCTTCGAGATCGGGATCGAGTGGGTGACCAATGCTCGCAATAGCGGCATCATCACCGCTGAAGCATTGATGATGCTGTTGACGCTCCCAACTCGTCCCGTAGATTGGGAACCAGATCTGGAGTTGCTTCGCCCTCTCATGCTGCGAAGCGGATTCATGGCTGTTGCGACCATGCTCGGCGGTTTGCAGCAGGAAGCAACCGGAGTGGAGCCGGAGCCGCTGAACGAGTTTCGTCACGAACTGATCTGCGACATGTTCCACAGGCCGGGCGTCTGGAACACGATCCTTGCCCGTGGGAGCGAGCAGGCTATCAGACAACGTATTCGTGGGGTACAGCGCGAGTTCAGTAGCTCTTTGATTCCTGCCTGGAACAACGCCAGCATCCAGAAGAAGAAGCGGAAGAACCTGCTGGACGTTCTGGATGAGAAGAAGTGCTGCATCTCGTGGGTGTTCAAGCTACGGAACGACTGGCTCGCGGTCTACACTGAGACTGCGACACTGCTCCCGGCCAGCGACATGTTCCGCGAGGATTGACTTTGCCGCTGAACTGCGGTACCGATGAAGCAGCAAACGGGAGACATCGACAGCTTGACGATTGAGACAGACATACCGCCTCTTGGCGGCACGCAGCATCCGGTCACCGCGCGTGACGTGATCGACGTGACCAGCGGAAAGGGAACGGAAGACCAACGGCAGCGAGTAACGGCGGCCCTTGAGGACAAAGATTCCGATCTCAACAAATCACATGAGCGAACTGCCGAATGGGCCAAACGACTGCCATCGGCAGGCAACGGCGACTACTCAGCGCTGGAACGGCTTCGGGGTGATCCTGACTACGACAACAAGGATCGTGGCCGCTAGCGCTCCGGCATAATCTGCAAGAGGATGGACTGGGTTCACTACATGGGCGTCTGAGGACGTGGCATAAGGGTGGCCCATGCGAAACCTACGCAACGTTCCTATCGCTTCGGTCGTCCGCGACCCTAAACAACCCCGCACCACCTTCGACGAAGCCGAGCTAGCCGCTCTGGCTGAAAATCTGCTGACCTGCGGGCAGCAGGTGCCCGTCCTCGTCTATCAGGACGGTGACACGCTACGCCTCCTCGATGGCGAACGCCGGTGGCGTGCCGCCAAGCTCGCCGGCATCCCTGAACTGACGGCGGTTGTGCTGGCGGAGAAGCCGGACCCGACGCAGTTGGCTCTTGCTCAAGGATCGATCGACCTGCACCGTCGGCAGCTGTCGCCGATGGAACGCAGCCGGCTGGTCGGCCGCATTCTTGAGCAAACGAATTGCACGGCAGCCGAAGCCGGCAAGCAGCTGGGGATTAGTCAGTCGGCCGTTTCCAAGCTGATGGCCTACGCCAAGCTGCACCCGGACATTCAGCAGCAGTTGGAGTCCGGCAAGCTCGATGGCGAGCGGGCCTACCTGCTCGCTGGCGAACCCGACCATGCCAAGCAGCTGGCGTTGCTGCCGAACGTGCTGTCCGGGAGTCGTGACGATGCCCGCAGGACCGTCAGGAAGGCACCTAGAAGCGCCGAGGCGTTCAAGCTGGCACCTAAGCCTGCCAACATCCGCTTCGCGATGCCAGGCGGCTATGTGGTGGCCCTTAAAGGGGATGCGGTCACGCTGCAAGATGCCGTTGAAGTCCTGTCAGAAACGCTAAAGCAGCTGAAAAAGGGGCTGAATCAGGGGCTGGACGTGCAGACACAAGCTCGCGTCATGCGTGACGCCGTCGCCGCTCGAAAGGGGGCAGCATGAAGTCGCTGATTCCGCTGGCCGGCTGGTCATTCTTCCTGTGCGTGCTGGCCGCCTCATGTGCGAGCGATGCACAACCGCGTGTGCTGGTCGGTATGGTCCACCCTGCATTTCCCGGTGTGCCGGTCGCTGTCCCGGTGGTGCTTGGCATCACCGGCACCGGAGCGCTCTACATCGTGCATCTGACGCGGCGCATGCAGGCCAAGATGGATCGGGAGCTACGAGATACCGAAACGCTCCTGGCGAACCTTCGCCGACGACGGGAAGGGGGCCGCTCATGTGGCCGTTGAATTTGCTCGGCTCGGCTGTGCGTGACCCACTGGAACGCGAGGTTATCCGCTGGAACCGTCGCGACGCCATGAGTGTGCGGCACCTGCTCAACGGCGGGGCTGCCATCTTCGGGCGAAGCGGCTCTGGAAAGTCAAGCGGCAGCGGCCGGGCACTCGCCGCCGCAGTCGTGGGCCTGCCGCGTAGCGGTGGATTAATCCTCTCTGCAAAGCCGGAAGACAAAGACGATTGGCAGGCACTGTTTGCGGCCGCCGGTCGCTCCGATGATCTAGTGATCTTCGCTCCCGGCGAAGCGCAGCGCTGCAACTTCCTTGATGTCGAGCAGCAGCAGGGCGCGGAACCCCGCGACCTGACGCGGCTGCTCATGACGCTGGCCGAAGTGCTGTCACGCGGTGACGGTGCGGGCGGTGGAGAGGACGGCAGGTTCTGGGAGCAGCAGCAGGAACGCTTGCTATTCTGTTCCATCGTTGTGCTGGTGCTGGCCCTCGGACGGCTCACCGTCCCGGACCTGCACCGCTTCATTCAGACGGCACCGACTTCGACGGACCAGCTGACCGATGAGGCATGGCGCGGTGAGTTCTGCAATGACTGCCTCAAACGCGCTCACGACCGCCAGAAGACCACCATCAACCAGCACAACTTCGACCTGGCCATGGGCTACTGGCTCGGAGAGTTCCCGCGATTAGCGGATAAGACCCGCAGCAGCATCCTCGCTGGTGTCTTCGCCATTCTGCACGTCTTCAACACGGGCAACGTCCGTGAACTGGTGTCGAACGACACCACCATCTCACCGGCCGATATGGCGGCCGGCAGATGGGTGCTGGTGGACATGCCACCGGCGGTGCATGGTGACGCCGGCCGGCTCGTCGCGGCCGGCTGGAAGCTCGTCACGCAGCGTTGGAACCTCCGCCGCAAGGCGGTGGCTACCACGCCCGTCAACGTGATCTGGGCCGACGAATGCCAAGAGTTTGTCACCAGCTTCGACGCGCCCTATCTGGCTCAATGCCGCAGCCACAAAGGTTGCATGATCTACCTGACGCAGTCGCTGCACAGCTACTACGCCGCGATGCCGGGACCGGCGGGCAAGCACGCGACGGACGCGCTGCTGACCAACTTCGGCACGAAGCTGTTTCACTCGCTCGGCGATGTCGAGACGGCCGACTACGCCAGCGGGCTGGTCGGCCGCGTCCTTCAAACCTTCGTCGGCGGCTCGATGAACCCGGCCGAGTCGATGACGCAGGCCATGTTCGGGCAACGCCAGTTCACCGGCAACTTCAACGAAAGCTTTGAGGTCGAATTGCAGCCGGCCGTCTTCATGCACAAGCTCCGCACCGGCGGGCCAGTTAACAACTTTCAATGTGATGCCATCCTGATTCGATCCGGCGAGCCATTCGCCAACGGCAGGAACTGGCTGCCTGTCAGCTTCAAGCAGAACTGATTCATCCTCCTATCGCCCACTCGAATGCCCGCCGCAACGCGGGTGCAAGGTACTTTCATGCAGAACGAATCCACCCCTATTCGCGATCTGACTGCGACCGTCAACAACGGCATGAGCGGCGGCTATCTATTGCTCAACTGTGCCGCCACGCTGGTGACTCCCATTACTCGCGGTGTGTTCGGCTCGCACGCCCTTGGCGTGAACGGCATCATCACCTGCGTTGGGCTGATCTACTTCGCGGTCGCCCACCCGCCCGCCATGATCTACCTGGCGGTGTGGCTTGCCTTTCTCGTCTGCCGCCGCATCGCGACATTCGAGCGGATGCGTCGCCGCGTCCCTATTCACTCCAAATACAACGGCTATCCGTGGCTGGCGCTTCGCCTGATGCCACTGGTCAAGAATGAAGTGCTGTCCAAGTGCCTCGTTGAACCGGTGCTGGTTGCAGCGGTCGGCCTGCTCGTCATCCGGTGGGACGAACCGCTGGGCTGGATGTTCCTGATCGCCGCAAGCGGCATCTACTTCACCAGCTACATGGACCGCGTCTGCGACGCCAACGCGCTGCGGGCCATGCGTGATGCCAGCATCGAGCAACGCACGCTCGCGAGTCGCTTTCGCGGTCAGCTGTAACACGTTTCGACACGCCGTAGCTGCGCCGCCGGCAGCGTCGGTTGTGGTCTGTCCCTTCCTCTCCGGCGGCACCAGCTGAAAGGACAACTGCCATGGCAGAACACGATGAACCCGTACAGAAGTTCGGGGCGGGCCACCTCAAGGGCATGGCCCGCCAAGGTCTCAAGGAGATAAGTCAAGCGCTTCCAGCGTTCCCGCACTCTGGAATCCAGCCTGTGGAAGAACTCGGCGTGGTCGGCAACCCGTCACCGCAGGAAGTGGTGATGGACAAGCTGCCCGACGCGCTCGAATGGGACCAGCAACTTGACGGCTTTGCCGCGCAAGCGCCCGAACCCGAACGGCAGGCGGAACTCGAACGCTGATTCTTCACTCGCATCTTCCTCTCACCACCATCATCATGATCTCAAGCAACCACGAACTGATTCGCCGGGCGTTACTGATCCTCGGCATCTCTCACCTGCCGCACCTTGCACTGCTGGCCCTGCCGGCGGCGACGATCCTTTATCTGATCGCCGGCAAGCGCGGCCTTTATGCGCTCAAGCAGGCGGCAGCGGAACTTGCCGGTCGAGCCGTCACGCCGCATCGACCGCAAGTAGCCGTTTCTCTTACTCCCGCTCATACTCGCCTGCCGGCGGGTGTGGGTGTTCACCCCCACGATGTTGAGCCTGCCCGATGATGGTGTCCGTCACACAAGCCGCAAGCCGCCTCGGCCTGTCACGATCCACCGTGTACGGATTAGCTGCGCGGCGGGTCATTGCTCACTACCGCATGGGCGGCAAGATCGTATTTGCCGAAGCGGACTTGTCGGCTTACCTCGAATCCTGCCGCGTGAGCGTCGAAGACAAGCAATTCCGGCCGCCGCCCCCGCAGCGGCCGAAGTTGCGGCATGTCCAGCTCTAAGCGGCTTTACGTGCCTGCTCAAGCAGGAACTGGGGTGCCTGCGAAAGATGCGAATAATGAGCTGCGAGCATCGCGGCATTCTGGTGGCCCACGATGGTGGCAACCGTAAACGCGTCAACGCCGTTGAGCAGCAGCCGGTTAATGTAGCCGTGCCGGAAGTCGTAGAGACATACCTTGAAGCCAAGCTGCTTCTTGGCCCGCTGGAACCGGCAGTTGGTGGCATCCGGCGTCCATGCCCGGCCGTCCGCGTTGCGGAACAACGGGCCGTCCGGGTAACGCTCCATAAGCCGCACGGTGATGCCAAGCGCCTCGGGCGTGAGGTAGACCACGCGGGGTTTCTTCTTGCCCTTGGACTCGCTGGCCGGCAGCACCCACCGGCTGCCGGCAACATCGACATGGCGTGCCTCGACCCGCAAGCTCTCCTGCGGGCGGCAGCCGGTTTCCCAATGCACCGTCAACAGGTCGCGGAAACACGCATCGGGGGTGCGATCAAGCAGGGCCTGATACTGCTCGGCTGTCACCACCTTCTCACGACGGCCGCACGACGGCTTCTTGAGGTGGGCCAGCGGGCTGCGGTCAATGAACCCCTGTTCTTCCGCCCACGTCATCGCTCGCTTGACGGCGGCAATGAGATTGCGAAGGGTGCCGTCGCTCACCGGCCGGGGCGTCCCGTCCGGCTTCAACGCGGTGTGGTTATCGACCCATTGCTGCACATGGTGCGGCTTGAGCCGGTCGAGCGTCAGACGGCTGGGGATCGCCCGACAGAACAACGTCAGCCGGTCCTTGTACCAGCGGTAGGTATCCGCCGCTCGGTGCTTCTGGCACCAGTCAAGATAGTCGTCGATGACGCAGACCACCAGCGGCGACATGTCGCCCGCTGCGGCCGGTTGGCTTTGGGAGGCCCCGGCCTTCGCGGGGGTTTCACCCCGCTGTGCCATGAGGCGGTGGTAAGTAGCAAACGCGCTGTCGCGGTCGCGGCCAAGATTGACCTGGCGGCCGTCGATCTCGACGTACCAGCGGTCACGCTGCTTGCGATGGAAGGGCTTTGGATGATGTGGCATCGGGCTGAACCTCACGGGTAAAGGCGCACAAGGCAGGCCCGTGGAGGTTTGCCGGGACGTCGTCGGTGGCAGCCGGCGGCGTCCTTTTCTCTGACACTTTCTCTGACAGTCGGGTCGACGCTTGTCGGCACGGTGCCGTAAGTCGTTGCCCTGCTTAGTACACCCTGAGGGGCTCGAACCCCCAACCTTCGGTTCCGTAGACCGACGCTCTATCCAATTGAGCTAAGGGTGCGACGGGCAGACATGATTCGCCGGGGGGATGGGGATGTCAAGCGTTGGACGCGGTTCGCGCGGGGGTGGGGTGGGTCAGAAGCCGATTTTGACGCCGTCTTGTTCGAGCTGTTGGGTTAAGCGTTGCACGTCCTTTACCGTGGCTTCGAGCTGGAGCAGGACGGTGAGGGCGGCTTCGTAGACGCGGTCGTCGTTGAGGAGCTGGCCGGCGGTGCCTTCGCCGCGGTTAATTTTGGCGGCGATCTCTCGGTACTCGCGGGCGAGGCGGTCGAACTCGGTGAGGCTGCGGGTGAGGTTTTTGGTCGTCGCCTCGAAGTTGTCGCCGGCTCGGGTGATCTGGGCTTCGCCGGTTTCGAGCAGTTGGTCGGCCCGGTCGCGCAGGGCGGGGAGGTCCTCGGTGCCGAACTGTTCGAGGCTGGCCAGGGCGGTGTCGGCGCGGGCGGAGGCGCTTTCGAGGTTGGCCATCGTCTGGTCGATGCGGCCGCGGAGTTCTTCGTCGGTGATCAGGTCGTTGGCGGAGGTAACGGTCTGGCCGATGTTGGCGAGTTGGGTTTTTAGGTCGTCGATGACGCCGCTGCGGCGGAACTCGGCGACGGCGCGGCGCATCTCGTCGGCGGCCTCCAGAAACTCCGGCGGGAAGATTTCATTGCCGGCGAAGCGGGTCGGGATGACGGCGCCTTTGGCGACGATACCTTGCGGGTCACCATCGGTGGTGAGTTCGACGACGGCGCCGGTGCCGAGGAGGTTGGTCTGGCGGATGGCCCCTTCCAGGTTGGCGGGCAGGGGCGGGTCGGTGTCGAGCTCGGCCTCGATGATGACGTTGTGCTCGGCGGTGCGGGTGATGGCGGTGACCTGCCCGACCGAGACGCCGGCGAACGTGACGGCGCTGCCGACGCTGAGGTTGTTGGCGCGGGGGGCGTCGAGGACGACGGGGATCCGCCCGCCGCCGAGGAAGCTGGGCAGTTGGCCGCCGAACTGCACGATCATGACCGCCAACACGCCCAGGGACAGCAGGACGGTGAAGCCCACGAGAAAGTGACGGCGGCCGCTCATTCGGGCGGACCTTAGGCGGGAGGTGGCGGAAGTGATGAGTGATGAGTTGGGGAGTGACGAGTGGCCGATGCCCAGGCGGCGGGGTGGCCGACGGCGCGATCCCGCCGGTTCCGCAAACCATCACTCCGCAACTCATCATTCCGAAATTCATCATTCATAACTTCCTCCCGTACCCTCGCCCACATGGCTGCGGTGGCGACGTTGCTGGTGGTGCTCACGCTCTCGATCCTCACGGTTCGGGTGGCGACGGTTGCGCTGATGCTCACGGGGATCAGCCGGAGCTTGGCGCGGTTCCAGGCCCGCAGCGCGTTCACCGGGTGCGGGTTCACCACCGGCGAGTCGGAGAAAATCACCGGCCACCCGGTACGGCGGCGGATCGTGTTCAAGCTCATGCTGCTGGGCAACGTCGGCATCATCACGACGGCCGGGGTGATCGTCGCGGGGTTCGTGAACTCCGGCGAAACGGGCAACCGGGCGCTGAAGCTGCTGGTGCTTTTCGCCGGCTTGGCGGTGCTGTGGTTCGTGGCCAACAGCGCGTTCATCGACCGCATCATCAGCCGCTGGATCACGGCCGCGCTCAAGAAGTACACGACCATCGACGTCCGCGACTACGCCACGCTCTTGCACATCTCCGGCGACTACGGCTTGGGTGAGCTGTACATCCGCGACGACGATTGGCTCAAGGGCAAGACGCTGGCCGAGAGCCGGCTGAGCAGCGAGGGCATCCTCGTCCTGGGCATCAACCGCGGCGGCGACTACGTGGGCGCCCCCGGCCGCACCTTCGTCATCCGCGCCGGTGACGAGCTGATCGTCTACGGCAACCAGAGCCGTATCAAGGAACTCGACGCCCGCGCCGACGGCGTCCGCGGCGCCCTCGCCCACGCCGACGCCGTCGCCGAACACAAGGAACGCAGCCGAGAAGAAACCACCGTCGCCGAGGAACAAGCGGCCATCGAAAAGGCGAAGCGCGAGCTGGACCGGGCGGTCGGGAGGTGAAGTGTTGTTGGTCCTTTGTTCTTTGTCCTTTGTTCTTGGTCCGTGGTCCGTGGTCCGTGGTTCGTTGCTCACGCCAGCGAACGCACGACGAAGTGCAACAACTGACCACGGACCAAGAACAAAGAACTGTTCACCGCTTCTCGTCGAACGTCACCATCAGCTTGTCGCTGCCGGCGCCGCAGGAGATGACGCTGCGCATGACGTCTTCGACGGGTTGGTGCAGTTCGGTGACTTTCTCGCCGGGGACGTGGAAGATTTGGCCGCTGGTGGGGTTGGGGCCGGTGGGGACGAAGACGGTGAACCAGCCGTTGGCGTGGCGTTCGGTGATGAAGGCCGTCACCTGGGTCGGGGCGTCGCCGAAGATTTGCACGAACGCGACGCTGCGGAACGGGCTGGGTTTGTCGCCGAAGAACTGGGCAACGGTTTCCTTCACCAGGCTGTAGCCGGGGGCGAGCTTGAGGACGTAGTGCTCGATCTTGTCGTGGAACCACCGCCCCACGGCCGTGCGGACCACCGCCCCAATCATGAAGCAGATGGCGATGAACAGCAGCACCACGATCAGCAGCGCCAGCACCTCGGCGACGTAATTGTTGCTCAGCAGCGGCAGCCCGCTGTCGAGCATCGCGTCCTTGTACGGCCCCAGCAGCGGCCGCAAGAGGCTGCGGAGCGTGTCGATGATCCAGTTGAACACAATCAGCAACACGCCGATCGGCAGCAAGACGACCAACCCGCCCAACAGGGACGTTCGCACGAAGTTCCGAACACGCGACATCGGCCCCAGCGTACGCGGGTGCCGGCCGGAGCTTCACCCCCACACCGCCCACGCGCCCGCCAGCACGCCGACCGTTACGAGGCCCAGCCGCAGGCGGAGCATGCGGGCATCGAACGCGGCGGTGCGTTGCGGGTCGCCGCCGAGGTGGAGGATGGCGGCCATGCGATTGGGCATCGAGCCGTGGAAGTAGGTTTGGGCGATGTGGCCCAGCCACGCCAGGAACGACGTGAACGGGCGGGCCTTGTGCCAGCGGAACGGCGTCAGCGGCATCCCGTTGACGCGGCAGACGCTTTTGAGCGCCGCGACGAAGTCGGTCGCCCCCTCCCCGGCAATCGTGTCCCGGCCGTCGGCGCGGCGCTGAAGTTGCCTTGCGGCGAAGACGTCCGCCTGCCGCTCGAACCGTCGGCTCAGCCAGCCGATGCCCAGGATCGCCCCGCCCAGCGTGACCGCCACGGCCAGGCCGCCGCCAAGGGTCGCCCCGACGCTCGCCCGCAGCCCCCGCTCCAGATCCGAGAGCGGCCCGATCGCCAGCAGCATGAGCACGCCCGCCGCCGCGGCGAACCATGCAATGTGCCGGTGCCGCACGTGCCCCGCCTCGTGGGCGAACACCGCCGCGATCTGCTTCTGCGACAACGACTCGATCAAAAGGTCCGACAGCAACACGTACCGCAACTGCGGCACGAGCCCCATGACCAGCGCGTTGGCCATCGTGTGGTCCGTCCGCCAAATGCGAATGTCCCGGCACCGCACCCCGGCATCGGCGGCCAGCTTCTCGAGGTCGGTTCGCAGCGTCCCCCGCGGCAGCGGCGTCGTCGGCAGCAAGCGCACCATCAGCGGCGGCGCGAGCGTAAACACGCCCATGATCGCCAGTAGCTGCCCCAGCGCCCCCGCCACCCCGTCGAACCCGCCGGCCAATTGACCGGCCAGATGCACCGCCCCCAACGCCAGCACCACCGGCACGGCCATGAGCAAAATCTCCGCCCGCACCCGCCGCCACACGTACCACCCGCGGCTGGGCATCGGCCGGGCCGTCATGCCGCCGTCGGTCCACCACCACAGCACGTTCTCCCGTCCCGCCCGCTCGGCCGGGTAGTACGCCCACCACAGCGCGGCCCACCCCAAATACGCCGGCGTCGCCGCCACCGCCGCCGCCACCGCCGGCAACGGCCAATCCACCCGCCCCACCACCTGCCCCCACCCCAGCTCGTACAGCCCCACCGCGAACCACCCCAACACCGCCAACTTCCCCAAAAACAAGAGCCGCCCGCTCCGCCCCAGCCCCGCCCGCCAAGGCCCGGCCCGCGCCGCCCGCCGCACCTGCCACCCGAGCACCGCCGCCGGCACAAACAGCCCCGGCAAAAACACCATCACCCACCACCAAGCCGCACCACCCCCAGAAGCCGCCCCATCGGCCCAAAGAATCAACGGCAACAAGACAAGCACCCGCGACACATAGGCAGTTTAGCTATACCGTCGCCTCACCACGCAGCTGAAGACCGCTTGGGCGGGCCGGGGTGGCTGTACCACTGGCCGTTCTTGTACGAGTACAGCGTCCACTTGCCGTGCCGGCCGTGCAGGTTGCTCTCGAAGAGTTCCATCTCCTGCACACCTGGGTTCTCCCGCATGAACTGTTCACATGCCCGCAGACATTGATCCCAGTCGGTGCTCGGAGCGTCTTTGCTGTACCAAGTGCCGTTCATCTTCATGCCAACTTTAAGTGCCATCGAAATGCCTTGTTAATAATCTGTCGGTTTTCGCTTGCGGTGACTTCTGCTTCAGTCGCCGCCGATCTTGATGACCTGCCCGCCGACACCGATGTACGTGCAGGTGGCTCCGGTGAAACCAGTCACGTGTTCGTAGCTCAGGACACCCCAGTTCGACCTCTCACGCGCGACCGGCACCCAGCCGTCCTGTGCCATCTCCCGGGTGAATGCCGACTGCTTCGGGTTCGTGATCCACAACAAGGCGATCAGGGCAATGATCACCAGCCCGCCAAATGCGCCGCCCGCGGTTTCTTCTGCTGCCATACAATGCCTCTGCTTCCTGCTCGTGGAATGCGGCGGCGTTGGCCCCACAGTGCGGGGCGTCGCCGGACAGGCAGGACCGGAAGCCACGCTGGCGACCAATGGAACTGCCCGCGAAGGCATGAAACACGAAGTAGGCTCCGAACGGCCCCCATTTGGGGACTAGTTGCCGCACCGGCGGGGCGAGGAGCAGAAGGGAAGGTCGCAAGCGACTCACGGGCGGCCGAACTGGCGGCGGGTCGTCAGCCAATCGGCACCGGGTTCCCGCCACGATTGATGCGTCGGGTCGGCCGCCGGCGGGGCCGACAAAGCCTGCAGTGCCCGCAAGTTCTCCGCCACGCCGATCTTCCTGGCGATGGACCGAACCGTCTCCTTCGTTCGGTGCCGCATGCGATCGATGTGTCGCCGTACGTTCGGCTCACCAGGGCGGCTGACCTCGTGGCTCCCGGCGACTCCCAGGACGAAGCCGATTTCCGCCTCCGTGAAGTCGCCGCACATGATTAGCGGCAGTGTTTTCCTCTCCTCGAGGTTCAGGCTGACCCCCCGAAACGGGTTGGCGTCCATCGTGACGTGGTTCAGCAAGTCGTCGTTGGCCCGCATCACCTGATCGACCACAAAAACATCCCGTTGCGAGAACGGCGGCTGGCCGACGCGGCGGTGAAGCCCCAGCCCGCTTGCGGCGTCGTCGCTGATACGGCACATCGAGAATAAGAAGTCGTCCAAGCCTAACCGCGCCCGATCACGCATGAGGCCGAGACGTGTCAACGCCTGAAGCTTGTCCCACCACGATAATTGCTTCAGCAGAAACGACTTCTCCGCCGTCACGTACTTGATCCGTTCGCCCCGCTGATCCTTCGGAATTGGCGGCACGTCGACGGGCCGCTTCTCGGGGAGCTGCTGGTCAGCCCGCAGCAGATCGGTGACGAACCGGATTGAGAGCTTGTCTGCGTTCATCCGGTGCCCCACCCGCGAGCACGTCACGCCGCGAAGCTCATTCCGCTCGTACCAGTCGTCGAGCTCCTTGAACAGTTCCCACGTCCCTGCCTCCAATGGCCCGTCGGCACCAGTCGTCGCCGACTCATCGGCGTCCGTGAAGCAGTCGAGCAGCAACCCCTGGCTTCGGGCGAAATCGTGCAAACCCACGCCCCAAAACACGTAGTCGGCCCTCACCCGGTGACGCAATTCACGCACCAGCCGCTTGCGGCGATCGCGGAATGCTGGGCTTGAACGGTCTACCACCTTTCGCACACCGCGCAGCCACGCGAGGTCGCCCTCCTGGAGCTGAACACCTGACGAGTCGGCAGCTGGCGGCATCCGGTGCAATCTAGCAGCAGCATTCACCTGCCGCAAACATATCAGATTGTCAGTTGATGGCCCATGCGGTCGCGCTTCGTCTCCAGGTAGCGGCGGTTGAACGTGCCGGGCTCCGTGGCGACCGGGATCTGCTCGGTGATTTCGAGGCCGAAGCCGTCGATGCCATGGATTTTTTTGGGGTTGTTGGTCAGGATGCGCAGCTTGCGCAGGCCCAAATCGCGGAGGATTTGGCTGCCGATGCCGTAGTCGCGTTTGTCGGCCGGGAGGCCGAGGCGTTCGTTGGCCTCGATTGTGTCGAGGCCTTGCTCCTGAAGTTCGTAGGCCTTGAGTTTGTTCAGCAAACCGATGCCGCGGCCCTCTTGGCGGAGGTAGAGGACGACGCCGTGGCCTTCGTCCTCGATCCGGGTCATGGCGGCGTCGAGTTGGGGGCCGCAGTCGCAGCGTTGGCTGCCGAAGATGTCGCCGGTGAGGCACTCGCTGTGCACCCGCACCAGCGTTGGCTCCTCGACGTCCGCCGCCGTGCCGTCGGGGCCGTACTCGCCCAAACCGCCCTTGCAGATCGCGAGGTGCGGCTGCGAATCGACCTCCGTCTCGTAGGCGAACAGCCGGAACTCGCCCCACCGCGTCGGCAGATCGACCGCGCTCACCCGCCGCACCAGCGAGTCGCGCTTGAGCCGGTACTCGATAAGCTGGGCGACGCTGCACATGAGCATCTGGTGCTTCTGGCAGAACGCCTCCAGCTCCGGCCGGCGGGCCATGGAGCCGTCGTCGTTCATGATCTCGCAAATCACGCCCGCCGGCCTCAGCCCGGCGAGGCGGGCGAGGTCGACGCTGCCCTCGGTCTGCCCGGCGCGGACGAGGGTGCCGCCCTTGTTGCTCCGCAGCGGGAAGATGTGGCCCGGCCGGCGGAGGTCGCGGGGGTCGGCGTCGGGGTTGATCGCCACCTGGATCGTGCGGCTGCGGTCGTGGGCGCTCACGCCGGTGGTCACGCCGAACTTCGGGTCGGCGTCGACGCTGACGGTGAACGCGGTGCCCAGCTCGGCCGTGTTGGCCTCGGCCTGGGGCAGCAGTTGCAGCCGGTCGCATGCCTCACCGGTGAGGGCCAGACAGACCAAACCGCGGGCCTCGCGGACCATGAAGTTGATGGCCTCGGGCGTGGCGAACTCCGCGGCACAGACCAGATCGCCCTCGTTCTCGCGGTCTTCGTCGTCGACCAGCACGACCATCCGCCCCGCCCGCAGCTCGTTCAGCACGTCGTCGATCGGGGCCAGCGGCATGGGGAATGATATGCCGACCGGCGGCCCGGCCTTTGCAGGTGCTTGGCGTGACCCAACCCCCGCCCGCCGAGCCTGATCCGTCGCACGTCCACACCGAGGAGGACGTGCCCAACCGCGTCAAGGAGCTGCCGACGAACAAGGGGCTGATCAACGTCCTGGCCGGCGTCGCCGTGCTGTTGGGGGCGCTGGCGCTGGTCGTCGGCCTCGGGTTCGAGCTGGAGATCATCGGCTTGTTGCTCGCGTTGGTGACGTTGCTGGCCGGCATCACGCTGATTTTCATGGCCCTCGGCGACGAGCGGGCCGGGGCGGCGCTGCCGATCTGCGCGGCCGTTGTGGGCCTTGTCTGCACGCTGGTGATTTTGTTCGCGATGAGCGTCGACGAGGATCAGGAGGGCGACCCCGATTTGCTGGATGCGACCACCGCGCCGCTGATCACGCCGGACGTCGAACCGGGTGAGGCGTTCGATGGCGACGCGGATCTGGGCGACGTGGACGACTAGAAAGAAGCCGCGCTTTCCATCACCCGCCGCCGAGCTTTTGGAAGCTTGTGACGTCGTAGCCCGTCTCGCGGACCACCCCCACCAGCCGCGGCACCTCGGCCTGGGTCGGGTCGTACACGACCGACACGATGCCGCTGTTAAAGTCGATCTCCGGCTCCCGCACCCCCGGCACCGCCGACAACGCGGCGGCGAGCTTCTCCTCACACCGGTGGCAGTGCAGTCCGCTGACCCGCAGCTGCAGCATCGCGTCGTCGTCGTGAGCGTCCGGGGCCGGCACGTTGGAAGGGGAAGCCGTCATCGTGGACTCCTTGGCCGGTGCAGGGTGCGGGAAAAGCGCTCCGTCGGGCGCGGCAGGTTCGCAAGCCGCGCCACACTCAAACTTAACCCCAACGCCACAGTTCGACAACCCTCGCCACCCCCGACAGAGTGACGCAATTACCACGACACGCAGCGTCGGGGCGACACACCGCAACCGGGTAACGCAGCCCGATCGCCCTCCGAGATGACGCGCCGAGGGCCTATTTTCGGGCCGCGGAGGCTGCACCGTGTAAAAAGTCGTTGCGGGCGGCGTTCTGGCACGACTGCTGCACCCCCTAGCTCGACTGCCCGCGTTTCGGTCCTTTCCCCTGACCCCCACCCCGGACCGAAACGACCCCTGACCGCCGCCCTCACCCCGGGGCGGCGGTTTTTGGTTGCGCGCAAGGTGGGTTGCGTGATCTATTCTGAGGTAACCGTGGAGCTTGCTACGCAGCTATCCCGGAATAGCTCGCGGGAGTGATTTGCGGGTTTCGCCGTCGTGCCGATTCTGGCATCTTACCGCTGTGGCCAGCCGTGACCCTTTTGCCGTTTCCACCGTCTCGACCGATCCCGCCGACCCGCGTGCCGCGGGGGTGAGCGCGCCGCCGCGGGGTGACGCGTGGCGGGTCTTCAAGATCATGGCCGAGTTCGTGGAAGGGTTTGAGACGCTGGCCGATTTGGGGCCGGCGGTGAGCATCTTCGGCAGCGCGCGGACCAAGCCCGACCACCGCGAGTACGAGGCGGCGGTGGCATGTGCGGCCCACTGCGTGAAGCTGCAGCAGGCCGTTATCACCGGCGGCGGCCCCGGCATCATGGAGGCCGGCAACCGAGGCGCGTTCGACGCCGGCGGCATTAGCGTCGGCCTGAACATCAAGCTGCCGCACGAGCAGACGGGCAACCCGTACCAGACCATTGGCATCGACTTCGACTACTTTTACGCCCGCAAGGTCTGCTTCGTGAAGTACAGCCGCGGCTTCGTCTGCTTCCCCGGCGGATTCGGGACGCTCGACGAATTCTTCGAGACGCTGACGCTGATCCAGACGCTGAAGGTCGAGCCGTTCCCGGTGGTGCTGTGGGGCACGCACTATTGGGGCGGCCTGGTGGAGTGGATGAAGAAGACGCTGCCGCCGGGTTATTGCGACGGCGAGGACATTGACATCTTCCGCCTGACCGACGACCCGATCGAGGCCGCCGAGTGGGCCAGCGGCCCGCGGTGGTGGCAGCCGGAAGACGAAAGCCTGCGCGACGCCGCCCTCGGCACGGTGGCCAACCCCCTCGCCGCCACCGCCGAAGGCACCCGCCGCGGCAACCCGATCCACCCCTCCCAAGGCGGCCCCACCCCACCCGAGGCCAAGCCGCAGCAGTGAGCAAAAGTCAGAGGACGCCCGCCAGCCGCGCCGCCACCCAGGCGGCGTCGTCCTCATTCAGCGGCGGCGTCAACGGGCGGCGGTAATCGCTGGGCCGCATGCGGGAAACCTCGCGCACCCGCTCCACCAGCGGGCCAAGCATTAGCGGCACATCGGCGTCGGCGGGCCGCAGTGGGATGGGGAGGTTGGCCAACGGCTCGCGCAGCGGCATCGGGTAAAGCTGCCACGTCGGGCGCGGGTGGTGTCGGTGGATCGCGGCGACGTAAGTCGCCTCGGCCTCGGCGTGGGCGGCCAGCGCCGGCGGCAAGGTGCGGCGGCCTTGGCGCGTGAGGTCGATCTCGACGAAGTTCACGCCGCCCGCGTGGCACTCCTCCCGTTTGGACAGATACTGGTTACGGCCGTCGCCGGCACGTTTGTTGGTCGGGCTGACGAACTCGATGACCGTGATCACCTTGTCCCCGGGGACGGTGCGGATCTCAAGGTAAGGCTGCGTCTCTGGCTCGTCGCCGACCTCCACCGCCGGCCGTGTCAGCAACGCCGTTCCCGCCGGTGCCACCAGCGTCGCGGTGCCGCCGGCATCATCGGCCGGCTCTTCCAGCGTCACGACGTCGGGCTTAATGAACCGGATGTCCCCCTGCGGGTCTTCAAGGATCAGCCGGCGCTCGACGCGGGTTCGCAACTCGGTATCGCCGAGTTGTTGATCAATCTGAATGCCGGCCTCGCTGGCTAGGTAGTGGTGAACGTGGTCCCACTCCAGTTCGAGGAACGGGTCCATGCCGGGGAAGGGGTTCTTGAGCGCCGCCATCGCGTCATCATCGTAGCGGAAGCGGCGGTGATCAGACGACGCCGGCCAGTTGCCGGGCGACCCAGGCGGCGTCGTCGTCGCTCAGCGGCGGGTCGAGCGGCTGTTGATATTCCTGCGGGCTCATGAGGGCGGAATCGCGGACCTCGTTGACGATCGGGCCGAGCAGCAGTGGCACGTCGGCGTCCTCGGGACGCAGCGGGATGGCGAGGTTGGCCAGTGGCTGCCGCAGCGGCATGGGGTAGAGTTGCCAGATCCGGCGGGGGTGGTGGCGGTGGACGGCGGCGACGTAGGTGGCGTCGGCTTCTGGGCGGTTGGCGACCGGCGGCGGCAGCGTGCGGCGGCCCTTGCGGGTGAGGTCGATCTCCACGAAGTTCACGCCGCCCGCCTTGCACTCGTCCCGTTTGGCCAGGTACAAATCGCGGCCGCGGCCGGGCCGCTTGTTGGTCGGGCTGACGAACTCGATGACGGTGATGACCTTGTCGCCCTGCACGCTGCGGATTTCCAGGTAGCTTTGAATCTCCGGGTCGTCCTCCACCACGAGGATCGGCGGCGTGAGCACCGCCACATCGGCGGGCGCGGCCAGCACGGCGGTGCCGCCCGTCTCGAACGGCGGTTGCTCCAACGCCACCACGTCCGGCTGGATCTCCCGGCCATCGCCGTCGCCTTCGTCCACGAGCAGGCGGCGCTCGCTGCGGGCCCGCAGCCCGGTGCCACGCAAGCGTTCGTTGAGCTGCTTGCGGGCCTCGCTGATGAGCGACACGTGGGTGTCATTCCAATCAAGCTCGAGGAACGGGTCCATGCCGGGGAAGGGGTTGGTGATGGCCGCCATCGCGTCCCGATTCTAGCGGAACGGCTTGTGGGTGCCGATGATGGGGGCATGGGTCCGCCGCGCGTGTCGTTCATCATCTCCGTGAGGAATGCGGCTGAGTATCTGGCGGCGCAGCTGGAGTCGTTGCGGCGGCAGACGTTTCAGGATTTCGAGGTTGTGCTGTTCGATGACGGGTCGACCGACCACACGGTGGCGCTGGCGGAGGCGTGGGCGAAGAAGTTCGACGGGCCGACGTTTCGGATCGAGCAGCGGGCGGCGGGAAATTATGTCGACCGATTTAACGAGGCGATCGCCGTGGCGCGGGGGGAGCTTTTGGCGCGGGCCGATGGCGATGACATCACCCTGCCGACGCGGCTGGAGAGGCAGGTGGCGTTTCTGGATGCCAACCCCGAGGTGGTGGCGGTGGGGTCGACGATGCTGGAGGTCGATCCGTATGACGTGCCGCTAGGCGAGACGGATCACGCGACGGACCACGACGAGATCGAGCGGCGGCTGCTCTTGGGCAGCGGATGGTCGATGCCGCACCCGGTGGTGACGATGCGGCGGTCGGCGTGCGAGCAGGTCGGGCTGTACCGGCCGGAAATGAAGGCGGCGGAGGATTTGGATTTGTTTCTGCGGCTGGCGATGGTCGGCAAGCTGGCGAACTTGCCGGAGCCGCTGGTGCGGTATCGGCGGCACCTCAAGAGCGTGAACAGCACCCACGTCGAGCAGCAAAAGCGGGCGATCCGGCAGTCGGTGGACGAGGCGCTGGTGGCCCGCGGCCGTCAGCCGGGGGCGGCGTTGGAGGAGCGGTCGGAGCAGGCGCCGGCCGACAAGCTGGAGAACTGGGTGTGGAACGCGCTGCGGCACCATCGCCCCGACGCGGCGAAGAAGCACGCCTGGCACCGCCTGAAGCTGCGGCCCACGGACAAGCTGTCGTGGAAGCTGCTGGCGTGTGCGGTGCGCGGGAAGTGATCGTTGCCGACGTTTGGGCCGATAGGATGGGCAGCGTGCCGCGGGTGAGCGTCATCATGGCCGTCTACAACGCCGGGCCGTTCCTCACGGCGGCCGTGGAGTCGGTGCTGCGCCAATCGTTCCTGGACTTCGAGCTGATCGTCGCCGACGACGGCTCGACGGACGGCAGCGGCACAGTGCTGGAACAATTCGCCGCCGACGACCACCGCATCCGGCTCGTGCGGCAGCAGAACCTCGGCCACGCCCCGACGCTGAACAAGCTCGCCGGCATGGCGACCGGCGAGTTCTTGGCTCGCATGGACGCCGACGATGTATGCCTGCCGGACCGGTTCGAGCGGCAGGTGGCGTTGCTCGACGATCAACCGGCCGTGGGCGTGCTCGGCGGGTTCTACGAGATCATCGATCACGCCGGCCGGCCGTTGCGGGTCATGGAGCAGCCGACGGCCGACGCCGATTTGCAGGAAATCTGCCTCACCGGGCGGGTGCCCATCTGTCATCCGTTGGTGATGATGCGGCGGAACCTCTTCGAGCAGGTCGGCGGCTACCGGCCCGACCTCGACCCGGCGGAGGACCTCGACCTCTGGCTGCGCATGGGCGAAATCAGCGAGCTGGCGTGCCTCGACCAAGTGCTGCTGCGGTACCGGATGCACGACAAAAGCCTCAGCGAGGCGGCCGGCGAAAAGCAAAGCACGAACATGAAAATCGCCGTCGAAGAAGCCTGGCGACGCCGCGGGGTTGAGGGGCGCTACGAGTTCCTCGGGGGCTCTTGGCGGCCCGGCACGGACGCGGCGAGCCGGATGAAGTACGCCCTGCAGTACGGCTGGTGGGCTTTGCAAAGCGGCCACCGCCGCACCGCGTGGAGCTACGGCTGGCAGGCCGCCCGCACCATCCCCTGCCGCCGCGACGGATGGAAGCTGATGGCGTGCGCGCTTTTGAACAAAGGGGCGGCGTGATGGCCCGCGTGTCGTGCGTCATCCCGATGAAGGACTGCGCGGCGTTCGTCGCCGAGACGCTGCGGGCGCTGCTGGGGCAGACCCACGACAACCTCCAGATCATCGTCGTCGACGACGGCTCAACCGATGACTCGCCTGACATCGTGCGGCAGATCATCGCCGATCACCCCCGCGGCGGCTGCATCGAGATGATCGCCGGGCCACGAGAGGGCATTGCCCCGGCGTTGATGGCCGGGCTGGCGCGTTGTGACGGCGACTACTGGTGCCGCTGCGACGCTGACGATGTGTATGAACCCGCCTACCGGCTGGCCCGGCAGGTGGTGTTTTTGGAGGAACGCGGCGAGTTCGACGCCGTGTGCGGCGTGCACCGGATCGTCGGGGCGGGCGACGCGTTCATCACCGACTGGCCGATGGCGGCCGAGGCGGGCGAGATCACGGACGAACTGCGCGGCGGCACGGGGCGGACGCACTTGTGCACGTTCCTCATCCGCCTGCCGCTGGTGAAGCAGCTGGGGTTCCGGCCGTTCTTCAACGGCTGCGAGGACGCCGACTTCCAGCTCCGGCTTGGCGATTCGGGCCGGATCTGGTTCGAAGACGCCCCGGCGTACGTCTATCGGCTGCACGCCGGCGGGATCACGCAGCAGCAAAAGCTCGGCCGGCGGCTGTGGATGGAGCGGACGCTGCGGGCGTTTCAACTCGAGCGGCAACAGCACGGCACCGACCCGCTGGATCGCGGCGAGGCCGTGCCGGTGCCGGACGAGGCGGCGCTGTCGAAGCTCGCCGCCGACGCCCCGGCAGCGGCGCGGCTGGAGGCGCGGGTGCAAACGCTCCTGCTGGGCCGTGGCCACCATCACCGAATGCGGGGCGAGCGGACCGCCGCCCTTGCCGCCACCTGGCAGGCCATCCGCGCCGGTCCGGGCAACGGTGATGCGTGGCGGCAGCTTTTGTCGACGCTGCTGAAACGCACGCCGCCCCCCGCGGCGTCAGAAAAAGAGAAGGAAGAGAGAAAAGCCGCTGTCACCGCGGCCGATAATGCTTACGGTGTCGCCCCCCGCTCCTGAACCCATTCCCGACCGCCCCGGCGGCCGACCCGGTTTGCACTGCAACCGTGGCCGCCGACAGCCGATGAAGGATAAGCACCGCCTCCCCCGCACCTCGGCTTCCCCGCTTCCCCGCTTCTGCCGCACCGCCGCCTCCGTTGATTCTGAGTAACCTGACCCGACCCCCCCGATGCGTGTGACGTTTGTCCTTCCCTTCGCCGGCCTGGCCGGCGGCATTCGCGTGGCGGCGATTTACGCCCGCGAGCTGCACCGCCGCGGCCACACGGTGACGGCCGTGAGCCTCACGCCCCGGCGGCCGGACTTTCGCCACAAGCTGCGCTCACTGCTGCACTTGCGCGGCTGGGCGACGGGCGTGGAGACGGAAAAGGGCCACTTCCACGACGTGCCGTTCGAGCACCGCGTGCTGCCGCACACCGGCCCGGTCACGGCCGAGGAGGTGCCCGACGCCGACGTCGTGATCGGCACCTGGTGGGAAACGGCCCAGTGGATCAACGACTTCCCCGCCAGCAAGGGGGCCAAGGTCTATTTCATCCAGCACGACGAGACGCAGTTCGATTACCACGACGGCAGCGTGCGGCAAAAGGTCGAGGCGACCTGGCGGATGCCGATGTACAAGATCGTCGTCGCCCAGTGGCTGGCCGACTTGGCGCGGGGCAAGTACGACGTGAGCCAGGTGGCCGTGGTGCCCAACGGCGTCGATCTGGAGCAGTTTCAACCGTCCGGCGAGCGGCAGCTGAGCCGGCCGCCCACGGTCGGGTTCGTGTACGCCCGCAGCCACTTCAAGGCGGTGGACGTGATGAACGAGGCGGTGGAGCTGGCCCGCCGACAGGAGCCGAAGCTGAAGCTGGTGGCGTTCGGGGCGACGGTGCCCGAGGGGAATCTGGCGTTGCCGGAGCCGAACACGTTCCACCTCAAGCCCGAGCAGGAGTCGCTGCGGGAGATTTACAGCGCGGCCGACGTGTGGCTGATGGGCAGCCGCAGCGAGGGGTTCGGGCTGCCGATCCTGGAAGCGATGGCCTGCGGCACGCCGGTGGTCGCCACGCCCACCGGGGCCGCCCCGGAGCTTTTGGCCGGCGGGGGCGGGCTGCTCGCCAAGCCGCAGGACGCGCTGGACATCGCCCGGAACTTGCTGAAAATCACGGGCGCCGGCGAGGAGCCGTGGCGTCAATACAGTCAGGCCGCGCTGGCCACCGCTCAGCAGCACGCTTGGGGCCGCAGCCACGACGCGTTCGAGGGGCACTTGCTCCGCGCCGCCGAGGGTGTCCCGGCCGACCGGCCGCCGGTGCGGAACGAGGCGGTGCCGGCCTGAGGTCGGAGACGGGGAAGGGTTTGCCGAGGGTTGAAGCATGTCGCTGATCGCGTTGCTCATTCTGTTTCTCGCCAGCGTCGGCGTCACGTTCTTCTACGGGCCCAAGTGGGTCTTCCCGTACGTGCTGCTGCCGGCGGTGCTGCTGCTGTTCAGCGTCAGGCCCTACCCGGTGCAGTTCATCCCCGACGTCACGGCGGTGGCGGCGGTCATCTACGGCGTGCTGGTGGTGCTGCCGTTCCGCGGCAACGCCGGCGAGCCGTTGCCCAGGCTGATCGGGCTCGACTACCTGGTCCTAATCGTCACGGGGCTGGCGATCATCTCCAACGTCTACCACAAGGGGCCGTGGGAGGGCGTCTCGACGGCGGGCAACGAGGCGCTGACTTACGTCGGGCCCTACTTCTTGGGGCGGCTGGCGCTGTTCGATTTGCACGTGCGGCGGGCGTCGCTGAAAGTGCTGAGCCTGATCGCCATCGGGCTGCTGCCGCTGGCGCTGTACGAGTGGCGGCTGGCGCCGTTCCAGGTCAGCCGCTGGCTCGAGTTGGCCGGGCTCACCGACGTGCACAACGCCCAGACCATGCCGCGGTTCGGCTTCTACCGGACGATGACCGTCTTCCCCCACCCGATCGACACCGGCAACGCCATGGCGTTGGTGGCCGGGCTGATCGCGGCGTTGGCGGTGAGCGTCGGTCGGAAGCTGACGGAGCCGGCGGTGCTGTTCCCGCTGGGGGCCGCGTTGATGGTCGCATTGACGGCGATGAGCTTCACGACGTTTATGGTTTTAGCGTTGGCGGTGGCGATCGCGGTGGTGATGTACAAGGTGCCGGCCCTGGGCGGACAGGCGCTTTTGGTGGTGGCGGTGATCTACATCGGCGGCGTGCTGACCACGGCGTACCTGATCAACCAGCCGTTCGTCGGGGCCGAGGACAACACGCTGGCGGCCAGCGCTGAAATGCGGAAGCTGATCGTGCAGGTGACGTGGGAGTACGGCAGCCGCGGCAACCTGCTGGGGCTGGGCGACGCCGAGAACCTCGACTTGCCCGGCCTCCACTACGGCAGCATCGACAACGCGTACATGCTCATGATCCTGGAGCGGGGCTGGCTGTACCTGATCGGGTTCTTGAGCTTGGGCGTGGCGCTGGCCGTGCCGCTGGGCCGGGCGATCACGCGGCTGCCGATCGGCGAGCAGCGGCTGCCGCTGATCCTCGGGTTCGTCAGCGTGGTGGCGACGATGGCCGGGATGTACACGGTGTTTTTCGGGTTCAGCTACGCGGTTCTGTGGATGATGACGCTGGGCCTGACGGCGTCGATGACGCAGTACGTCCGCGAGCAAACGAGCGTGGTGGCGAGCCCCATGGTCCGCGGCGTAGTCGCCAATCCGGCCATGCCCCGCGTGGGCCGCCCGGTGGGCGAGACGATCCGCCCGTCGCCCCTGCGGGCGCTGGGGCGGTGAGCGTGTTCGCCCCGGACCTGTGCCGCGTAGCGGCGGGGCTTCACCCGGAGTTGGAGTCGAGGGGACAGCGGGCGCAGCCCCGCCGCTACGCGGCGGAGGTCCGGAGCGATCGCCAACTCGGTCACGATCTTGCGTCATTAGCGCGCGGACCCGCACGGCCGGAAGCGCGGGGCGGGCCCCGCAGCTACTGCCCCCTCGCCACCTGCCGCATCGCGGCTGCTCCTAACCTCACCGCCCCATGACCCGCTCGGCCACGGCGCACGCCAAGGTGATGGCGGCGTTCATCTTCCTCTCGCGCCTGCTCGGACTCGCGCGGGAGTCGGTCGCCGCGGCCGTGTTCGGGTCCGGCGGGGCTTGGGCGGCGTTCACGTTCGCGTTCACGCTGCCGAATCTGTTCCGCAAATTGCTGGGCGAAGGGGCACTCTCGGCGGCGTTCATCCCGGCGTATGCGGCCGAGCGGGCCAAGGGACGAGACCATCGGGCGACGCGGCTGGCCGGGGCGACGCTGCGGGCGCAGCTGCTGATCCTGCTGGGCGTGGTCATCGTCGGCGAGGCGGTGCTGGGCGGGCTGCTGCTGCTGGCGGATGAGCCGCAGACGATCTTGGCGCTGGTGCTGGGCATGGTCATGCTGCCCTACGTCGTGCTCGTCTGCTCGGCGGCGCTGCTCTCGGGCGTGTTGCAGGTGCACGGCCGCTTCGGCATCACCGCGGCGACGGCGGCAGCGCTGAACCTGGCCCTCATCGCCGCCATCGCGCTCGGGGCATGGTTTTTCGACAACCCGACGACAATCGTCGTGATCGTGGCGATCGGCGTGCTGGTGGCGGGCATGGTGCAGGTGGCGATGCTGGTGCCGGGGCTGCGGGCGAGCGGGTTTCGACTCGGCCGCGGGCGGGTCTGGACGCCCGCGGTGCGGCGGGTGCTGTGGGCGAGCGTGCCGGTGGCCATCGGGGCGAGCGTGATGCAGATCGGCGTGCTGCTGGACAAGGGCATCAGCTTCGGCCTCGCCGGCGACGCGGGCTGGCAGCCGCTGGCGGACGGGGCAATCAACCGGCTCAACTGGGCCCAATTCCTCTACCAGTTCCCGCTGGGCGTTTTCGCCGTCGCGCTGGGCACGGCGATCTTCCCCCGCCTCTCGGCCGAGGCGGCGACGGATTTGCCCCGCTTCCGCAGCGGCTTGCGGGACGGCGTGGAGGCGGCGTTGTTCATCGGGTTGCCGGCGTCGGTGGGGCTGGTGATGGTCGCCGAGCCGACGGTGAAGCTGCTGTTTTTCCGCGGGGCGTTCGATTCGTTCGACCTCGAGTGGACGGTGCGGAGCACAATGTGGTACGCCAGCGGCATCTGGGCGTACTCGCTCTTGCAAATCGTCAGCCGCGGCTACTACGCGCTGGGCGACACGCGGACGCCGACGATTTGGGCGGGCATCAACCTCGTGGCGAACCTCGCCGTCGAGCTGCCGCTGTTGTGGACGCCGCTGCGGGAGAGCGGCATGGCCGTGGCGACGGCGACGGTGTTCGGCATCCAGGCGCCGCTGATGCTGTGGCTGCTAAGCCGCCGGGCGGGCGGAATCGGGCTGCGCGGCTCGATCGGCGTCGTGGGCAAAATGCTCATCGCGACAACGCTGATGGCCGCCACCCTCGCCGCCCTGCCGCTGCTGCCAAGCTGGACGAGTTGGCACAGCGGCCTGAAGCTGGCGGTGCAGCTGCCGATCGGCGGCGCGGTGTACTTCACCGCGTGCCACGTGCTGGGCGTGCGGTGGGCCGCGCGGCTGCTGCGGCGGGGATGAGTCTGATTTACTCCCGATACCCCGTCAGCAGGTTCGGCCCGTCGCGTTTGCCGTCGAGCAGCACCTGCCGCAGCTTCGCCTCGCGACTGTCGACGGCATCGGCGTCCAGGCCCTTCGCCTGCTCGCGGGCCTCCTCGATCGTCAATTCGGCCTCGTTCCAAAGCGCCGTCCGCTGAGCGTCGTCGCGGGCGGCGAGGCCGCAGGTGAGGATGACTTCCAGCAGCCGCAGCTGCACGTTGAAGCTGCCGCGGGCCGCCTGCCGGATCGGGGCGAAGCAGCCGTGGACAAAGCTGGTGTAATCGACCTGCTGCACCACGACGCGGACCACCCCGTCCTCGTCCCGCCGCCGCGGACCAGGAATGACAATCCGGCCCATCCGCGCGATGGCCGCGCCCAAACGGTCCAACGCGTTCATTGCCGTGAACGGGTCGTTGATACCCGGCGACAGCGCCCGCAAGGCCAGCTCCAGCAACTGGTCGCGGGCGAACTCCAGATCCTGCGCCAGCGTCCGCGACGGCCCAATCTGCACGTGCGGCCGCAGCGTACCGGCCTCGGCAAAACTCGGCGGCTTGACGAGCATCAGCGCCGACCCTTCGGCCACATACGATCCCGGCCGGTGGAGCATGAACACCGTCCCGTCATGCCCCACCGCCTCGGCGAACAGGCCGCGGTAATCGATTGATTCGATGTACCCGCTGCGCACGGCCCACACCTGCGCGACCTCGCTGCCGCCGCCCTCGAACCCTTCGATGGCGTCGAGCGATTTATCGCCGTTCTGCGCACCGTCGTCGATGCCGCAGGCGACGTTGTCGAGCGTGTCGATCAGGCCGTCGAGTTCGGTGCCCACGTCGTTGATCACGTGCGACGGCTGGAAGCCCGAGGCGAGGTGCTGCAGGAAGTAGATCAGCACCGCCAGCGACAACATGGCCAGCGCCAGCGCAACCGTCACCGACACGTGCGGCACGAACAGCACGTCGGCGTCGCCCCCGCGGACGTCGGGCAGCACGGTGAGGCAAAACACGAACGTGCCCAGGAACACGCCGAGCGTGAACTGGTTGCCGCGGTCGGCGATGAACTGCCGCAACAGCCGCGGCCCGAGCTGGCTGCTGGCGAGGGTCAGGGCACCCACCGTGATCGAGAAAACCGTGCCCGCCACGCCAATCGCGCTGCCGGCGACCGTGCCCAGAAGCACGCGGGCACCGCTGGCGTTGCCGTCGAAGATCAAGCCGAACAGCGGCTCGCCGTCGATGTCCTGCATCTGCACGAACCGGCCGTCGATCCACGGCAGCAGGAAGCCCAGCCCGAACGCCCCCGCGCACATCAGCGCCGGCAGGAACCAGAACCGCGTCCGCAGCCACTCCAGCCAGTTCGCCGCCCAAGTGGGCAACGCCCGCCGCAGCCGGGAGTTGTGGAGTCGAGGCACGGCCGCAGCCTACCACACGCCCACGGCCCGGGTTTCAGCAGAACGTTGGGGCGACGACAACGGCCCTGACAGGCCCCAATGGATCCCGGCGAATCGCGGTGGATCGCGGCCGGCGGGCGGGCAACACTGCGGGCATGTCCAACGCCCTGGCCCGCCTCGATCTGATGACCCCCGACGTCGGCGGCCGGGGCGATGCCTTAAGCGTTCGCAGTTGCATTGACGGGCAGACGCTGGCGAGCGTCAACCAGCACACGCCGGAACAGGTCGGGGACGCGGCCAAGGCGGCGCACGCGGCGTTCCTCGAATGGCGCGTCGTGCCGGGGCCGATCCGCGGCGAGTTCGTGCGGCGGCTGGGCAACAAGCTGCGCGAACGCAAAAGCGACCTTGCCGAGATCGTCACCCTCGAAGCCGGCAAGACGACGCAGGAGGCGCTGGGCGAGGTGCAGGAAATGATCGACATCTGCGACTTCGCCGTGGGCCTTTCGCGGCAGTTGTACGGCCTGACGATCCAGAGTGAGCGGCCGGGGCATCGGATGATGGAGCAATGGCAGCCGATCGGGCCGATCGCGGTCATCAGCGCGTTCAACTTCCCCGTGGCCGTGTGGGCGTGGAACGCGGCGCTGGCGTTCGTCTGCGGCGACCCGACCGTCTGGAAACCCAGCGAGAAGACGCCCTTCACCGCCCTCGCGTGCCAAAAGATTCTGGACGAGACGATTTCCGACAGTGCCGACCTGAACGTGCCGGCGAAGCTGGGGCAGGTGGTGATCGGAGCCCGCGACGTCGGCGAGGCGCTGACCTCCGACGCCCACTTCCCGCTGGTGTCGGCGACGGGGAGCGTGCGCATGGGCCGGGAGGTCGGGCAGGTGGTGGCGAAGCGGCTGGGGCGGTGCCTCCTGGAATTGGGCGGCAACAACGGCTGCGTCGTGACGCCGTCGGCGGACATGGAGCTGGCCGTGCGGGCGATCACCTTCGCCGCCTTCGGCACGGCCGGGCAACGCTGCACCACGCTCCGCCGGCTGATCGTCCACGAGTCGCTCGTCGGCTCGCTCGTGCCGCGGCTGAAGCAGGTGGCCGGCTCGCTCAAGGCCGGCGACCCGCGGGAAGACGGCGTCCTGCTCGGCCCGCTGATCGACCAGGCGAGCTACGACGCGATGCAGAAGTCGCTGGAGATTGCCAAGCAGCACAGCGGCATCATCACCGGCGGCGAGCGTGTGACCGAAGGCGTGCCGACCGGCGGCTACTACGTCCGCCCGGCGTTCGTCGAGGGACTGGACGCCTCGGCCGAGATCGTGCGGGAGGAGACGTTCGCCCCGATCCTGTACGTGCTGCCGTACAAAACGCTGGACGAGGCGATCGCGATGCACAACGCCGTGCCGCAGGGGTTGTCGAGCGCGATCTTAACAAGCGACGTCCGCGAGGCCGAGTTGTTCGTCAGCCCCGCCGGCAGCGACTGCGGCATCGCGAACGTGAACATCGGCACCAGCGGCGCCGAGATCGGCGGCGCGTTCGGCGGCGAAAAAGAGACCGGTGGCGGCCGGGAGTCGGGCAGCGACGCCTGGAAAAACTACATGCGTCGCCAAACCAACACGATCAACTACTCCGCCGACCTGCCCCTGGCCCAAGGCATCAAATTCGACCTCGGCGACGGCATTGCCGGCACCGACGTGGCGGAGTGAGCGGACCACTCTTGATGGACGGAAGAAGCCGCGGGGGAACGCGGCGCTCTCCCCTCGGCTTCTCCCCGCGCGTTTGACGCACCGGGCGGTACGCGCCCGCGCCGTATGCTGCGTTCATGGTCCGCCTGCTCGTCGCGTTGGTTGCCATGCTCGCCGGGGTGTGGGCCGGGGTGTTGTTGATGATGTTCATCTTCGCCTCGCTCAGCTTCGGCCGCGAGACGGACGGGGCAAGCTTTACCGACGCCCGGCTGCTGATGTTCGAGCTCACCGAGAACACGCAGCTCATTCTCGCCGGCCTGACCCTGCTGGCGACGATCGGCCTCGCGATCTTCACCCGCCGCCAACTCGCGTACCTGCTGGCGGCGCTGGCACTTGTCGCCGCGCTCGCCGCCGTCGCCCTGCCGCTCTTGGTCACCGGGCCGATGGAGCAGATCCGCCTCGATCTCCTCACGGACGGCCAAGCCCCCAGCGACTCACCCGACTACATGCGCCTGCACGGGTTCAGCTTCGCCCTCTACCTGCTGACCGGCGTGATCGCGTTGGTGCTCGCCCCGCTCGCGACGCTTGTGCGGCCGCGGCGGGAGGCGGATCGGGTGGACGCGTACGAGCGGGAGCTGCGCCGGGGACGCGACGCCCGGCGGTGAGGTTCAGGTTATGTCGGGAGGTGCTGGGTCCGCGGGACCCGGGTGATCGCTTCGCTCTCCCCTCGGCTTCTCTTGAGCTTCCCAATCCGCAACACGCGCCGGATCCGGGTCGGGTGATTTTTGCTCCTCGGGAGAAGCCGAGGGGTGAGCGGAGCGAACACCCGGGTCGGCCCTCTTGCGCACCACGGGCTCGGGCAACGGATCTCGGGACGTCCACAGCACCGCGCCTTCACCACCGTGACGACAGATGTAGTTGAAAGCGTTCCGCTGGTGCCCAGCGTCGCGGATGGTGCGAATGCTCTGCCCCGGCGCCCACACGGGTCGCGGAATGTGCTTGGCGATCGCCAGCGACATGCGGCGCTTGAGGGCGTGGATGATCTGGTCGGCGGCGGCTCCCGTCGGCAGCGCGTGAAGCGCGTGGACGTGGTTCGCCCCCACCAACACCACCAGCGGCACGCAGCCGGCGTCGGCCATCTTGCGCACCGCGACGCCCAACGCCGCACGGCACGAAGCCGCATCGAGCTTCACCGCGTCGCCCGCCCGCCCCCGTGCCCACACGTTCAAGCCGCCGTGCTCGCCGGGTGGCGGCGGGTTCTTGTAGTCGCCGCTGGAGTGGATGCGGTGGCGGCGGTCGCGGAAGCCGCGGGGATCGCCGTGAAGCCAGGAGTTGCGGGTGTGGAGGATGAGGTGGACCCAGCGGTGGCGGGGCGGGAGTTGAAGGTCTTGTCGGGTGAGGAATCTTGGACGCGCGGAACCCGGGTGATCGCTGCGCTCTCCCCTCGGCTTCTCTTGCTGTTGTGAATCATCCGGCATGTTCACTCCCTCCCAAAGAAGCCGCGGGGTGAGCGGAGCGAACACCCGGGTCCGGCGCACTGGGAAACTACCGATCAAACTGCCCGTCGAAGGCGATGTCGCTGCGCTTGAAGTCGGCTTTCCTCACGAACGCGGCGGCCTCGGTGGCGCCGTGCTCGCGGTCCATGCGGGAATCCTCCCACTCGACGCTCAGCGGGCCGTTGTAGCGGATGTCGTTGAGGGCGACGATGATCTCCTCGAAGTTGATGTCGCCGTGGCCCAGGCTGCGGAAGTCCCAGAATCGGCGGGGGTCGGCGAAATCCGTGTGGCCGCCGAAGACGCCCACGTCGCCGTTGCCGTGGCCCCACCAGGCGTCCTTCATGTGGACGTGGTAAATGCGGTCGTGGAACGTGCGCAGGAACTTGACGTAGTCGACGCCCTGGTAGCCGAGGTGGCTCGGGTCGTAGTTGAAGCCGAACCGCTTGTGCCCGCCGACGGCCTCGATCGCCCGCTGGCTCGTGGCGATGTCGAAGGCGATCTCGGTCGGGTGGACTTCCAGCGCGAAGTTGACGTCGTTCTGGTCAAAGCTGTCGAGAATCGGCTTGAACCGTTTACCAAAGTCGTCGAAGCCCTTTTGCCAGTACGCCTGATCCGTCGGCGGGAAGGCGTAGGTGCTGTGCCAGATGCTGCTGCCGGTGAAGCCGTTGACGACCGCCGGCTTGCGGCCCCAGGCGTCCGGGTCCGGGGCGGCGTCCATCAGCTTCCGGGCCGCCTTGCCGGAGTCGATCATGCGCTGCTGGGCCCGCTGCCGCACGCCCTCGGGCTCGCCGTCGCCGTAGACCTCCGGCGGCAAAATCGCTTTGTGCCGCTCGTCGATGAGGTCGCACACCGCCTGCCCGACGAGGTGGGCGCTGATGGCGTGGCACGTCAGGCCGAACTTGCCGAGAATGTCCCAGCGGGTTTGGGCGTAGCCGTCGTCCTCGAGGCATTGGACGACGTCGAAATGGTCGCCCCAGCAGGCGAGCTCCAGGCCGTCGTAGCCGAAGCTTTTGGCCTTCTCGCAAAGCGTCTCGAACGGCAGATCGGCCCACTGGCCGGTGAAGAGTGTGACGGGTCGTGGCATGGTCCGCCATCGAACCCGACGAACGCGCACTTGTCAACGGCGGTTCGCGACGCGGCCGGGCCGAGGTGCGGGCGTCGCTGAAGCCCCCACCGCTGCCTAGCAGCGGGGCTACGCACGAACCACAACGCGGTCGGACTGCGTGCGTAGCCCCGCTGCTACCGCAGCGGTTGGGGCTTCAGCGACGTGGCGGACCCTGACGTCGCCCGCCCCGTCCCTCGCGTGGCGGCGGGCGGTTGCCGCGCCGCTCGTTCATGCCGGGACCGCCTGGACCGCCGCGGCGTTTTCGGAAGCTCTCGTCCGGCTCGCCGCGGAAGAACCGTGGGACGAACGGGTACGCCTCGCTGACGATGTAGTAGTACGTGCCCTCGGGGAACTCCGGCGTCACGCCCACCCGGCCGTTGCACTCGTCCAGATCGCCCAGCCCCTCGACATACTCCCAGTCCTGCACGAACAAACCGTCGTGCGCGTTGCCGGGGCCGCCGGGGCGGGCGCCGGGTCTAATCCGCCAGTTCGGCGTCATCACCACCAGCGGCGACTCGGCATCGTCGGCGTCCTCATGGGCGACGTTCGCGTACATCGGAAACCCGTCGGCGGCGTAGCCGATGAGCAGCATCAACGGCTCGTCCTGCTCGGCCTCAAGCCGCTGGACAAGCCCCGTCGGCAGGCCGTGATAGTGGTAGTTGCCCGTCGGCTGGACGTGGGCGTTGTGGCCGTCCATGCCGAGGGTCGGGCCGCCGGTGAGGGCTTCGTATCGCCAGTCGCGGTCGCCCTGCCATGTCTCGCCGGTAAATGGATCGAACGGCACGCCGTTGATCGCCACGCCGAACGTCCAGCCCTGCGCCGACCGCGGCCGTTCGAGCCGCGTCGGCTCCATGGGCATGCGAAACTCGTGCGCCTGCGGCCGGATCGCGTTCGGGTTGCCTTGGTTCGGAAACTCCCCCGGCTCGTGGTCCGGCAACCCGCTCGACTCGACGACGCGGTGTTCGCCCTCGACCCGCCAGGTGGCGTGCTCGGCATCATCGGGTGCGGCATGTCCGTTGTGGGCAAGCGATGGGGCGGCCAGCAGACCGACGACGAGCAGGCTGTGCAGCGGCTTCATGTTCGGCCAAACGGCGGTTCGCTGAGAAAATTGCGGCTGCCGCTCACTTTCGCGCTGCCGCGCGACTACAAACTCGCATGGCCCGCAAGACCAGCCGCAAGAAGACGCCCGCCAAGACGCCGCCCGCCGAGGTCGTGGAGGTGGAGGAGCCCGCCGTCGAGGAGCCGGAGGACGATGTCGAGGACGTCGTCTCGCTCAGCGGCAAGCGGGTGGCGATCCTGTGCACCGACGGCGTGGAGCAGATCGAGCTGACCTCGCCGCGGGCGGCGCTGGAGGAGGCCGGGGCCGAGGTGGTGCTCATCGCGCCCCATGGCGGCGAGATCAAGGGATGGAACTTCACCGACTGGGGCGAGACGTTCAACGTCGATCAGACGGTGCAGGCGAGCTTGGCCGAGGCGTTCGACGGCGGGTTTGACGCCCTGCTGTTGCCCGGCGGGCCGCTCAACGGCGACGCCTTGCGGCAGGACCCGACGGCGGCGATGTTCGTCAGCGCGTTCTTCGCCCAGGACAAGCCGGTGGCCGCGATCTGCCACGCCCACTGGATCCTGACCGAAGTCGGCGTGCTGAGCGGCCGCCGCCTGACCAGCTTCCCCGGCATCGCCACCGACCTCCGCAACGCCGGGGCGACGTGGGTGAACGAGGCGACGGTCATCGACGGCAACCTCCTCACGGCCCGCCACCCCGGCGACCTCCCCCGCTTCAACGCGGCGTTGCCGAAGCACTTCGGCGGGTGAGCATCACACGGTGAGCGTCACGCCTCGTCCTCGAACAAGTCTGCCAGCTTCACCGCGAAGCCCGGCAGCACCTCGCCGCCGTCCAGCTCGCCCTCGGCGGGAACGAGGGTCGACTCGTTCGCGGCGGTGTGCCGTTGAGCCGTGCGGGTCCGCGGGTCGATCACGTACGCCAACCGGCAGCCGCTGGCGAAGAACTCGGCGAGTTTCATCGCGATCTCTGCGGCGGTGTTGTCCTCGCTGAGCACCTCCACCGCCAGACGCGGCGGGATCGTCGGCACCTTCGCCGTGGGCCGCTGGCCGTCGACGTAGTCGGCCTTCGCGTAGAACGCCACGTCCGGCATCCGCATGTTGCCCTCGATCATCCGGACGGTGCCCGCCTCGCCGGCGATGAAGCCGAGCTTGTGCTTGCGGACGTGCATGTTGAGGTCGGTGCCGAAGTTCATCGCGATCCGGCTTTCGTTCATTCCCACGGCTTTCTCCACCAGCGTGTTGTTCACCAATTCCACCAGCATGCCGTCCACCCGGCCGTCGATCGCAACGTAGTAGTCGCCCGTCACCGTGCCCGGCGGCGGGTTCATGATGACGCGATCCGGCGACACGCCGCCAAGGCTCGCCAGCAGATCGGCGGCCGTGCGGGGCTTGAACGGCGGCGCGGGAGCCGGGGCGGCCTGCGGCTTGGGCTTCTTCGGCGGCGGCGGAGCGAGCAGGGTCATGGGCGGATTTTACCAGATGGCCCATCAGTCGGCCGGCTCGAACCAGTCGAAATTCGCCAGTCCGCCACGGCCGCCCTCGCCCTCGAGGTAGAGCGTTTGCTTACCCGACAACTCGCGGGCGAGTTCGACCCGCTGGGTCTGGTAGGCGTTCCAGCCGCCGGTGGGAACCGGGCGGAGCAGGCCGACCTGTTCGCCGCTTTGGCCGCCGACGCGCAGGCGGATGCCGCCGTTGGCGTATTCGGCGGGGACGGCGAGGTTCACGTCCAAGGCGCGGGTGCCGCTGCCGAAGTCGACGTTGTCGTACCGCAGCGTATCGCCCGCGTCGACGCTGCCCACCGCCTTGCCGCCGGGTCGGAGGTCGGTGCCGCGGCTGCTGGCGAAGCTCTCGGCCTCCACCCGCTTCGACGCCGGCTGCGATTGGCCGAAGGTCAGGCGGTCGAGGTTGCCCACCGCGTCGCCGCCGCGGGCGACGACGCTCAGCGTCTGCCGGCCGCTGACCGGGCGGTCGAGGGTGAACTTTTGATCAGCGAAGTCGTTCCACCCGCCGGTGGCCGCGGGGCGGATCGTGCCAATCTTCTCGCCGTTCGGCCCGCCCAGGCGCAGCTCCATCGCCTGCCCGGCGTAGTCGCTCGGCACCGCCAGCCGCGCGGTGACTTGGTCGGCACCGTTGCCGAAGTCAACTTCGTTGAACGTCAGCGAGTCGCCGTTGTCGAAGTAGCCGACGCCGGTGTCGCGGTTGCGGGTGCCGATGGCGGCGTCGGCCGACTGCGCCGCAATGCCGCTCGCCGCCGACCGCCCCGGCAGCGTGCCGCCCGTGCCCGAGCCGCCACCGAGGTCGTCGCCCGGGTTGCCGCCGCCCTGATCGAGCAGGCCATCAAGCCCGCCGACCGTCGCCGCCAAGACGTTGCCCAGCAGCTTACCCGGCCCGGCCTCGGCCGACAGCTCCACGCTCACCGGCGCCCGCGTCTGCACGATCAGTCCGAGCAAGTCCAGCGCCAGCGCATCGAGCTGCAAATCGAGAATCGAGTACGTCCCCGGCCGCACGCCGACGCCGCCCATGCCGCCACCGAGCCCGCCGCCCGTGCCACCAGTGCCGCCCGTGCCGCCCGTGCCGCTACCGGGCATGTCCGGCAAGTTGCTGGTGATCAGGTCGCCGGTCGTGTCGCCGGCGAGGTTGCCGAGCATGCCGCTGTACGCCTCGACGCCGAGCTGTTCCTGAACACGGGAGAGCGTGCTCAGCAGCACGTCGCCCAGCAGCGCCCCCTGCCGAGCCCCGAGCACGAGGTCGAGGTTCAGATCGAGCCGCAGCCCGAGTAGCGTCAGGTTCAGCCGCTCCACGGCCAGGCTCAGCAGCTCCGACGTGCCGCCGGGCAGCCCGTTCCCGGACGAACCGCTGCCGGAGGAGGACGAGGTCGGGCCGCCGCCTTCGCCCGAGCCGCCGGTGCCTTCGGCCAGCAGCGGGTCGGTCAGCGACGCGAGTTCGGCCAGCAGATTGCCCAGCAACTTGCCCGGCCCGCGGACGGCGTCGACATTCAGCCGCACCGGGGCCAGCGTCTCGAGCGTCAGCCCGAGCACCGACAGCTCCAATCGCTCCAGCGACAGCCGCAACACGTTCAGCCCTTCGTCGCCCGAGGCCCGCCCGGCGTCGCCCGTCATCCCGCCCAGCACGCTCCCCAGACTCGCCAGCGCCGAGTTGGCGGCGGCGGGCAGATCGGTAGTCGCCTGCTCGCCCGAGGCGTTGCCAACCGCGTCGCCGGTCAGCCCGCCCACGCCGCCCAACCCGGCGAGGCCCAGGTTCAGGCCGTCGAGCAAACTGCCGTCGGCCAGCCGCTGCGTGACCAGGTTGCCCAACACCTTGCCCGGCCCGGCCTCGGCGATGAGCTGCAGCCGCACCTGCTCCAGCCGCACCCGCAGCCCGAGCAGCTCCAGATCCAGCGGCCCGAGCGTGAGGTTGATAAGCGTTTCCGACTCGCCGCCCTGCGTCTGCGACAATGTCGCCGGCACGTCCATCGGCAAGCTACCGCCGGGCAAGTCGAGCCGCGCTTCGGCGACCATGCCGCCCTCGCCCTGCCGCAACCCGTCGATCGACAGCGGCCCAAACAACCCGCCGGCGACGTCGCCGAGCAAGTTGCCGCCCGCGAGCAGGCGGCGGGGTTCCAAGGCTTCGGCCGACGGGCGGGATGTGAGGTGGCTGGCCATTTCCCCCAACGTCGGGGGAGTGGCCGCAGAAGTGAACGGTGAAAATCGGACTTCGACGACAATCAATATCAAAAATCCGCATGACGAGGCACGGGCGGTGACGCATTGCATCTCATCGTCACGCCTCGTCCTCGAACAAGTCTGCCAGCTTCACCGCGAAGCCCGGCAGCACCTCGCCGCCGTCCAGCTCGCCCTCGGCGGGAACGAGGGTCGACTCGTTCGCGGCGGTGTGCCGTTGAGCCGTGCGGGTCCGCGGGTCGATCACGTACGCCAACCGGCAGCCGCTGGCGAAGAACTCGGCCAGCTTCATCGCGATCTCCGCGGCGGTGTTGTCCTCGCTGAGCACCTCGACAATGAGCCGCGGCGGGAGGGTGGTGATCGCTTGCCGCGGCCGGACACCATTGGGGTAATCGCCTATCGCGTAGAACGCGACATCGGGCATGCGGACGTTGCCGCCGCTCATTCGGACCATGCCGTCGGCCATGGCGACGACGCCCAGCTCCAGCCGGCGGACGTGGTTCCACAGGAAGCCGAAGAAGTTCCCGCCGACCCGGCTCTCGTTCATTCCCACGGCTTTCTCCACCAGCGTGCCGGCCACCAGTTCCACCAGGAAGCCGTCCACGCGGCCGTCGATCTTCTCGTAGAACGCCTCGGTCACGGTGCCGGGCAAGGGGTCGGCGATCACGCGATCGGGCGAGACGCCGCCGAGCTGCTCGAGAAGGTTGCTGATCGACCAGTGCCCCCTCGGCGGGTCGGCGGCCTTTGGCTTTCGCGGCGGCGGAGCGAGCAACGTCATGGGCGAATTCTAACCCGGCTCGGACGCGGCTGTCGTGCCGTGGCTAGGCGGCGGTGGGCGTCCTGGCGGCGCGGCACGCCAACGCGGCGGCGCGGCCCGAGAGGTAGCCGGTGGCCCAGGCCCATTGGAAGTTGAAGCCGCCGATGCGGCCGTCGACGTCGAGGATCTCGCCGGCGAGGTGCAACCCGTCGATCTTGCGGCTGCCCATGGTCTTCCAACTAACTTCGTCCAGCGGCACGCCGCCGGCGGTGACCTCGGCGTGGTTCCAGCCGCGGTCCTGCTCGATGGGCAGCCGCAGGCTCACGAGGTGCTTCACCAGCCGCTTGCGGTCGGCTTTCTTCAGCTGCGCCAGCGGCGTGTTGCCGTCGACCTCGGCGAGCTTCAGCACGACCTCGGCAACCTTTTCCGGCAGCGGCGGGCGGGTGCTGACGCCGCCCTCGCCCCACTGCCGCAGCACGCCGCGGACCGGCAACCTCGGCGTCTTCTCGGCGAGCTTCACGAACATCGCGTCCACCGTCTCGTGTCGCTCGCCGGGGATCAGGCTTGCGAACCACTCCACCGCCCGCCCGTTCGCCTTGTGGTGCAGCCAGTGCCGGCTGGCGTCCATCACCACCGGGCCGCTGAGGCCGAAGTGCGTCCACAGCAGGCTGCCGGCCCGCTTGTCCACCGGCTTGCCGTCGGCCGTGGTGGTGATCTCGACGTCGTGGCTGATGCCGCGGAGCTCGCCGTGGGGGAAGTGCTGCTGCAGCGTCATCGAGACGAGGGCGGCGTGCGTGGCATCGACGTCCATCGTGTGCCCGAGCTGCCGGGCGAGCTGGTAGCCGCCGCCGTCGCTGCCGGTCTTGGGCAGGCTGCGGCCGCCGGTGCAGAGGATCAAACGGCCGCAGCGGTGCAACCCGCCGGAGGTGTCGAGCAGGAACCCGCCGTCGTGGCGGACGTTCTCGACGCGGTGTTCGGTGAGCAGCGTCGCCCCGCGCTCGGCCAGCCGGTGGAGAAGCGCATCGAGCACGGTTCGTGCCTTGTCCGTCGTCGGGAAAAGCTTGCCGGTCGGTTCACGCTTGAGCGTGACGTTCATCGACGCCAACCAGTCGATCGTGTCCTTCACGGTGAAGCTCGCCAGGACGTTTTTCACCACGTTCCGCGTGGCGGCGTTGTAGTCGCGGGCGTTGACGGCGTGGTGGGTCACGTTGCACCGCCCGCCGCCGGCGACGAGGATTTTTGCGCCAACCTTCTTCGCCCCGTCGAACACCGCCACCCGCGCCGCCGGGTCGGCCTCGGCGGCGAAGATGCCCGCCGCCAACCCCGCCGCGCCGCCGCCGACGATGCCGATGTCCCAGTGACGCTCGCTCATGGGCGACGGTAGGGAAGTTTGGGTGACGTGGCTGGAACCCGTGCGTCGCTGAGACCCCCACCGCCGCGTAGCGACGGGGCTACACACGCTTTTCGAGCAGGAGGGAGATCGCCGTAGCCCCGCCGCTACGCGGCGGTGGGGATCTCAGCGACGCACGCACTTCGGCGAAGTTCCGACGTCTTGAATCACGCCGCCGCCTTCACGTACTTTTGCACCTCGGCGGCGAAGGGTTTGGGGTCCGGGGCGTAGCACTCCTCGTCCAACTCAAACAAGTGGCCGCAGCCGCACTCGCGGAACAGGGCGACCAGTTCGTCGTCGTCGCGCAAATCGGTGCGGGTGTACGGCGTCAGCTCGTGAAGCCCGAGCCACTGCGCGACGCCGCTCGCCAGGTGCAGCTTCTCCTTGAGCCGCCGGCCCTCGGGGACGGCCGGGTGGGTCAGGAACAGGAACGTGCGGACCAGCACGCAGTCGCTTAGCGGCTCGCACACGAAGTAGCCCAGCCGCTGCTCGCCGAGCTTGAACGCCGCCAGCCACGCGCCGCCGCGCTGCCGCTCGATCAACTCCGGCTCGGCGAGGTTGTGCGCCAGCCAGGCGTCGAGGTGCGGCCGCATCGGCGGCAAGGCGATCCGCTTGCGCAGCTCGTGCAGCGCGTGCCCCTGAACGAACACCGGCCGGTCGCCGCCAGATGTCGTTCGGCCGTCGGCGCACTGCGCGTCCGTCCACGCCGCCCACCTCACGCTCCCGTCGGGGCTCTCGACGCCCACCCGGTGCGCCGGGCGAGGCTTGCCGTCGACGGCGATCCGTCGGGTCTGCGCCGGCTCTTCGGCGACGACGATCTCGGTGATCAACTCGTTGTACTCGCCGACGCGGCGGTGGAGCCTCAGCGTGAGGAAGCAGCCGTCGATCCGGCTGCGGGCCGCGGCGACGTGGGCCAGCTGCTTGTACATCTCGAACGACGCCCGCATCATCTCGTCGCCGCGCATCTCTTGCACGATCGGCCCGACGCGCTCAACGAACGCGCTTACCGCCGGCGGCAACACCGCCCCCGGCCGCTGGGTGCAGCAACGGGTGAGCGTCTCGATGACGCTGAAGAACGTGCGGGCCGGGTACGCCTGCCCGTCCAGCTCGTACGTCGCCTCGGCCATCGCCGCCTCGAACTTCTTCGTCAGCTCGGCCGCCTCGCCGCGCCACCGCCGCGACAGATCCAGCCGCACCACGGCGTCGGGCACCTTCCGCTTGAAGAACCACGCCTGCCACTCCTTCGGCAGCGCCGAGAACTCGCCCCACCACCCCAGTGGTCGCATGATCTGCTCGAACCGCACCCGCCGCCGGGCGAACGGATCGCGCGCCGCCTCGGCCGCCCGCCGCCGGGCCTTGCCACGCCTGCTGCTCCGCCGGGCCATAAAAAGAACATCGGCCGACCGTGCGACAAGGCTTCACTTCGACGACCCGCGCGGATCAAGACAGGCAAACCAGGTTGCCTCAAAGCCGCACGAGGTGGCGCAGGCGGATGCGCCAACTGAGGCGGCGGAGGGCGGGGTTTTTGGGGGCGAGGGCAAGGCCTTGGCGGAGGGCCTTTTTGCTCGCGGCGATGTCGCCTTGGCGGCCAAGGGCCAAGGTGAGGTTGTGCCACGCGGGGACGAGCGTCGGGTCGACCTCGACGGCCTCGCGGGTGGCGGCAATGCCTTGGTCGAGGTGGTTCATGTCACATTCGGCCGCGCCCAGCTTGAGCCACAGCCGGGCGTTATCCGGCCGGGCGGCGGCGCGGCGACGCAGAACCACGGCGGCGAGGTGGGCATCGCCCAGCGTTTCGGCGAGCTTGGTGACGTCGGCCAGCACCGACTCCGGGGCATGATCGCCACGCATGCGCAGCTCGGCGTGAAGGTGCCGGTGGGCGGCGGCCGGATCGTTCCGCCAGTGGCTGACGCGGGCGAGCCCCAGCTGCACGCCCAGCAGCGTCGGGTCGGCGGCGTTGGCGGCCAGCAAGTGCGGCTCGGCGGCGGCGACGTCGCCCTTGAGCAACAGCAGCCGGCCCATCAGCGCCCGCGCGGCCGGGGCGTCGGGCGCGAGGCGGTGCAAGCGGCGGATCGTCGGGCCGGCGGCGGTCCGCTCGCCGAAGTCCAGCCGCACCTCCGCCAGCTTCGCCAGCACCTCAGGGAGCGCCAAATCATCGTCGGCGAGCTGCGCGATCGCCTGCTCGTACTGCCCGGCGGCGGCGTCCTGATCATCGAGGGCGGCCAGCGCGTCGCCGAGCTTGAGGTGGACCAAGCCGGTCGAAACGACGCTGCTGCGGCCGGCGGCGTCGAGTTCGAGCGTGCGGCGCAGACACCACGCGGCTTTCTCCCACTTGCCGCGGTGGGCCAGCGAATGGGCGACGTGGAAGTAGGCCCGCGGCTCGCGGTCGTCGCGGGTGAGCAGCAGGTAAAACGCCGACTCCGCCTCGTCGTGCCGGCCGAGCTCGGCGAGCGTCAGGATGCGGTTGGCGTGGGCGATGGTGAAGCCGCCGTCCACTGCCAGGCAGGCGTCAAGGGCGGCGACGGCCGCGTCGTAATCGCCCAGCGCGTGCAGCACGGCCCCAAGGTTGTTCAGCGCCGGGGCATGGGCCGAATCGAGGTCAACCGTCTGCCGGTACATCTCCGCGGCGGCGGCGGGGTCGCCGGCGGCCTCGTGGCACAAGCCGCGCTCGAACAGGCCGGCGATCGACGCGTCGTCGCCCAAGGCCCGCAACGCGGCCGACGGGTCGCCGGCGCGGCGCAGGGCGCGGGCCCGCGCGACGTGGGCGTCGGCGTCGGGGCGGTTGTGCCACGGCGTACCCTTAAACAGCCCATAGCTGTCCTCGTCGGGTTCGTCGCGAACGTCGAAATCATCGGCCGGGGCGGCCATGCGGGTCTCTGCTCCTTCAGGGTCGGCGGTTGGGTGTTGTACCCGAAGGACGCCGAACGTGGCAAGATGTTTCCGCGCCAATCGGGCTCGGCCGGGTGTGGCGGCGGGGGAATAGCATTCGGCGTGCCGCGTCTCCTGCCGTTTTTGCTGCTGGCGCTGGTGGTCGGGTGTGCAGAGCCCGCCAACGACCCATTGCCGGCGGCGCGGGTGATAATGGTCGGCGAGGATTTCGTCGGGCCGGATGACGCCGGGGCGGCGCGGGATTCGGCGGCGAGGGCGCTGGCGATCGTGCTGGCGAACGAGCCGGTGCCGCCGCGGGTGGCGGCGTTGCCGGGGCAGACGCCGCTGCTGCTCACGGCCCTCGCGGCGTCGGCGGGCTCGGTGGAGCAACTCGCCCTCATCGACCCGCCGGCCGACAAGTTGCCGGCGGCGCTTGAGGACCGCGTGGGCGAGGTGACGATCTGTCGGACCTACGCCGTGCCGCCCGAAGCGTGGCTGAGCGAGGGACCAACCGGCGTGGAGCGGCTGACGGACGATCCGGCGGCCATGCGAAAACTCGCGCGGCAACTCGCCGAGGGCGGTGACGTGCCGGGAGCTCTGGCGGCCGAACCCCTGCTGTGGCGGCTGACGCGGGTGGCGTTCGTGCCGGACAAGCCGACGGAAACAAAGGTTTGGCTCCGCCTCGACGCCCGAGGCGAACGGGTCGACGGCGAAGTGGCCGAAACGTGGCCGGCCCACCTCACGCTGCGGCCGGGCGAGACGCTGCGGCTGGAGGCGGTCCGCTCGCTCGACTGGCGGCCCGACGAGGGGCTGCCCGCGGCGGAGGTGACGATCGGGGACGACGCCCCACCCACCGAGGTGCGGCCGCGCGGTGCCCGGTTCGTCCTGCGGCTGCAATGGGAGCGGGTGACGGCGGTGACGCCTTAGCGGCCGTCGGCCAGCAGTGGGCCGTCCGCGGGCGTGGTTCGGGCGTCCTCGATCTGCTTTTCACAGCCGATGAGCGGGCACACAGCCAGGGCCAGCAGCAGCAGCGGCAGAATCACGGTTGTCGCGGGTTTGCGGGGCAACATGCCGGCTAGAGTGGCGGCCCGGCGGCGGCAGGTCAAGCCGAGGTGCCGGGGTGCCGTGTCTCGAAGCGACTCATCGCCATCCCTGCCCGCCGGCCACGCCAGCCCGCTCAAGGAGCTGATGGCCGTCGCCGGGCCGACGATGGTGCAAATGGTCGGCTACACGGCCATGCAGTTCACCGACGTCGCCATGATCGCCGCCTACGGCGAGGCCCGCGGCACCGGGCCGCTCCAGGCCACCGCCGCGACCAACGGCGGCTTCCTCAGCTTCGCCGTCACCTGCATCGGCGTCGGCACCGTCACCATCGTCAACGCCCTCGCCAGCCAGGCCTACGGCGCCCAACGCCCGGCCCGCTGCGGCCGGTTCATGTGGCAGGGCGTGTGGTTCTCGCTGATCTTCGCCGCCCTCATCATGCTCGCGTGGCCGGCGGGCGGGTGGTACTTCAACGCCGTCCGACACTCGGCCGACCTCGTCGATTTGCAGGTGCCGTACTACCAGATCCTGCTGCTGGGCACGGTGTTCCGGCTCATCGCGGCGGCGCTGGGGCAGTTCGTCATCGCCATCGACCAGGCGAAGTGGGCCATGATCGCCGCGCTGGCCGGCATCGGCACGAACCTTCTGGGCAATTACGCGCTGATCTTCGGCGAGTTGGGCCTGCCGGAACTCGGCTTGCGCGGGGCCGGGTGGGCGACGAACCTCGGGGCCGTCGTTGAGATGGCCGTGCTGATCGTCGTCGTGGCGCTGCCGAGCATGCGGCGGTTCGGCACGCTCGATTGGAAGCCCCGGCGGCTGGCGATGGCGAAGCTGCTGCGGGTCGGCTTGCCCAGCGGCTTGCAGTTCTCGGCCGACGTGTGGCCTTGGACGGTTTTCCTGACCGCCGTGATGGCCCCGTTCGGCGAGGCGGCGATGGCGGCCAACGCGTTCATGTTCCGGTACATGATCACCAGCTTCCTGCCGGCCATCGGCATCAGCGTCGGCGTCACGGCCCTGGTCGGCCGCTACGTCGGGGCCCGCCGCCCGGACCTCGCCGCCCAGCGGGCGCATCTGGGCTTCAAGATCGTCTGCATCTGGCTGGCGATCTGCGGCGTGGCGTTCCTGTGCTTCGGCCGGCCGCTGATGCAGGTGTTCACGGACGAGCCGGAGGTCGTCCGCCTGGGCGTGCTGCTGCTGGCGGTTGCGGCGTTCTACCAGTTCTTCGACGCCCTGTACATCACCTACGCTCACGCCCTGCGCGGCGCTGGCGACACGCTCGTTCCCGCCCTGTTCACCGGCGCCCTCTGCTGGCTCGTCATGATCGGCGGCGGCTTCCTCATGGCTTACCAGTTCCCCACCCTCGGCGTCTTCGGCCCCTGGCTCGCCGCCATGCTCTACGGCATCACCCTGGGCGTCTGGATGTTCACCCGCTTCACCCACGGCCGCTGGAAGCACCTGGGCGTCCTCGCCACCCACCGGTCCAGCGACCCGGCCCCGCCAGGCTAGCCGCAGTTATTGACTCCCGACCCCTTTTCCGACCCGACCCCTTTTCCGACCCCCAACTCCTTTATCACCCCGTTTTGCGTATAGCCAGGAGAAGATGACAGCTAATAGGAGTGACACAAACGCAGACCACGCACTTGCACGTCGTTTTCGTATGACGAAGGTGGATCTTTCCCCAATAGCTAAAACTCCATCTGTCTGAAACTGCCGTCGGATAATGATTGGTGAAAGGAAATCGTTCTCTTCAAAATGAGCATGTGTGTCCTTAGGTTCAAGATCATGAGGGCTGATAACTATTGCCGAACTTCGATTATGAACAACGACGGGTCCAATTTCTATCGCTCGATCAGCGTCAGCAAACCATGGTACTAGCAGAATAAGTACATGAGGCAGCAAACTGACTGCCAGCATTGTCGAAAAAACAAGTATCAGTGTTGGCTTTGTCATTTCAGCTCACTCGTCTACCGGCTTGTCGCTTGGGTACAACCGTGGGCCTCGCAGAAATGGATTGTCGGGGATCTTATCGTGCAGACCGACTGCATCTTCGCTATCTTCATCTAGCCATTCGCGTTGTAGTCGAGCCGAAGTGTGGAAATGATCGTTCAGTATGTGGTACGGACCTTGACTCCGATGAACTTGTATTAATTCGCCATCATCGGAATAGTGCGCAAGCTGGTATTGCGACATCATGACCCAACCCTGTGCCCGCGTAATCTTATTTTTCATGCCGATGATGAGAGGTGGTTGGCCACCGAAAGTCCATTCATTACCAGTTGACGAACCAACCCCAAGCGTAGCTGGTTCAAAGCCGAATCCGAAGTTTACATCAATTGATCTCGTAACGACAAACCCGTAAGAAAAGTGAAAGTCTTCGCCCCAGTTTGCGCCATCCGTCCCAGCGAACTCCGCAAATTTCCAGTGGGTTGCAAAACGATTGTCAGCCACAAACCGATGATCGACATCGATCTCATGCCATGGTACTTGGCGTGCTTCCTCCCAATCGTGGTAGAACCATCGTGCATCGTCCTTAATCTTGTAGATGGCTGAGCTTTCAGATCGAGCGACTGCCCCGGCACGTGGAACACCTGTCAAGGGCAACCATTCTGTTCCGTTGTCGATGTACTCCCCAAACTGTGCGATTGATTCAGGATCCTCCGGTTTGTCCTTCTCTTTGCCGTCTGTTTCTTGGTCTTCTTCGGCACGAACTTCAAATCGCATTCTTGGAAATGCTTTGGTCAATGTTACCGATGGTGTCCAACTTACATCTGAAAGTCCATCTACGACAGGCTTGTGATCGTCATCAAAGCTCGTATCTTGAAGCAAATCGACAATGATCTGCTCATCGTCCAAAAGAAGATCTGAGTTCGTCACCGAGGCTTCGCCTCGTCCAAATTCTCTTTCATTCTCCGAGAGAACATTGTTAGCTAGTACACTAACATCTACTAAGTGACTGGCAAAAGTCACGCCAACCTCCGCAATCTTCGCTGCGGGTATACCTGCCGGGGGTTGCTCTGACGCATTGAACGTGATGCTAATTTCGGCCGTATCACCTGTATGTTTGAAGTGCAGGCTGAGCGAGTGGCCGGAGCCTTTTGGACCGCTTACTGATCTGCTCTCGTCACCGACTTGCAGCGTGAATGTGCCACCAACGTTGACGGATAGTGTCGCATCAACGAGCATTTTGTGATGCGGCGGGATCTTCGTGATTTCGGACCGCCAGGTTATGTTGTCCTGCAGCTTCACACTCGGGCTCATGCCTACTTCAACGCCTCCGTTTTGCCCGACGCCAATTGCCGCGCTTTCCATCACAAGAATGTGGTCTGTTCGATCAAGATGTGGGAGCTTGTCGGCATCGGTATTTCCGGATTCTTCTCGAGCACTGGCGTTGGCTGCCCCGTCGTCCGAGCCCGCAGGGGCCGCGTTCGCGTCGAAGGCGACGAGCGACAGCGTGAACACGCCCGCCGCGGCGTAGTTGAAGGCGACCTCGCCGGCCGACGCGGGGGCGCTGGCCCAGAACTTGGGCTCTTGCCCCGGGCGGTTGGCGTAGAGGTGCACCTCGTCGGTGTTGGGGTGCGTGCCGGCCCAGAGGACGCTGTAGGTGCTTTTGGTGTCGCGGCGGACCGTGACGCCGGTGGGGGCGGTGAGGTGGCCGCCGGCGTGGCCGGCGGGGGCGGAGGTTTGGTCGCTGGTGAAGGCCTCGACCTCGTAGTGGCTGGCTTGAGAGGCCTCTGGGTCGGTGAAGGTGTGGCGGGCGGTGGTGGCGTCAATGGTCCAGGTGGCGCCGCGGGTGCCGTCGGGCAGGACGCGGGTGATGCGGTAGCCGGTGGTGTTGTGGGCGGCGGGGTTCCACTCGACCGTCACCTCGGTGTCGTTGATCGCGCTGGAGCGGACCTGCGTGGGCGGCTGGAGGGTGGTCACGGCGTACTGCTCGCGGGTGGTGTGGCCCAGGCCCTCGGCCTCGGTCCAGGGGCGCATGCGGTACCAGTAGCGGGTTCCTTCATCGACATAATGGTCGGTCCAGGAAAACTGGTTGCCGGGGATGGAGGCGGCGTAGCGGTAGTCGTTGCCACCGGTGGGGCTGCGGTAGATGATCCACTGGTCGGGCGTCGATCCCAGGGTGCCGCTGCCGGCGGAAGTGCCGCTGCTACCGCCGGTGCCGCCGCTGCCCGAGGTGCCGACGGGGCCGCCAGCAGTACCGCTTTCGCCGAAGCCGCCGGGAAGGGTGTTGATGGTACCGATGGTCGCGGACACGCCGCGGGTAACGGTGATGGCGTCATGGCCATTGTTCAGGGCAATGATGTGGGCGTCGTTGGGCGGAGGCGTGAGCAGGGTGGTGCCGAAGTTGGCCCGCAGGATGCCGTGGTCGGCGAGGTTGACGGTGCCGTCGTAGTTGAGGTCGCCCTGGCTGTGGGTGACGCCTTGGTCGCCGAAGTGGGCCCGCAGGATGCCGAAGTCGGCGAGGTCGACCTTGCGGTCGCGGTTGGCGTCGCCGGCGAGGAAGAAGGTCTTCAGCTCGGCGTCGGCAAAGCCGTCGCCCGCGATCTTGCCGGCGGCGTGGGCGTCGAGGCGGACGTCGTAGTTGCCGCTGGGCAGCGTGGCGGGAGTGTTCGGGGCGCCGGCGATGTCCGTGGGGAAGGTGAGCGTGGTCGCCTGCCCGGCGCTGGTGTGGGCGAACGGCACCTCGGACTGCGTGTTGAGGTTGTGGACGCTGAACCAGTCGGCCTGCGGGGCCGGGAGGTTGGCGGCGGGGTCGAGGTCGAAGCGGATCGCCTGCTGCGGTGCGTCGACGTCGAACGCGGCCGTGGCGACGGGCGTGCCCGAGAGCAGGCGGCGGGCCTCGAGCACCTCAGTCACCGCGCGATGGATTGCGTGGGGGGGGGGGTGCGACGACGTGAAAAAGCAGTAACCATGTGGAGAAGCCCCTTTGCTGCTGGGTAGATCGGCGGGTGGCGGCCCGTCCTGAGGTCGCCCGCAAGCCACGGTAACAGGCTGCTGCTGAAGCACAACCTTGAAAAGTGCGACATTCGATGACAAGTCGCGGGGCGGCTGTCAAGTTGACGGTTGTTGCCGCTGGGGGTTGCTGCTCGTACGGTGGCGGCGTGTCGGACGCTGATGAGGCCGGGCGGGGGGCGGTGGAGCCGGGGATGCGGGAGGTGTTGCGGCGGTCGCTCGGGTTCTACCGGGCCGATGCCGGGCGGATCGGGCTGTCGCTGACGCTGATCATCGTGATGACGGGGCTGGGGCTCTTGGCGCCGGTGCCGCTGGCGATTTTCATCAACAGTTTTGGCGAGGGCGGCCGGGGCGACGGGCTGGTGTATCGGCTGTTCGATTGGGTGCCGCGGGGGGAGTCGATGACGACGGTGCTCGTGCTGTTCGGGCTCATGCTCGGTTTGCGACTGTTCAAGGAACTGCTGCAGGCGTGGCAGGCGATGATCAACATCGTCCTCGGCTACACCGGGCGGACGCGGGCGCAGGCGGAGCTGTTCCAGAAGCTGCAAATGCTCGGCTTGCAGTACCACCGCAGCGTGCCGCAGGGCGACGCGATCTACCGGCTCAGCTACGACACGCACGGCGTGCAGGGCATCCTCAAGACCATCACCGGCTGGTTCACGAACGTCGTCGCACTCGTGTTGACGCTGACGGTGATGGTCGGGCTGAATTGGAAGCTGACGCTGCTGGCGTTTCTCGTGGTGCCGGCGTTGTACCTGACGATCACGCGGTTCGGGGCGCGGCTCGAGCGGTACAACGTCGCCCAACGGTCGGCCGACGCGACGGTGACGACGGCGATCCAGCGGTCGCTGCAGGCGGTCGGGCTGGTGCAGGCGTTTCGTCGGGAAGAGGACGAGGCCAAGCGGTTCGGCACGAGCGTGCGGAGCTATGTCGACGCCTCGCTCGCCTTGCACCGGCAGGAAATCCTGTACTGGCTCGTCCTCGGTACCACGCTCGCCACGGGCGCGGCGGCCGTCTTCGGATACGGCGGCTATCTCGTCGTGCAGCAGGAGCTGCAGCCGGGCTCGCTCTTTCTTTTCGTCAGCTACCTCGGCGGCCTGTACCAGCCGTTGAACGAACTCTCCGGCTCGGCGGCGGGTTTGCAGTCGGCGAGCGTGCAGGTGAAGCGGGTGTTCGAAGTGCTCGATCGCGACCCGACGGTGGCCGATTCGCCCAACGCCAAAGCGATGCCGCCTGCCCCGCGGGCATTGGCGTTCGAGGACGTCGGCTTCACCTACAAAGAAGGGGGCGAGCGGGTGCTGGACGGCGTCGACTTCACGATCGAGCCGGGCAGCATGGTCGCCTTCGTCGGCCCGTCAGGCGTAGGCAAGACGACGCTGCTCAACCTCCTGCCCCGCTTCTACGACCCGACCGGCGGCCGGATCACGCTCGGCGGCGAAGACGTCCGGGACCTGCGGCTGCGCGACGTCCGCGGCCACGTCGCACTCGTCCTGCAGGAGAACCCGATCCTGCCTGCCAGCGTCGCCGAGAACATCGCCTACGGCCGGCCCGATGCGCACGATGACGACATCCGCCACGCCGCCGAACTCGCCGGGGCGACGAGCTTTATCGACAAGATGGACGACGGTTTCGCGACGATCATCAGCGAAGGCGGCACCAACCTCTCCGGCGGCCAACGGCAACGCATCGCGATCGCGCGGGCGTTGCTGACGAACGCACCGATCGTGGTACTCGACGAGCCGACGAGTGCGCTGGACCCGGAGCACGAACGGCTCATCACCGACACGCTGCTTCGCCTCCGCGGCGAGCGGACGGTGGTCGTCGTGAGCCATCGCCTGAGCACTGTGCTCGACGCCGACCGTCTGTTCGTCATGGACGCCGGGCGGATCGTGGAGCAAGGAACGCACGACGAGCTTCTCGCCATGAACGGCCGCTACCGGCAGATGGCTGCGCACCAATTGCGGCTGGAGTAAAAGACGAACGCCGCGAGCAAGTCGCGGCGTCCATCCACTACATCATTCCGTTGCGGCTGCTACAGGCGTCCGCCGATCGAGAGCGTCAAGCCGGGGGCGACCCGACGCGTCAGGTCGAGCCGCAGCTCCGGGCCGCAGTCGCGGTAGAAGCCGCGGTATGCCGGGCGGTAGCTCGGCCGGGTGTAGAAGCGACGCGTCGTCACCGTCGACTCGCACCGCACGCGCGGCCGATACGCCGGTCGGTAGTAGTCGCGGGTACGGATCCGCTCGAAGCGGCGCGGCGTCGGGTGGTACGACCGCCGGTACGTCGGGCGATGGTCGCGGAAGCCGTGCACGCCGCGGTCGTAGTCGACGGTCCGCGTCACCGTAACCCGACGCGAGCAGGCCGTGGCACATCGGGTCGTGCAGCGATGCTCGATCTGCCGCGTCGCGATCGGGCGATGCCGGAGGCGGTCGCGGTAGCCGTGGTGCTCGCGGTAGCCACGCTGGTAACGCGGCCGCGTCGCGTCACGAACGGCTCGACGGGCTTCGCGTCGGTCGTCGATGCGTTGTGCGGGCGAGTCGCGGAACCGCTCGCCGCGTGCCTCGGCCGACCGGCGGGCGAGGAAGCGGTCGCGGGCGCCGAGCACTTCGCCCCGCTCGGCGTGACGCCGAGTCCGAGCGTGCCCGCCGCGGCGACGGCCACGCCCAGCAGGCAGCGGCTCGAGAAACTCTTCGGCATGAGAAACGACAACATGAGTGCCTCCATTCAACTAGGCATCGGCATCCGGCGGCCCACGGTGCAGGCCATCCCGTTACCAAGGCTTCGGACACGCAGACGCCGCCGTAGTTCCCGGTCGGTGCGGATTTCCGCGTGACCTGTTCGTGCGTCACTCCCCGGAATCGGGTACGGCCTCCGAGGCCTGCATCGCTTCGACCGCCGCGTCTCGCCCGCCGGCCGCGTCCAGCCCGAACCGCGTCGCCTCGCGGGCCTGTACCGCGAGGTCGTACTCTTCTTCCACGATCGGCTCGCCCCGCGTCGAGCCGGCGTACACGTTCCAGCCGGAGCCGCCCCGCAGCGCCAGGATCGACCGCACGTGGTACGGCCCGCCTTCGACCTCGACCCGCATCGCGTTCAGCCGATCATCCCACTCGTTGTCGACCAGTTCCGCGTCCGGTTCTTCCTCCTGGAAGCCCTCGACGTACTTGCCGACCGCCTGCTCGTGTAGCCAACGACCTTCGGGCAAGAGCGTAGCGATCGTCGGCACGCTGAAGTAGACGACGCCGTACGCCGTGTCTCGACTCGGGCTCAGCCAGGTCAGGTGCGTCCGCTCGTCGCTGACCTTCGGCGGATCCATCGTCCAACCGGTCGGCGGAATCACGAAAGCCTCGACACGCTCCTCGAAGAACCCGACGCCGAGGCTCGCCACCGGTCGAGATGTCGGCCGCTCGTCCTCCTTCAGGGTCGATCGTCCCGCACAGCCGACGAGGCAGGCCGCGAGGCAAAGCAGCGACATGGTGTAGGCGATTCGCCAGAGCATGGACGCACCGTACCCCGGCCGACGACATCCGCGTTGCTGCCGAATCTGGCGGCACGCGGGGCAGCCGCAGCGGGTACGCTTGCCCGTGATGCGATGCGTCGTCCTGCTGCTCTGCCTCGCCCTTGCCGCCTCCGTCGGATCGGCGGCGCCCGAGGCGAAGGAGCTGCCGCTGCCATCGCTCGAGCGCGTCTACCGGCCGGAGGTGCAACGGCTTGAAGTCGAGCTGGCGGCGCTCCTTCGCGAGCGGGACCGGCTTCTGGCGTCGGGCTCGCCGCGGGCGACGCGGGATGCGGTCGCGCTGCAGATTGATCTTCGCCTGCTGCGTCGCCACCTGCTCCGCGTGGCCGTGCGGGAAGGCCCGGGCAAGCGCGACGGCCAGGTCGCGGTGCTCCGTGCCGCCGACCTTGCCGTCCTCATCGCGGCCGCGGATGCGGCGACGACGGTCGCCCTCGACGGGTCGGCCGAGGCGATCGGCAAGCGGACGTTCCTGCTGGTCGAGCCCGAGCCGCCGGAGACGGACGTCCTGCTGACGGATCTGGGCCGGATGACGCTGCGTGCCCTGCAACATCCGGCCGGTGCGGCACAGCTCCCGCAGATGCGGCCGGCCTTGCCCGCAGAGCCGACACGCCCGACGCGGCCGGAGCGGCCTATGACATCGGTCAATTCGATGGACGACGTTGCGCAACGCGTCCGCGCCCTGCCGATCTCGCTCGAGCTGCGCCAGCAACTTGACCCGCCGCCCGCACCGCCGCCGCCGTGGCCGAAGCGCTGGCGGGCAACGTCGCCGGCATGAGCTCGGACGAGCGGCGTGTGGCGGAAAATCAGCTCGTCGACGCGTTGGCTCTGTACCGCGACATCCGCCTACGCGATGCCGGCTTGAACAAGCTCCGCCAGCTCGAGCGTCTGGGCACCGTCGCCTCCGCCGCCGGCGGCGACGCTGCGACCGCTCGCGAGGTCGCGCCCCTGCTCGCCACCGCGCGACGCGAGGCGGAACTGAGCGACCAGCTCCTCGACGTCGTCGCCCGCTACACGGCCCAGAAGGAACGGCGGGCCGCACTTCCGTCGGCGGCGGACCTTCGCTCGCGTGGCCTCGACGCCAACGCCGCCCGCGCGGTGCAGTCGGTCGAAGCCGCCTACGCCCGGAAGCAGGCGCAATTTGTGGACGACGCCCGCTCCTTCGCCGCGTCGCGGGAGAATCCTGGCGGGTCGCGGATGATGAGCGCGTCGGTCGACGACGTGGTCGCGAACGTGCGGGATCTGACGCGGCTGAACGACCTGACGGAGCAAGCCGTCGCGGCCCTGCCGGCCGACGTGCGGCAGGCGGAGGCGCGGCTGCGTGTCTCGCCGAACGGGCTGAAGCAGGCGGTGACGCGGTCCAGCCGGGCGACACGGACGAGCGGCAGCAGGCCAGCCGCATCGTCGCCGCCGCCGCCGAAGCGGTTCGTGCGTTGGCAGCCAACGACGATCTCAAGGCAAAAGCCTCAGAACTCCCGGTGGCCGCGTTCGCCGACTATCCGCTGGCTCGGACGCTGCCGACGCGGCATCTGAACGTCGCCAGCCAGCTCGCCGGCACGGTCACCGCCGGGAACGTTGATCAGGATTCCCTC
>CAYLSV010000004.1:85365-85636 GCA_964386435.1 uncultured Tepidisphaerales bacterium
TGTACGAGCCGTACCGCGCCGCCCTCGCGAAAGCGGTCACCGAAGCCGGCAGCGTGTCGAACGCTTCGCGTGACGTGCGCGACGAGTCTCGCCGGATGCAGCCGATCACGGAGTTGATCAAACGGTTGGCCCGCCTCGACGCAGACGCATCCGCCGACCGCGACCCCCTCGTCGCGGCCGCGGCCCGGTTGCAGACGCGGACGCCGGACGGTGCCGATTGGGCCGATGCGCGGCTGCTCTCCGCCGCCACGCCCGCCTGGATCGCCGTCCG
>CAYLSV010000005.1:0-4493 GCA_964386435.1 uncultured Tepidisphaerales bacterium
GCAACGTCAACAGGATCGTCCCGACCATGCGGCTGAAGCTACAGGAAAGCGGGGCGGGATTCGAGGGTTGAATGAATTTGCGACGCACAAAGTCGGCCGGACCTCCGCCTTCACTTCGCCAGCGTCGCGATGAGCCGCCAGAGTTGGTGCGGGTTAAGCGGGCGGTCGGTGCCGCGGTTGTAGATGTCGGTCAGCTCCTCGAACCGCCGGGTGTAGGGCAGGCGGTCGCGGGTCTTGCGGTCGTCGCCGAGAGCGTGGAGCAGGCGTTGGCGGTCCTCGGGCGAAACGCTGGGCGGTTGGCTCCGGGCCTCGCCGAGCTTGGGGAGGTCGCCGCGCTTGCGGATGTTCAGAAGGTGCCGCCACGCCTCGGCCCGGTCGGGCTGGGGCTCGTCAAAGGTCGCGGCGTACTCCTCGAAGAACTTCTCGAACTGCGGCGTGTACGGCAAGTCGTCGGCCGTCCGGCCGATCGCCTCGTAGAGCCGCACCAGGTCGCCCCGCCGGGGCCGCAAGGGCACGCGGACGCCGGGGAACAGGACACCGCCGGCCCGCGCGTCCTCGGCTGCCGGCTGCTGCTCGTCGGCGACGCACGCCCGGTCGATGAGCAGCAGCACGATGCCGAACGGGTCCTTCACCGTCGCCCGAAACCCCCGCGCCACCCGCGCCGGCCGGCCGAGGAACGTGAGCCGGTGCTTGGCCCGCTGCTCATAAATCGCCCGCACGTCGTCGACCAGCAGGTACACGCCCTCGGCCGGCAGATCCGGGTCGTTGTGCAGCAGCACCTCGCCGGGCGCGTCCTTGAACCGCAACAGCGCCAGCCCCTCGCCCTGCCGCACGAGCGTCATGCCCATCACGTTGGCCCAGTACTTCGCCGCCGCCGGCACCGACGACACCCGCAGCAGCAACCGGTCCAGACCCTTGAGCATTGCCGGGAGTTTAGGTCGCGGCGGCGACCGGGCGGTCCTCGACTTCGGCGTTGTCCACGGTGTTCCCGAAGCCGCCGCGGAGGACGAAGATGCCGCCGACCAGGTTCCAGAAGATGTGCACGCTGCGGATGAACATCGTCAGCGCGAACGCCTCGGCCACCGTCACGCCCTGCCGGTTGAGCAGCGTCACGGCGAAAAACTCCATCACCCCCGCCCCCTGCGGGCTGATCGGGATGCTGCCCGCCAAGACGATCACCGGCACGACGACGAAGTAGTACCCCGGCTCCACCGGCAGCTCGAACGCCATCCCGCCCATCGCCCCCGCCGCCGCGACGGTCAGGTGGACCGGGAACGAAATGACCGTCGCCCAGATGATCAACCCCGGCTGGCGCAGGTAACGCTCGAGCGCGTCGACCACGTTCCGCGCGTGCCCAATGCCCGGCAACTTCGGCAACCGACGGCCGATGTCGAGCTTGCGGCGCAGCCCCGGCGTCACAATCGCCGCCGAGATCGCCCCAGCCACCGCGAGCACGGCCACCGAGCCGAGGGCGACCTGCAAGCATTGGTCGGCCGTCGGCGTGCCGGGCCCAAACCAGACGTAGCCGTACGCCGCCGTCGCACCACCGAGGATGACCAGCGCGATCAAACCGATCGCCCGGTCGACGATCACGCTGACCACGGCCCGGGCCTTGAGCGTCTTGTCGCTCGTCTGTCGGCTGGCGTAGATGGCCTTGATGACGTCGCCGCCGGTGTTGCCGGGCAGGAAGCTGCTGTAGAACTGCCCGACGACGTTGAGCACGAACGCCCGGCGATACGTGATCGGGACGCCCGCCGCCGCCACCAGCCGCCGCCAGCGGTAGGTCGTGGCCAAAAACGTCACTGGAAAAATGAGCAAGCCGCCCGCCAGCAGCCACGGATTGGCATCGGCGACGAGGTGCCGCAGCCCGACCTCCACCAGCGGCTGGGGCACCTTTAAATCGTAGCCGCCGGTCGCGACGTCCACCTCGCTCGGCAGCACCCACAGGCCGCGCGTCGGATCAACCGGGTCGCGGATCAGCACCTGCCGGACGATCGACGCCCCCTTCCCTCCCTCCACAAGCCGCATGCCGAGCAGCTCGACCGGCTCGCCCGCAAAATCCACCGCGTCCCGGTCCGGGCCGTTGACAAGTTGCCCGCGCACGGCGTCCCGCTCCTCGCCTGTCGCAATGACCTCCAGCCGCAGCGGTTGATCGCCCAGGTCGCCATCGGTCGGTGCCAGAACCGCCGCCCGCTGTGGGATGTCGTTGTCGTCCAGCACCAGCACGAAGTCGCGGATCGTCAGGTTGCTCACGATCCACGTGATGCCGATGACGGCAATGCCCCAGCGCATCAGGAACTTCAGCCACCCGACCCACCGCCGCGGCGGCGCGGCCCCGTCGTCCTCGTTAGCGTCCATCCCATCGGTCACTGCCGAACCTTATATCGGGCGGGCGGTACGCAACGCAACATCGCCGCCGCATTGATGTCCCGCCGCGTGCGATAGCCGCGGGTCCTGCCCCGCGGGTCGGACGCCAACTGCCCGGAAACGCGGGGCGGGCCCTGCGGCTGCTGCCCGGCCCGTCACCCGTCCGCCGACGCGGCCGCCTCGGCGTCGATCGGCTCGATTAGCAGCGTGGCCGACGGCACCACCACCGTGCCGGCCGTCATGTCGCCTAAACGCTGCCGCAGCGGCGTGACCAGCACCATCGCCAGCGGCAACCCTGCCGGCCAGACGTCGACCACCCGCATCAGGTTCCGCGTCCACAACGCCCGCCGATCGGCCTGCTTGTTGTCGAGGCCGACCACCGCCAGGCCCAGCAGCATCTTGCCCGGCGACCGGCCCACGCCCACCTCGGTGAGCAGCATGTACGCCATGTGCGCGATGAAACCCGCCCCCAGCGCCACCAGCACCGCCGCCTGCGGCGAGGGCGTCTGCGGGGCGTACACGCTCATCAACGCCGTCACCGGCACCCACGACACCGCCACGTCGATCAGCGCCGCGCCAAACCGACGCAACGGCGGGGCAGGCGTCACGTCCGTCGACGTCGGCGCGACCGGCGGCGGCCTCATCTGAAGCGCCGCCAGCAGCACCGCCCCCATCGCCGCCATGATGAGCCAGTTCGGCGTCCCCGGTCCCCGCACCGCCACCGAGACGTCCAGCGGCGTCGGCGGCCGAATGGTCGCCCCAGCCGCGTCGTACACCGCCTCGACGATCGCGTCGTCCGGCCCCGGCATCAGCACCCGCAACGCCCCGCCGGCCCACACCGCCGACCGGGCCTCGGACAGATCGCCCTCCAGCTCGACCGTCTGCCACGCCTCGCCCCGCAGCACCGCCAGCGTCGCCGGCTCACCAGGAGCCAGCAGCGCCAGCCGCGGCTGGTTCGCCTCCACGATCGTCGCCGCCAACACCCGCCCCGCCACCGGCGGCGTCGGCAACGCTTGCCACGCATCGCCATCCCAAACGAACGGCGTCTCCCCGCCGATCAGCACCGACTGCCCGGCAAGGTCGACAATCTGCCACGCCGTGGCCGCGTCGGTCGGGGCGGGCGTCGCGTCGTCCCACGCGCTGCCGTCGTAGTGCAGCACCCGGCCGTCTGCCGTCACGGCGTGCAGCGTGCCGCCGACGTTGGCGAAGTCGGCGATTGGCTCGCCAATGTCCGGTGCCGTGATGACCCGCCGGGCCCGCAGCATGAGCCACGAGCCGGTGTCGCCGTCGAGCAGCAGGGCCAGGTTGCCGTCGATGACGGCGACGTCCTTCACGACGCCGGGGATGGTGCGGATGGTCCGCCACGCCTCGTCGCCGCCAATGGGCCGGGCGATGAGCTTGGTGGCCGCCTTGTCCTCCTCGACGATCGGCTGCCCGATGACGTACCCCTCCTCATCCGCCGCCGCGACAAGGTCGGCAAGTGCAACACTTGGCACGAGCAACAACAGGATGGCGAAGACGAACCATCTCATCGCCGCACCTCACGACGCACGATCTCGTCATGCGTGATCCCGCTCGTCGCGTCCAGATCCACCACCTGCCCCACCCCCGCCCGCTCCGCGGTGGGCACGCGGAAGCTCGCCGCCCGGGGCACGCGGTTGTTCGTCAGCTTGGCGTTGTCGAGGCGGAGGGTCATCGTGCTGCCGGTGTCGGGGAACGATAGCTCGTAGGCCGTCGCCACCTCTGACCCGCCCTCGACTTCGCGGAAATCCGACAGCGTCGCCCGCACCGCCGGCCGGCCATCGGGGTGCCAGAGCATGACCAGCGTCGGCCGCAGCGTCCGCCGGTCGTACCACACCTCCCGCACCGGCACCCGCTGCCCGCCGACCGTCTTGTGCCAATCGATGGCATACACATCCGCGTCGGGCGCGAACTTCATCACCGGCGCCGGCTCCTCCAGAAGGTCCGGCACCACCCCCGCCACCGCCAGCACGTCCAGCAGCAAGTCCGGCCGGATCGGGATCTCCTCCCGCGCCGCCTCCACGTTTGCCAGACTCCCGACCCACAGCGTGTCGACCTCGCCCGCCACGGCACACCAGTACGCCTCGTCGTTGAGCCCGACATCG
>CAYLSV010000005.1:4503-4832 GCA_964386435.1 uncultured Tepidisphaerales bacterium
CCGCTGCCCGATCTTCTTCCCCACCAACCGCGCCCGCCGCGGCTTCTGGTGCAGCACGTTCAACTCGCCCGTCAGCGGCACCACCCGCGTCTGACCGTCTTCCCCCGGCACCACAAACTCCGCCTCGAAATCCCCCGCCGCCCACAACGTCGGCAACGCCTCCGCCCGCTCGTTCAACCTCGCCACCAACTCCGGCAACGTCAACGTCGGCCCGTCGTACAAATCCGCCTCCGAATCCTCCACCACCCGCGCCGTCGGCACGCAACCACCGAGGAACAGCAACGCGGTCACGAACACGACAGGTAGCTGCGGTGCAACGCACCGCAGTC
>CAYLSV010000005.1:4842-14040 GCA_964386435.1 uncultured Tepidisphaerales bacterium
GAGGCACAAAACGCCTCTCCGGACTGCGGTGCGTTGCACCGCAGCTACCTGCACACTCGACCTCGTCGTCTCGCGTCCGGTTCATCGCTCAAAGCTCCGCGTTCAACACCTCGCTCATCGACCCGGCGATCTCCTCGACCTCCGCCTCGCTCAAGCCGGGATCCACCAGTTCCACCTCCACCGCCGACCCCGCCGGCGTGTTGCGGCCGCGCCACCGCAACTGCCACACCGTCCGCCCCTGGTCGTCCGTCGCCACCCCCTCGTGGGCGATGAGCCGCTTGCGGATCAGAATCAGCCCCAGCACGAACCGGAAGTTCAACCGCTCCGGCGAGTCGGCCCCGTCCAGCCGGTGGAACAACGCCGCCAGCGCCGCGTCGTCCACGAACACCCGCCGCTTGGCGTTCGGCTCCGGCATCGTCGTCTGCCAAAACGCCAGCAGCGGCCCTTTCTCGACGTCCTCCCACGCCTCCGGCAGCACGTCCAACCGCTCGAACCCGCCGTCGTCCGCCTCCCGCAACGCCGCAAAATAATCCCTCCCCGGCTCGATCGCAGCCTTCGTCACGTGGCACACCCCGCCCGGCCGCGCCACGTCGTACCCGCCCCGCGTCAACGGCCTGGCGATCACGGGTTGGGCGGTTCCGGCGGCGATGTTCGGGGAGTGTAGCCGTACCATCCATCTCATGCCCCAGCACACCCAGAGCATCCAGACCCTCATGGACGAGCTGGGCCGGCTCCCCGGCATCGGCGGCCGGTCGGCCGAACGCATCGCCTTCCACCTCCTCAAGACCGACCCCGAGGACGCCCTGCGCCTCGCCGACGCCATCCGCGACGTCAAGACCAAGATTCGCCACTGCGCCAACTGCTACAACCTCGCCGAGGACGAGCTGTGCCCCATCTGCCGCGACGCGGAGACGGGCAAGCGTGACCGCACCCTCATCTGCGTCGTCGAGCAGCCCAAGGATTTGATCGCCCTGGAAGAAACCGGCCTCACCCGCGGCACCTACCACGTCCTGCTCGGCCGCATCTCCCCGCTCGACGACGTCGGCCCCGAAGACCTGACCATCGACCGCCTGCTGACGCGCCTCACCACGGACAACCTCGGCGAACCCGTCACCGAAGTCGTCCTCGCCCTCAACCCCAACCTCGACGGCGACGCCACCGCGTTGGAGGTCGCCAACACCATCAAAGCCCATGCCCCCGACATGAGCATCACCCGCCTGGCCCGCGGCCTCTCCACCGGCAGCAGCATCGAGTTCGCCAACAAAAACATGCTCGAAGACGCCATGAAAGGCCGCACGGCGGTATGAGGCGGCGAAGGGTCTTACGATCTGACATGAACGTCACGATCGAAGCCCTTGCACAAGAACTGGGTGTCCGTGCTCCGGACGCTTATACTTAGGAATGGTCTGTTGAAATTGCGGAAGCCGAACATGTCTTGCCAGCAACCGAGCTTCTTCGCGGGCTGCCAAAAGATAATGATGTCGTTCGGCGACATTTGGTGATCATCGTCATCGTCGGCATCAAGTACGCCGAAGGCCAAGCCAAGCAATTGCTGGTCGAAAAGGTTCGGCGCAGCAGTATTCTGGAAGCGAACCGCGAATCATTCCTCGAAGAGAGCGATGATCTCGACGAGACGACAATTATGTTCCGCGAACTTATGGGCGGATGATGTGCGACAACCGCCGTCTTCACCCCTGCCAAGGGCCGCGGAGGGCGAGGGTTAGGCCGTTGTGTTGGATGTTGACGAACAGGGTGCGGCCGTCGGGGGTGAAGTTGGCGCCGGCGAATTCGCTGTTGCCTTTGGTGTTTTTGGCGAGGGTGTAGAAGCGGCCGTCGGGGGTGATGCCGCGGAGGTATTGCTCGCCGCTGCCGTCTTCGCAGACGATCAGGTCGCCCCACGGGGCGACGGTGATGTTGTCGGCGTTGTCGACGATCTCGCCGTCGTTGGGCTCGGCGAAGAGCTGCAGGCGACCGGGGAAGGCGGACTCGTCGGCTTGGCCCTCGAAGCGGCTGGGGACGTAGCGCCAGATCTGCCCCTTCTGGGCCCGGCCGCCGTTGGTGCAGGCGAAGTAGACGGCGTCGTTGCCGTGCCAGGCCCCCTCGCCGCGGGCGAAGACGATGCCGCCCTTCTCGGCCGCCTGGTAGCGGAGCGAGTCGTCGGGCGACTCAACGTCGGTGATGTCGACCCACTCGATCTCGACGACTTCGCCGAGGCTCATCTCCGGGGCGCGGTCCCAGTTGCGGGCGTCGAACGCCCGGCGGTTCTTGGCCTTCATCGCCTGGAGTCGGCCGCCCTTGTGGAGCTCGCCGGGGACGTTGGGGATGAAGCGGTAGAACGCCCCGTCGGCGACGTCCTCGGTCTGGTAGATGATGCCGGTCGACGGGTCGACGGCAATGGCTTCGTGGTTGAAGCGGCCCATCTCGATGAGCGGTGTCGGCTCGACCATGCCGTCGTTGGCCGGGTCGACCTCGAAGTTGTAGCCGTGCCACTTCTCGCACAGCTCGCTTGGCATGAAGGTCGATTCCTCGCAGCTGATCCAGGTGTTCCACGGCGTCGGGCCGCCGGCGCAGTTGCGGACGGTGCCGGCGAGGGACATGTGCTGCCGCTGGCACTCGAGGGTGTCGTTGTCGATGAGCAGCGTGGTGGTGCCGCCGAGGCTGGGGGTGGTGTCCCAGCCGGCGTCGTAGAGCTTGGGCCGAAGCTCCTTGTTGTACCGGCCGGCATCTTCGCCGAAGGGGCCGACCTTGAAGCTGTTGGGGTCGAGCTCGTGGTTGCAGATGAGCTTGATCTTGCCGTCGCCGGCGTCGAACGAGGCCATGCCGTCGGCCTTGCCGGGCACGAGCAGGCCGTCGGCCATTTCGGTGCCCATGGTGCTGACGACGCGGTAGCTGAAGCCTTCGGGGAGGTCGAGGATGCCGTTTGGGTCAGGCACGAGCGGCCCGTAGCCGGCGGGCTTGCTCGACTTCCCCCCCTTTACCGCGGCGGCGAGCAGGTGGTTTTGGAGGCCGAGAAAGCCGACGGTGACGGCGGCGGCGGACTGCATGAAGTGGCGGCGCGTGGTCATGCCGACAGTTTATAACCGTGCCGGCCGACGTTTGTTTGGGATGGGTAAATCTCGAATTATGAAACCGGGTTGGCCGACCAGTAGCCGCCGCGGGTGTGGTCGTACTCGACGGGGTGGCCGCGGTGGTTGGCATCAAGGTTGCCGCGGTGGTGGACGACTTGGCCGTTGACGATGGTGGTGACGGGGCGGCCGACGAGTTCGGTGCCGTGCCAGGGGGACCAGCCGCTTTTGGCGACCTGCTCTTCATCGCGGATCGTGTGGCGTTCGTCGAGGTCCACGAGGACGAGGTCCGCGTCGTAGCCCTCGGCGATGCGGCCCTTGCCGAGTAGGTCCCAGACGCGGGCCGGGGCGTCGCACATCGCTTCGACGAGCCGCGGCAGCGTGAGCCTGCCTTCGTGGACGGCGTGGAGCATGAGCGCGAGGCTGTTCTCGACCGCGGGCAGCCCCGACGGCGAGGCGGGGTAGGCGGCGGCTTTTTCGGCGAGCGTGTGCGGGGCGTGGTCCGTGGCGACGACCTGCACCGCCCCGCTTGCCAGCGCGTCCCACAGCTTCGGCAAGTTGTCCGGCGACTTGACGCTCGGATTCATCTGCACCTTCGTACCCAGGCGGGCGTAGTCGTCGGTGCTGAAGTAGAGGTGGTGCGGGCAGACCTCGGCGGTGAGCAGGTTGTGGTGGTCGGCGAAGATGGCCAACTCGGCGGCGGTCGAAACGTGCAGGACGTGGAAGCGGTGCTTGTGCCGGTGGGCGAGGTCGCACGCCCGGCGGGTGGCGATGACGGCCGCCTCTTCGTCGCGGATGCGGCTGTGATCGGCAACGTCGCGCGTCCCGGCGAGCTTGGCGGCGTTGGCATTGACCGACGCCTCGTCCTCGCAGTGGGCACAGATCGGCAGCGTCGTCTCGGCGAAGATTCGCTCCAGCGCCGCCTGTTCGTCGACGAGCAAGTCGCCCGTGGAGGAGCCGATGAAAATCTTGATGCCCGCGACACGCTGGGCTGTCTTGAGGGCGTCGAGGTTGTTCGGCGTCGCCCCGATGTAGACACCGAAGTTTACCGGGCACTTGCTTGCCGCCATCGCCAGCTTCGCGTCGACGGCCTGCTGATCGATCGTGTTCGGGATCGTGTTGGGCATCTCCAGCACGGTCGTGACGCCCCCCTTCGCCGCCGCCAGGCCGCCGGTGTGCCAGTCCTCCTTGTGCGTCAGCCCCGGATCGCGGAAGTGCACCTGATCGTCCACCACCCCCGGCAACAAGTGCAGCCCGTCGCCGTCGATCACCTCATCCGCCGGGGTGGCGGAGGACGCCGCGACGTCGACAATCTTCCCGTCGACGCACAGCACATCCGCCGCCTCGAGACGATCGGGGAAAACGACAGTGGCACGGCGGATCAACAAGCGGCCCATGCCCGAAGCTTACCCGTCACTCCGGCTCACAGTCGGCATCCATCATCTGGCCGACGGCCTTGATGACCGAGCGGAGCGTCAGGTCATCCAACCGGCCAATGGGATGATCATCCAGCAAGTTGTTCGGCAGGCTGGTGATGGCTTCGGCTTGGGCCACGCATGCTCTTGTGAGGCCGAACTCACCAGCGCGGAACGCGACACAGTTCGGAAGATGGCGTCTGCGACTAACTTCCTGCGTCGTCAGGCCAACGACCACAACGTACCTGCCGCGATTGAGCGGCTCTCGGGAGATGACGATCACGGGCCGGCGGCCGCCGATCTCGCCTCGAGCGAAGTAGATCTCACCGGGTTGTATCACCACTTCGCCTCCGGGTCTTCCTTAGCCAGACGCTCGAACAGCCACTTGGCGGACTGCTCCGCCCATAATCGCCGTTCGCGGTCGTCCTCCGACTCCTCGCACCACTCCAGCGGCACCAGGCGGTACCGTCTCCCGCGGGCGCTGATGACCTCGCCGACCTCGTCGTCGTCGAGGCCGGCGGCTTGGTGTTGTTCCTCAGTGAGCGTCGGGGCGGCCATGCCCGATGTTACTTCGCCGAGGTTCAGGAGGCTACGGGTTCGCCGTCGGCTTCGTCACGATGGTTGACGCACCTGTACGATGTGGCGTGGCGACGCTCGATCAATTCACGGAAGTTCTTAGCTCGTGGTGCGCCGTGTCCAGCTTCACCGACGACGTCGCCGGGGTGCGGCGGACCATGGAGCAGGTCGTCGACCACCTCGGCGGCGACGAGGTGGCGTGGCACGAGTTGCCGCCGCGGCGGGTGGTGGATGAGCGCGGCGAGGTCGTCGAGGTGCCCGTGGGGCCGGCGGCGGTGGTGGGCAAGGGGCCGGCGGATCGGCGGCGGGTGCTGCTGTGCGGCCACTGCGACACGGTGCATCCGGCGGCGTGGCCAATGACGCGGGCGGGCACCATGCTGCGTGGGCCGGGCGTGGCCGACATGAAGGGCGGGCTGCTGGTGATGGCCGAGGCGGCCCGGCGGTGCGCGGCGTGGACGGCGGTGCTGACGCCGGACGAGGAGGTCGGCAACCCATCGAGCGCGGCGCTGCTGGGCGAGCTGGCCAAGCGGCACAAGGTCGGCCTCGTCTTCGAGCCGCCGCTGGAAGGCGGGGCACTTGCGGGAGCCCGCTGTGGCAGCGCGGCATTCGACCTGGTCCTCCGGGGCCGCTCGGCCCACGTCGGGCGGAACTTCGCCGAGGGCCGCAGCGCGATCCACCTCGCCTGCGAGGCCGTCGGCGTGCTCGACCGGCTGAACGTCGCCGACGGCGTGACCGTCAACGTCGGCGCGATCGACGGCGGCGGCCCGAGCAACGTCGTCGCCGACCGGGCCGTGGTGCGGATCAACGTCCGCGTCGTCGACGCCGAGAAGCAGCAGGCCATCGAGAACGACCTCCGCCGACTCGTGCAAATCCTCGGCCGCCGCGAGGGCGTGACGGCCGCCCTCCACGGCGGCTTCACCGCCCTGCCCAAACCCGAACCAAGCGCCCTGCTCGACCGACTGAAGCAGATCGACCCCACCGTCACCTGGCAACCCACCGGCGGCGTCTGCGAGGGCAGCATCCTCCAGCGCCACGGCCTGCCCAACCTCGACACCCTCGGCATCACCGGCGGCAACATCCACACGCGAAGCGAGTGGTGCGACCTGAGCAGCATCAAACCGCACGCCGACCGAGCGGCGAAACTCATTCAGGGTTCGGCCGACGCGTGAGCATCAAAGCAGCTGCCCGCTCAACCAACACCGCTTGGGCACGCCATCCTCAAGCGATTGAAGAACAAAGTCGGCCACGGCCGCCCGGTGCCGTCGGCGGCTGCCGAGCCAGCGGGCGAGCATGACGCTCGACACGACGACCCCCGGCAGCACCAGCACGAGGCCGAGCAGCACGCCACCCAGCAGCGAGTCGATTCCGACGACGCAAAACACCAGTGAGGTTCCGGCAGAGGTCGTCAACGCGAGGGCCATCAACTCCACCGGCCTGAGCCCGATGTCCGGTTTTGGCACAAGCCGCCGCACCGACATCTCCAGCCCCGCCGCGACGTGTGGCGGCAGGTGGGCGAACGCCGGGCGTGGGCGGAACTCGGCCAGCTCCTGCCGGAGCACGTCGGCCAACCGGCAAGAACTGCCGCACTCAGGGCATCGGTCGCTCGGCAGGTGGCGCAGGTCATAGCCGCAGGCGATGCATTCGGGCAACAGATCGTCCGCCCGCCTTGCCCGCAGCAACAGCCGCCGCACCCGCTCGCGTTGGCGCATGCCGTGCCTTTGAACCAGCACCGCGGCCAGCAGCGAGCCGAGCATTGCGAGGAATCCGACGCCGCCGGGCAAGCCCGGCGTGAGCACGATCGCGCCGAGGACGAAGGCCGCCCCGATAGCCAGCGCCGTCGTCACCGCCCGCGGCGACGGCAGCCAATCGCCCACCGCCGTCCGCGCCGCCCGGCCCGTCCCCGCCGCGAGCGTCGCCAGCACAATCGCATGATCCGACCGTTCCGCCAACGTGGGCTCGCTTGCCGCACATCGCTCCCGAAACCCCGCCGCCACCGTCTTCGGCTCCCCCAGCAGGCGCCCGCTCACGCCGCCACCGCCCGCGCCGCCCCACACCTGCGGCAGACGCCGCCGGCGAGCGTTTCGCCGCAGAGCCAGCAAACCGTGGCGACGTCGTTATCGATGAAGCCGTCCAGCACTTCGCCCCGTTGCCGCCGGCGTCGCTTGGCCTCGATGAACAGGCGGACGGTGCCGACGAGGGCGATAACCACGACGGCGGCAAGCCCCATGAACAGCGGCACGAGGAACCACATCGCGTCACCATCGAACAGCGAGAGGCAGGCGACGCCGCCCGCCACCGCCCCGGCAACGCCGGCCAACCCTTCGACCTGGTTCAAGTGCGTCTTCTGCCACGGCACCGCCCGCCACGCCGCGGCGGTCAGGCCGGCCGCCTCGTGCGGGGCGAACCCCTTGGTCGACCCGACGGGCTTGAACTTTGCCAAATGCTTCGCCAGCACGTCGGCCAGCCGGATCGGCCCGCCGCACTCGGGGCAGCGCCCGCCGGTTGCTGCCCGCAAGTCGTACCCGCACTCGGCACAGCGGGGCATCACCTCGTCCGCCCGCCCCGGCCGCAGCAGCAGCTTGGCGTCCATTCGCTTCACCTGTTCGTCGCCGCGGAACAACAGCAGCACCGTCGCCACCAGCGCCAGGAACAACGGGAAGCCCCACCAATGGTCCAACGCGTCGGCCTTGACCAGCACGAACAGGATCACGTTCGCCCCGACGCCAATCAACACGCGCCGCTGCATCGGGCTCAGCCACGCCGGGTGCAGCGGGCTCTCCCTCAGCGTGCCCAAGCTGGTCGCCAGCAGCGCCAACAGCAGGCGGTGCTCGTTCCGCCCCCACAGCATTCCATCGGTCTGGCCAAGCTTCGCGCGCAGCTTCTCGGTCGCCACCCGCGGCTCGCGTAGTTCGGTCGGCCACCCTGCCACGTCCGCAACCTACCCGCAACCCGCCGCCACCGGCAACACCGGCTGGCGTTCGTTGCACCGCTGACACGGATCGGTCGGCTGCTTCTGGCCGCACAACCAGCACAGCGTCGGCCGCCCGTCCCGCAGCAGCGTCGTCACAAACCGCCGCGCCCGGCGCGGGCGACTCAATACCTCCGCCACGTTGCGAACGGCCATCGTCAGCGCGGCGGCGATCGCAAACGTAAGCACGTTCGCCAAGTGAAGCTCAGGCGGCAGGTCATGGGCGACGAGAACCGCAGTCGCGATCACCACCACCACGCCGGCGACGATGAAGTCGAACGGGCAAAACACTGTCTCCCGCCCCAGCTTGGTCGCTGGCGGTGCGATGGACTCGTTGGCACGCGCTTCAAGTCCGGCTGCCGCCAGAGTTGGCAGCCCCCGCAATGCCCCCGGCGGCTCGTGATCCGCCAGCAGTTCCTCCAGCATCGCCCGCACCACCGCCGGCCGGCCGCATTCGCTGCAGCGGTCGCTTGCCACCCCTTGGAGGTCGTAGTCACACCAGGGGCAACGCGGCGGCCGATCGTCCAGCGTGTCGACCCGCGAGATGGCATCGCCTGAGGCCAGCAGCCGTTCCCGCCGTTTGGGCAACATGACGCTCACGGCGAGCAACAGCACGATGGTCAACCAGAACCAGACCGTCCCCGGCACGCTGAGGCCAACAATTGCGATCACGATGACGATGGCAAAGTGAATGGCTGCCCAAGCCCCGGCCAAGTCGTACCGCCCGATCGGATCCCTCTGCGTCGCCGCCCACCGGCAGAGGCTGCGAAAGTGCGGGCTGGACGACAGGCTGAACGGTTCGGTGGCTGCCGCCCGCTGGGCCGTCTCGTGGCTGACGAACACGCCGGGCACCGTAACTGCCGACCACGCGGCCGCCAAGCTGCGTTCAGACATCCTCGGATGTTGGCTCACGCGATTTATTCCATCGCGTCAGCGCCTACACGGGGGTGAAGCCGACGGCCGCGGCGTCGATCGCGATGGCGACAATGCCTGCGGTGTTCTGGAACGGCCAGATCGGCAGGACGCTGCCCCACAAGACGCCCAGCAGGTTGGCGAGGGTCGGGTGCTCGTACTTCTTCAGCACCCACTTCAAACCGTTGCTCACCGAGACGAGGTCCACAGCCGCGCCGGCGACGTAGGTCGGCATGATCCGGCAGCTTCGGGAACCGTGGGC
>CAYLSV010000005.1:14141-29963 GCA_964386435.1 uncultured Tepidisphaerales bacterium
CCCCGCCGCTACGCGGCGGTGGGGGCTTTAGCGACAACCTAGCGGGGCCACTGCCTGGCCAATCCAATCTCGATCAGACCACGACTCATTGAGTCGCAGCAATTGCGCCGGCTCGTGGCTCAGTTGCCGGGGGCGGTGGTGGGCTGGGTGCTGGCGGGGGCGTCGCTTTCGATCTCGATCGTGTTGATGACCACCGGCTCGATCGGCCGGTCGCCGGCGGCGGTGCGGGTGTTGGCGATGTCCAGCACCACGTCCTGGCCGTCGATCACGCGGCCGAACACCGTGTGCTTGTCGTCCAAGAACGGCGTGGCGACCTCGGTGATGAAGAACTGGCTGCCGTTGGTGTTCGGCCCGGCGTTGGCCATGCTCAGGGTGAACGGCTCGTGGGTCTGGGGGTTGCCCCGCACCTCGTCCTCGAACCGATACCCCGGCCCGCCGCTGCCGGTGCCGGTCGGGTCGCCGCCCTGGATCATGAAGCCCTTGATCACGCGGTGGAAGATGATGCCGTCGTAGAACCCCTCGTTCGCGAGGAACACGAAGTTGTTCACCGTCTTGGGCGCGTCGGCGGCGAACAGCTCGACCGTGATGTCGCCGCGGTTGGTCTTGAGCGTGGCCGTGTAGTCGCCCGCCGGATCGATCTGCATCGCCGGCGGGGCGTCGTACGTCTTCCGCTCGGTTCGCATCTGTGCCGAGGCGAGCGAGACGTCGGCGGTGGTGTCGAGCGCGCCGGTTTCCTGGACCGGCTCCTCGGGGGCCTCGTTCTCGACGCTGCCGCCGTCGCAGCCGACGTTGAACGCGAGCAGACCGGCGGTGAGTGCGACAGCGGACAGGTTTTTGAAGTGCTTCATGGTTGTGTCTCCGGTTCAGGCTTCGCGGATGGTGACCTTGTTCATGACGACCTCGTCGATTGGGCGGTCCTGTGCGCCGGTCTTGACGGTGCCGATTTTGTGCAGCACGTCCTCGCCGCCGGTGACCTTGCCGAACACGGCGTGGCGGCCGTTAAGGTGCGGGGTGGCCTCGAGAGTGATGAAGAACTGGCTGCCGTTGGTGTTGGGCCCGGCGTTGGCCATGCTCAGCACGCCCGCGCCGTCGTGGGGCAGCTTCAGGGCCGACTGCTCGTCCTTGAACTTGTAGCCCGGCCCGCCGGTGCCCTGGCCGTCGGGGTCGCCGCCCTGGATCATGAAGCCGTCGATGACGCGGTGAAAGATGATGCCGTCGTAAAAGCCGTCGTGTGCCAGGCCGACGAAGTTGCCGACGGTTTCGGGAGCCTTGTCGGCGAAGAGCTCGACCTCCATCGTGCCGAGGGTCGTCTCGATGACGGCGGTGTAGGTCTTGCCGGCGTCGAGGCTGGCGGTCGGGGGGGTGCTGTACTTGGTTGCCATGGTGATGTTGGGGTTGGGTGGTGCGGGTCGCAATCGCGATGCCGCGGCTGAGTTTGGGCGGCGATGGTAGCGGCGCGGGGCATCTGGCGCGGCCGGTTCGGGAAAACCGGGCCGCTTGTCCGATACAGGCTGAAACCGCGCTGAACCGCCGCCAGGAGCTTGCCATGCCAGACACCGAGTCGCCCCAGAAAAAGTCGCCCGCCTCGCCGTTCGCCGAAGCCGGGCTGATCGAGCCGAAGGAGGCGGCCCCCGCCCCTGCGGAGAAGCCGGCCCCCGGCCGGGCGACGGTTCCGGCGGCGATGTCGGCCATGGTGTCGGACGAAACGCTCACGTGGGACACGACGCCCTCGACAGACGAGGACGATGAAACGGTCGGCACGTTTTTCCCGCCGCTGCCGCTCAAGCCGATGCTCGGCGGGGCCGCGCTGGCGGCGCTGACGCTGTGCACCATCGTCGCCCTGCGGATCACCGGCCCCGGCCCCGAGACGGCCCTCGCCAGCCCGCCGACGCCGGCCGAGGGCGTCGAGACGGTCCAGATCTCGACCGATGCCCGCGGCGGCTCGTCGTACCTGTGCTTTGCCGTGTTGCCGACGCAGGACGAGGCCGACGCCGCGGCATTCAAGTTGTGGGGCGAGCGGATCGACGTGACGGTCGAACCGGGCGAAGCCGGCACCGGCGGCTGGCGGGTGATGGGCACGGCCGCATTCGAGCCAACGTCGATGGACGAAGCCATTGCCGCCCAAGCCGCCGCCGCCCGCACCCTGGGCTTCGACCCGCAACCGATCAGCCGCCCGGTCGCGACGCGGTGAGTCGCTGAACAAGCCCGCGTCAACCCGGTCGCCCTGGGATATCGTCCGCCGTGACGCACGAGCATGTCAGCGACAGCGTCGAACGGACCGAACAACTTGCCGCCGATTTGGCCAAGTCGCTTCCGCCCGGCAGCGTCGTCACCCTCGACGGCCCGCTCGGGGCCGGCAAGACCCACTTCACCCGCGGCCTCGTCGCCGGCCTTGGCGGGGACGCGAACCACGTCAGCAGCCCGACCTACACGCTGCTGCAGATCTACGACACCCCCGCCGGCGGCGTGTTCCACCTCGACGCCTACCGCCTGGCCGGCCCCGACGATCTGCTTGACCTCGGCTTCGCCGATATCCAGGCCGAGGCGGCATTGATCGTCATCGAGTGGCCCAGCATCGTCGCCGACGCCCTGCCGCCGAACGCGGTGCGGGTGGCGCTGGCCTACGTCAACGAGCGGCAACGTCGCCTTTGCATCGACGCCCCGACGTGAGGCACTGGCTGGTGCATCAACACCGCTGAAACCCCCACCGCCGTGGTGACGGCGGGGCTACGCACGCAGCGGGAACACACGGACTGCGGCACATAGCCCCGCCGTCACCACGGCGGTGGGGGCCTCCGCGACGCACACACTACAACGGACCGGGCCGCGTCATTGGATGAGCCCGGCGTCGCGGCAACGCCCCAGCGCCGCCTCGATCTGTTCCAGCGGCACGCACGCCCGGTCGCTCATCTGCTGCGGGGTGTGGCAACCGTCGGCGAGGTTCAGCACCCACATCAACGCCGGCCGCAACGCGGCGTCGTCGTACAACCCGTGCTTGCCGAGCTGCGGCTCGCCCCGGCCGTCCGTCCGTCGGGGGCCGTCGCCTTGGCCGAACGTGTTCGCCGGCGGCGTCGGCTTCGCCCGCTCGATGTCGTCCGTCCACCGGATCAACGCCACCAGCGTGTCGGCGAGGGCGGCCGGCTTCACCAGCCTGAGGTCGTCGCCGCTGGTGTGGTACTGCGGATACTCGCCGTTGGGCGTGCGGGTCAGCCGGCCGACGGGCAAGTCGAACGCCGGGCTGTTGTGTTGCCGCTCGTCGTAATCCCACGGCGTGAACGGCCGCACGTCGGCGGAGAGATTCGCCATCAGTTTGTCACCCACCGTGTCGCCCCGCCGGCTCCGCTTGTAAGTCAGTGGTCCGGCGTCGCCGGCACAAGCCACCACCAGGCCCGCCGCCACCCGCCGCGTCGCCGCCTCGTACGCCGCCAGCCACGCCAACGCTCCGATCGTGCCGGGGGCGAAGACGAGGCGATAGGTGAAGTGCCGCCGCCGCATCGCCAAGTGCCGCACGAGGCCGATGAGGCAGGCGATTGACGCGAGATTGTCGTTGGCGAGTTGCGGATGGCAGCCGTGGGCCGACAGCAGCACCACGTCCTCCGACTCCCCTGGCAAACTCAGCTCGCCGTAGTCCATGCGGCCCGGCGCCAGCGTCGCGTCGACCGCGATTCGTACCGTCGCGTCCAAGCTCTTTAACCGCGCATCTTCGGACATGCACACGCCGGCCGCCGGGCGGTAGTAACTGGTGACGTACGGCAACGCCCGCGGCTGCCCCGGCAGCGTTCGCACGTGTCGACTCAAATCGCCCAGCCGGCCGGTCACGTCGAGCGGGCCGCTGTAGTTGATCGCGTGCAAATCGCTCACGTCGGTGTCGGCCAGCACGTCGCCGGCCTCGGTGGTGCAAACAGCTCGCCGCAGCGTCCACTCGTCGGGCACAATCCAGTCGAACAGCCGCGTCCCGCTGGGCACCGCGTGCGTCCGCCACACGCCGCAGCCGCCGACGGCGTGGCCGATCTCCCCGAGCGTTTGCCGCAAGCCGGGCCCGGTAATGCTGCGGCCGCGGATGACGTAGAGCCGGGCGACGAATGCGTGAAGCTCAGCCGGTGAAGTCGGCATAGATCGCATCCCGCTCGTTGATGGTCGTCGGCGTCGCCGGCCACTTGATGCCGAAGATCGGGTCGTCCCACCGCACGCCCCGCCCGGCCGTCGGCTCGTAGAACGCGGACATCTGGTAGCTCACCTCGGCGTCGTCCGTCAGCGTCAGGTAGCCGTGGGCGAAGTTCTTGGGCACGATCAGCGCGTGGCGGTTCTCCGCCGAAAGCTCGGCTGCCACGCACGCCAACCGCGTGGGCGAGTTTGGGCGGAGGTCGATCACGCAGTCCCAGATCGCCCCGCGCGTGCAGCGGACCAGCTTCGTCTCCGCGTGCGGCTCAACCTGGTAGTGCATGCCGCGCAGCGTGTGCTTCTTGTGGTTAAACGCGATGCCGCACTGCGCGACATCGACGTCCAGGCCGCGCTCCTCGAAGTCGCGGCGGCACCACGTTCGGGCGAAGAAGCCGCGCTCGTCCTCGAACCGCTGCGGCTCAACGACCCACACGCCGGGGATAACCAGCTCGCGGAACTTCACGCCGCCACCTGCCCCACCCGCCGCAGCTTGGCATCCAGCGTGCCGGCGGCCATCTGGCTCTGGATCCGGCTGATCCGCTTGAACCGCGGCCCCTCGAACTCCTCGAGCGTCAGCCCGTGCTGCTGATACGCCGCGAGCAGCTCCCGCACGCCGTCGGTTACCGTCCACTTCGGCTCGAAGCCGATTAGCGTGTCGAGCGCCTTCTGCACCGTCACCCGGTAGTTCCGCGCGTCGCTGCTGGCCTCGTCGGCGAACGTCACCTCGCAGTCGGGCACAATGCCGGCCACCGTCTCGGCGACGTCGCGGATCAAGTAGTTGGCCCCGGCGGGCGCGATATTGAACGCCTCGCCACGCACCCGGTCGGCCGGCGTGTTGAGCACCGCGAGGAACGCCGAGCAAATGTCGTCAACGTGGACCAGCGGCCGCCACGCCCGGCCGTCGCTCTTGAGCATCACCTTGCCCGTCGCCACCGCCCACGCCGTCAGGTTGTTGACGACCAAGTCGAACCGCAGCCGCGGCGTCAGGCCGTAGGCGGTGGCGTTTCGCAGAAACGTCGGGCAAAAACTGCCGTCGGCGAGCGGGGCGACGTTCTTCTCCGTGTCGACCTTGCTCTGCCCGTACGCCGTCACCGGGTTGAGGTCGGCCGTCTCGTCCAGCTCGCCCTCGCCGCCGGCGCCGTAGTTGCTGCAGCTGCTGCTGAAGACGAAGCGCCCGACCCCCGCCGCCTTCGCCGCCTTGGCGAGGCGGACGCTGGCGCGGTGGTTGATCTCGTCCGTCAACGACGGATCGAGGTTGCCCAGCGGGTCGTTCGACAACGCGGCCAAATGCAGCACCGCGTCGAACCCTCGCAGAGCAGCCGGCTCCACCTGCCGCAGATCCTTCGCGATTGCCGGCACGTCCGCCAGCCCCCCGACGAACGTGCAGCCGGCGTAGTAGTCGCAGTCGAAGCCCGTCACGTCGTGCCCCTCCGCCAGCAGCCGAGGCACGAGGCGGGAACCGATGTATCCGAGGTGGCCGGTAACCAAAACTTTCATTACATCCCTCTACAAAACAATCTTGCGAGCGTGAAACGCCTCCGCGTACCGGGCGTTGCTCTCCAACCCCCGCAGCCGCATGAGGCCGCGGAAGGTTTCATCGTCAAACCAGTGTTTGCCGCGTTGCGATCCGAAAACAGCTTGCAGGCCTTTCATCTTCGCGTCGACATCTTCTGCCGCCACGTGAAAGTAAGCGTTCGGCTGCGACAAATCGCCGTCCCACTTCGGAATCTCATACTCGAGGATCAGGTGCGCGCGGAACGTGTTCCACGTCAGGTCGCTGAGCGTGCGGTGGTCTTGGTGCCGGTCGTGGCGGAAGTGCGTGAGGATCAAATCGGGCGCGGGTTCGTCTTTGAGCCGCTCGAACTGCTCCTTGATCTCCGCCGCCTGCTGCGGGAAGAAGCCGTCGCGGAAGGCGTGCGTCGTCACCTCCGCCGCTTCGCCGGCGAACGCCTCGGCCCCCCGCCGGGCCTCGGCTTGGCGGGCGGCGTCGCCGCTGAAGACGACCCACCGCAGCCGCGCCTCCGGGGCCAGCCGCCGCAGCGTTAGCACCACGCCGCCGCAGCCGATCTCGATGTCGTCGCTGTGGGCTCCGAGCAGCAGCACCCGCCGGCAGCGACGCAGCAAATCAGCCGTCAGCATCGTCGCCCTCGCCGTTGTTCCAAACCTGCCACGGCGCCCGGCCCGTCTTGTGCAGGCTGTCGAGCGTCTGTTTTTCCTTGAAAGTATCCATGGCCGCCCAGAAACCGTCGTGCCGCAAGGCGCCGAGTTTGTCCTGCTCGATCAGGCGGTCGAACGGGTCGAGCACGAGTTCGTCGCCTTCGTGAAGCACGTCCCAAATGCCGTCGGTGAGCACGAAGTACCCGCCGTTGATCCGCAGGTCGGCCTCGGCGACCGACGCGATGCCCCTCACCCGCCCGCCCCGCAGCTCGAGCGTGTGGAACGTCTGGGCCGGCTTCACCGCGGCAAACGTCGCCACGTCCCGCGTCTGCTCCGACTGCTCGATCAGCTTGTCGAGCGGCACGTCGGAGAGGTTGTCGCTGTAGTTGACGAGGAACTTCTTCTCGCCCGCCAGGTGCGGCCGCACCGCCCGCAGCCGCTCACCGACGTTGGCCTGCAGACCGGTGTCGACGAACGTGATCTTCCAATGGTCGGTGTCGCTCGACAGCAGCTCCACCTTCCGCCCCCGCCTGTCGCCGCCGGGCGAGCCGTGGAGGACGAAGTCGTTCGTTACCGTCTCGTCGTAGTGCAGAAAGTAGTCTTTGATCACGCTGCCTTGATGACCTAAACAAAGGATGAAGTCGGTGTGGCCGTAGTGGGCGTAATACTTCATCAAGTGCCAGATAATTGGTCGGTCGCCGATTGGCACCATTGGCTTAGGCACGCGATCGCTGTACTCGCGAAGCCGCAAACCTTGCCCGCCACAAAAGAGGACCACTTTCATCATGCGCTCGCTAGTTCAAAAGACCTCGACGGCAGGGATCGGCACGACGAACCGCCCGCCCCAGGTTCGAACCATTTTCATCTGCTCGGCGATCTCGTCCCGCAGGTTCCACGGCAGAATCAGCACGAAGTCCGGCCTTTCCGCCTCGATCCGCTCCGGCGGATGAATTGGAATCCGGCTGCCGGGCAGGAAGTTCCCTTGCTTGTGGGGGCTGCGGTCGACGGTGAAGTCGATCATGTCGGTGCCGATGCCGCAGTAGTTCAGGAGCGTATTACCCTTGCCAGGTGCGCCGTAGGCGGCGACCTTCTTGCCGCGGCGTTTGGCGTCGATCAGGAAGCTGAGCAAACCGCGCTTCGTCTCCCGCACTCGCTCCTCGAAGGCTGCGTACATCGCCGGATCGTCGATGCCGAAGTCGACCTCCTTCTGCTGCCACGCCGCGACGGTCGGCTGCACCTCGTGCCCGCCGTCGAGCCCGGCGAAGACCCGCATGCTGCCGCCGTGGGTCGGCAACGCCTCGACGTCGAACACCGTCAGCCCCGCCTTGCCCAGCACCCGGCACATCGTCGTGAAGAAGAAGTACTGCCAGTGCTCGTGGTAAATCGTGTCGAACTGATTGTGGCGGATCAGGTTCAGGACGTGCGGGATCTCGATCGTCAGCACGCCCGTCGGCTTCAGCAGCCCGGCGAGGCCGGCGACGAAGTCGTTCAGGTCCGGCACGTGGCCGATCACGTTGTTCGCCGCCACGAGGTCGGCCGGGCCGATCCGCCCGACGATCTGCCGGGCGGTTTCAGCCCCGAGAAAGGCGACGGTCGTCGGCACGCCGACCTGCTCCGCCGCGGCGGCCGTGTTGCCGCTGGGCTCGATGCCGTGGACCGGGACGCCCGCCTCAACGAAGTGCCGCAGCAGGTAGCCGTCGTTGCTCGCCGCCTCCATCACCAAGCTGTCGTCGGTCAGGCCGAACCGCTTGGTCATCGCCGCCGCGTATCGCCTGGCGTGCTCAAGCCAGCTCTGGCTGAAGCTGCTGAAGTAGGCGTAGTCGTCGTTGAAAATCTCGTTCGGCGCCACGTGGTCCGGCAACTGGATCAGGCGGCAGGCATCGCAGACGTAGGCCGTCAGCGGGTAGGTCGGCTCGGCGTGCTGGTAGTTCTCGGGCGTGACGTGCCGCTGGCACAGCGGCGTCGTGCCCAGGTCTACGAACGCCCAAATCCACCAGCCGCCGGCCCAGCGCGGCCACGCAGAACCGGCACGCCAGCTTCAGCGAGTCGCCGGCCGGATTGTCAGCGCGTTGCGGCATCCAGAAGGTGCATCGTCTGCTTCCTGCGACCACTTCACCACGCCGGCATCATCGGCGGTTCCCGGCTGGCCGGCAAATGCGGTACAACCGGCCCATCGCCCGCCGCCACCATAAGTTGTTCATCATGCCCCGCCCCGCCACCCGCCGCCGAGACGTTGCCCGCCGTGGGCTGCTCGGCTTCCTGCCCATCGGTCGCAAGCCCGCTCAGTTGCCCCGCCTCGGCGAGGACGGCACGTTCGAGGGCGGCCGCGACATCGAGCAGCCGCTGCGCCGCGACTTGCTCAGCGTCGAGCAACTCGCCGACCTCGCCCGCCGACTCGCCGCCCGCCACACCGTCGACATGGCCGGCGGCGAGGACAAGCTGCTGGACCGCCTTGGCGAGAACGAGCAGATCATCGACCACGCCTACCGCAAGGTCTCCGACGCCGCCGAGGCCGAGCGGCGGATCGCCCCGGCGGCCGAGTGGCTCATCGACAACAAGTACATGGTCGAGGAGCAGATCCGCTCCGCCCGCACCTTTCTGCCCAAAGGCTACAGCCGCGAGCTGCCGCGCCTGCAAACCGGCGGCACGGCGGGCTACCCGCGGGTCTACGCCCTGGCCCTGGAGCTCATCAGCCACATCGACGGCCGGATCGATTTGGAGGCGCTCGACCGCTTCATCGACGCCTACCAAACGGCGGAGGGCGGCACGCAGACGCTGACGATCGGCGAGTTGTGGGCCGTGCCGATCATGCTGCGGCTGGCGCTGTTGGAGAATTTGCGGCGGGTCGCCGGGCGGATCGCGGTGGACCAGTTGCAGCGCGATTTGGCGGCGGAGTGGGCGGAGAAACTTGGCAAGCAGTACGAGCAGGATTCGAGCCGGTTGGTCGTGACGCTGGCCGATTTGGTGAAGGCCGAGCCGCCGCTGACCGCGCCGTTCGTCAGCGAGTTCGGCCGGCGGATGCAGGCGCAGGGGCCGCGGCTGGCGCTGGCGATGACGTGGCTGACCGACCGGCTGAGCGAGCGCGGCAAGAGCGTGGAGAGCCTGGCCGCCGAGGAGAGCCAGCACCAGGCGGCCGATCAGGCGTCGATGGGCAACAGCATCGGGTCGCTGCGGCTCTTGACGGCCATCGACTGGAAGGCGTTCGTCGAGCGGCACAGCAAGATGCACGCCGTGCTGCGCCGCGACCCGGCCGGGCTGTACGAGGCCCAGGACTTCATGACCCGCGACCGCTACCGCGCCGCCGTCGAGCGGACGGCGAGGCGGCGGCAGACGGTGACGGCCGACGGCGAGACGATCGTCGCCGAGGCGGCCGTTGAGATGGCACAATCGGCGGGTGATGATCCGCGAAGAAACCACGTCGGCTACTGGCTAGCCATCGACGCCGGGCGGGAAGCACTGGAGGCAAAGGTTGATGCCCGGCTGGGCCTGATCGGCGGGACGCGGCGGTTCATCAAGAACAACGCCCGGCCGCTGTTCTTCGGCATCCTGCTCGCCGTCAGCCTCGGCCTGACCGTGGCGGTGCTGGCTTGGAGCATGGCGACCGGCCTGGCGTGGTGGGCGGCAGCGCTGCTTGCCGTGCCGCTCTTGATCGCCGTCAGCCAACTCGGCGTGTCGCTGGTCCACTGGCTCATCACCGTCGCCGTCCGCCCCCGGCCGCTGCCGCGGCTGGACCTGGAAGCGGGCATTCCGGATGAGTTTCGCACCGCCGTTGCGGTGCCGTGCATGCTGACTTCGCCCGGCGGGGTGCAGGAACTTATCGAGGCGCTCGAAGTCCGTTACCTGGCCAACCGTGAAGCGAACTTGGTGTTCGCGTTGCTCAGCGACTTCGCCGACTGCGATGCCGAACACGATGGCCCAGACCAGGCGCTTCTTGATCAGGCGACGCGGCTCATCGGCGAGTTGAACACGCGGCACACCACCGTCCCCGGCGGCAGCGTCGGGCCGTTCGTGCTGCTGCACCGCGGCCGGACGTGGAATCCGTGCGAGCAGCGCTGGATGGGCAAGGAGCGAAAACGCGGGAAACTCGAGGATTTCAACCGTGTGCTCCGCGACCCGCAGGGCGTCAGCGGCAAGGCCGTCGGGGCGTTCGCCGCAGTGACCGGTGAGGTGGAAATGTTGGCGAACGTGCGGTACGTCATTACGCTCGATGCCGACACGATGCTGCCGAGGGACGCGGCGCGGGAGCTGATCGGCACGATGGCCCACCCGCTGAACAAGCCGAAGATCGACGAGAAGCGCGGCATCGTCACCGAGGGTTACGGCCTGTTGCAGCCCAGGGCATCGGTCGCGATGGGCGGCATCGCGCGGACGCCATTTGTTGAGCTTTTCGCGGGAGAACCGGGTGTCGATCCGTACACCCGCGCCGTCAGCGACGTTTATCAGGACGCCTTCGAGGAGGGCAGCTTCGTCGGCAAGGGCATCTATGACGTCGACGCGTTTCACGCGACGCTCGACGGCCGGTTCCCCGACAACGCGATTTTGTCGCACGATCTGCTAGAGGGCAGCCACGTCCGCAGCGGCTTGGTCAGTGACGTGCAGGTTTTTGAGGATCACCCGACGAACTACCTCGTCGACGCCGCGCGGCGACACCGGTGGGTTCGGGGCGATTGGCAGATCGCGTTCTGGTCGTTCGGGTTGGTGCCGGGACGGGAGGGCTGGGCGAAGAACCCGATTTCTTACCTGAACCGCTGGAAAATCTTCGACAACCTGCGGCGTTCGGTGTGGCCGGCGGCAATGCTGCTGCTGCTGGTCGGCGGGTGGGTGCTGACGGATTCGCCGGGTTGGTGGACGCTGCTGGCGGTGGGCATCGCGTTCTTGCCGGGGACGCTCGACACGCTGGTGCGGCTGTTCAACAAGTCGAGTGATCTGCCGTGGCGGCTGCATTTGGAGGCGGTGTTCGGCGGCGCGGCCCGGCGGTTGGGGCAGGCGGCGGTCGCGATCATCGCGCTGCCGTTCGAGGCGGTGATGCAGCTCGACGCGACGCTGCGGACGGTTTGGCGAATCTTGTTTTCGCGGCAGAATCTGCTGCAGTGGCAAACGGCCGCGGCGGTGGCGGCGAAGACGCGGCGGGATCTGCCAAGCTTTTACAAACAGATGTGGGTTGCGCCGGCGGCCGCCGTATTGGCAACATTGCTCGTTTTAGTGTCGCACCCGTTCGCCCTGCTTGTCGCCGCGCCGATCCTCTTGCTGTGGCTGGCGGCCCCGGCAGTAATGTGGTGGGCAAGCACGCCGCCGTCGTCGGACGTCGCCGAACTGACAACCGAGGAGACGGTGTTTCTGCGGCACCTCGCCCGGCGAACTTGGCGGTTTTTCGAGACGTTTGTCACGCCGGAGGACCATTACCTGCCGCCGGACAATTTTCAGGAGTACCCGCCGGTCGGCATCGCTCATCGGACCAGTCCGACGAACATCGGCCTCGCGTTGCTCTCCAACTTGGCGGCTCATGACTTCGGGTATGCCTCGACAAAAGTTGTCATCGACCGTTGTCGGGACACGCTCGATGGGGTGAAGGATTTGGAGGAACGGTTCGGCCATTTGCTGAACTGGTACGACACGCAAAGCCTGCAGCCGCTGCCGCCGATGTATGTGTCGACGGTGGACTCGGGCAACTTTGTCGGCTGCCTGATGACGCTGCGGACCGGGCTGCACGGGCTGCTCGACACCGAAGCCTGCCCGGCCAAACGGTTGGACGGGTTGGCCGACACGCTCGGCCTCCTGGTGGCAAGCGGTACCGGCACCGACGGCGTCGCCCCGCCGGCCGAGGGTCAGGAGGACGTGCCGACCGAGGTGCGGCTGCCGCCGGGCGTGGTCGAACGTGCCGAAGCGATCATCAAGGCGGTTGGCGGCCTCGGCGGCACGATTGTTCCGCTCGCCGAGTTGCGGAAGCACGTTGTGCAGATTCGTGACCTTGCTGCCGAAACGGCGGCGCTCATTGAGCCGCGTGATCCGACCGGCCGCAGCGAGACGGCGAGTTGGGCGAACGCGGCGAAGGTCGAGGCGACCGACGCGCTTGAGCAGCTTGATCTGCTGTGTCCGTGGGCGAAGAACCCGGCCCTGCTGTCGCTCGATGCGCTGAAGGATTTGGCCGTCGCCCCGACGCTTCGGCAGATCGCCGACTTGAACAGCAACGTGCTGCCGGCGCTTGAGAAGGATCTGCCCGCCGCCGACCTGGAGGCGCTCGAGGACGCGTCCGACGCCGCCTCGGGTCAGGCCCGGCAACTGCTATCGCTGGCCGACCGGGCGAAGACGCACTACGACGGGGCCCAGTTCCGGCGGCTGCTGTACGACTCCGTGCGGAAGCTGATGATCATCGGCTACAACGTTTCCGAAGGCCGGGCCGACGCGAGCTTCTACGATTTGCTCGCCTCGGAAGCGCGGCTGGCGAGTTACGTCACGATCGCCCGGGGCGAGCTGCCGCAGGACCATTGGTTCGCCCTCGGCCGCAGCCTAACCGATGTCGGCGGGACAGACGCGCTGCTGAGTTGGTCGGGCAGCATGTTTGAATACCTGATGCCGCTGCTCGTTATGCCGACCTACGACGGGACGCTGCTCGATGAGACGTATCGCGGCATGCTCAAGAAGCAGATCGAGTACGGCAACAGCCGCAACGTGCCGTGGGGTATTAGCGAGAGCGGCTACTTCGCCACCGACGCGCAGCTGAACTACCAGTACCGCCCGTTCGGCGTGCCCGGCCTGGGCTTCAAGCGCGGCCTCGGCCGGGACCTGGTCATCGCGCCGTATGCGACGGCCATGGCCGTGATGGTCGACGCGAAGGCGGCAGTGGCGAATCTCAAGCGGCTGCAGACGGACGGCTTCGTCGGGCCGTTCGGGTTGTACGAGGCGGTCGATTACACGAAGAGCCGGCTGCCGCGCGGCCAGAGCCAAGCGACGGTTCGCAGCTACATGGCCCACCACAGCGGCATGAGCTTTTTGGCCCTGGCGTACCACTTGCTCGACCAGCCGATGCAGAAGCGGTTCACGGCCGACCCGCAGTTGCGGTCGGTGGATCTGCTGCTGCAGGAGCGGGTGCCGCTGGCGGCGTCGGTGGTGCCGCACGCGTCGGAGGCGGAGGATCAGAAGCAGCGCGAGGGCCGACCCGTCGCCACGCAGCGGCCGTTCCGCACGGCCAACACGTCGGTGCCGGAGGTGCATTTGCTCGGCAACGGTCGGTACAGCGTGATGGTCACGAACGCCGGCGGCGGCTACAGCAAGTGGCATGACACCCTGCTCACAAGGTGGCGGGAGGACGCGACCCGCGACAGCTACGGCACGTTCATCTACCTCCGCGACATTGCCGGCGGCCGGACCTGGAGCTCGGCGGCCCAGCCGACGCTGGCCGAGCCGGACTTCTACAATGTCATCTTTTCCCAGGGAAAAGCCGAGTTCATCCGCCGCGACGGCGACATCGAAACGCACACCACCGTCAGCGTCAGCCCCGACGAGGACCAGGAGACGGGTCTCAAGCACGACATCGAACTCCGCCGGGTCAAGCTCACCAACCACGGCCGGCAGCGGCGGACCATCGAGATCACCAGCTTCGCTGAGGTCGTGTTGAACGAGGCGGCGGCGGAAATCGCGCACCCGGCGTTCAGCAATTTGTTCATCCAGACGGAGCTGCTGCCGGACCGTTCGGCGATCCTGGTGAAGCGTCGGCCGCGCAAGGAAGGCGAGCAGCCGCCGGTCATGCTGCACCTCATGAACAGCCACGGCGCGGCGGTCGGCGAGACGGGGTTCGAGACCGACCGCAGCGTCTTCCTCGGCCGCGGCCGGGACGCGGCGGTGCCGGTGGCGCTGGATCCGGGCAACCCGCAACTGGCCAACACCAGCGGCAGCGTCCTCGACCCGTGCGTCGCGATCCGGAAGCGCGTCAACGTCGCACCGGGCGAGAGCGTGACGGTCGACATCGTCACCGGCTGCACGCCGGACCGGGAGCAGGCGACGCAGCTTCTGGCCAAGTACGCCGACCGCAGATTATCCGACCGCGTGGCCGACTTGGCGTGGACGCACAGCAACGTCGCGCTGCAGCAGCTCAACATCAGCGAGGCCGACGCCCAACTGTTTGGCCGACTTGCCGGCAGCATCGTCTACGCGTCAGGTCTCCGCCGGGCGTCGGGGGAGGTGATCGCCAAAAACACCCAGGCGCAGAGCGGTTTGTGGGGCCACGGCATTAGCGGAGACTTGCCGATCGTGCTGGTCCGCGTGACCGACCCGTCACGGCTGACGCTGGTGCGGCAGCTTGTTCAGGCGCACACTTATTGGCGGCGCAAAGGGCTGCGCAGCGATTTGGTGCTCATCGTCGAGCAGGACACCGGCTACCGCGACGAGGCGATCAAGGCGATCGAAGACCAGGCCTCGGCATGTGGCGAGGGTGTGCTGCTGCGGCAGCCGGGCGGGGTGTTTCCGCTGCGGGCGGATCAGGTGCCGGAGGAGTCGCGGACGCTGTTGCAGTCGGTGGCGCGGGTGGTGCTGTCGGACGCCGCCGGGACGTTGGAGGAGCAGATCGCCCGGCGAGGCCGCAGCGAGAAGATGGCCAAGCCGGTGCAGCGTCGGCTGCCGCCGCCGGTGCCGACGGGGGTGGCGCTGCCGGATCAGGATTTGCGATTCTTCAACGGACTCGGCGGATTCACGCCCGACGGCAAGGAGTACATCACCGTCACCGACGATGCCCGGGTGACGCCGGCCCCGTGGATCAACGTGCTGGCCAACCCGTTCTTCGGCACCATCGTCACCGAGTCCGGCGGCGGCTACACCTGGTGCGAGAATGCCCACGAGTACCGACTGACGCCGTGGAACAACGACCCGGTGACAGACTCCTCCGGCGAATCGCTCTACATCCGTGATGAGGACAGCGGCGAGTTCTGGTCGCCCACGCCGCTGCCGTGTCGCGGGGCGTTCCCGTACCGCACACACCACGGCTTCGGCTACACGAAGTTCGAGTACGACAACCGCGGCATTCGCAGCCGACTTGCCGTGTACGTCCCGCCGGACGCGCCGGTGAAGATGTACCGCCTGGAGATCGAAAACGCCACGGCCGAGAAGCGCTCGCTCTCGGCGACGGCGTTCGTCGAGTGGGTGCTGGGCGAGTTCCGGCACAAGTCGGCCCCGCACGTCGTCACCAGCGTTGACCCCGCGAGCGACGCGATTTTGGCGAGAAACCCATATTCCGCCGAATTCGGCAAGCGGGTCAGCTTCCTCCAATCAACAGGCCAGCGTGTCGGCACGACCGGCGACCGGCGGGAGTTCCTCGGCCGCAACGGCTCCCCGGCGCGGCCGGTGGGGATGGTCCGCGAGGAGCTGTCCGGCCGCGTCGGGGCCGGCCTCGATCCGTGTGGCGTGGCCCGCGTCTCCATGGAGCTGGAGCCGGGGCAGACCGGCGTCGTCACCTTCACCCTCGGCAGCGGCCAGAACGTCAACGACGCCAAGGCGATGGCCGGACGCTTCAAG
>CAYLSV010000005.1:29973-39744 GCA_964386435.1 uncultured Tepidisphaerales bacterium
AGGATCAGCAGCAGTGCGATCTGGCCGAGCATCGCATGTACGACCAGTGGAAGGACGCGCTGGACGATCTTCACGTCGAAACGCCCGACCCGGCGCTGGACGTGCTCGTCAACGGCTGGCTGCCGTACCAGGTGCTGAGTTGCCGGTACTGGGCCCGCAGCGGCTTCTACCAGTCAGGCGGCGCGTACGGCTTCCGTGACCAGCTTCAGGACGTGGCCGCCCTCTTGCACGTGGCGCCAAAGTACATCCGCGAGCACTTGCTCCGGGCCGCGGCCCACCAATTTGATCGCGGCGACGTGCTGCACTGGTGGCACCCGCCGACCGGGCGTGGGGTGCGGACCCACTTCTCCGACGACTACCTTTGGCTGCCGTGGGTCACGGCCCGGTACGTCCGCGGCACCGGCGACTCGGGCGTCTTGGACGAGATCGTGCCGTTCCTGACCGGGCGGGACGTGCCGGACGATGTGGAGAGCATTTACGACCAGTTCCCCCACGCCGCCGAGCCGGGCGATTTGTACGAGCACTGCCGCCGGTCGATTCGCAACGCGACGAAGCAGCGTGGCTACGGCCGGCACGGGTTGCCGCTGATCGGCTGCGGCGACTGGAACGACGGCATGAACCTCATCGGCGAGCACGGCCGGGGCGAGTCCGTCTGGATGGCGTTTTTCCTGATGACCGTGATGGTCGACTTCCTGCCGGTGGCGAAGGCACGCGGCGATCATGATTTCGTCGCCGAGTGCGAGGGCGAGATCGAGAAGCTCCGCACGGCCGTTGATGCCGAAGCGTGGGACGGGCTTTGGTACAAGCGGGCCTACTTCGACGACGGCACGCCGCTGGGCAGCAGCGAGAACACCGAGTGCCAGATCGACGCGTTGCCGCAGAGCTGGAGCATTCTCACGGGTTTGACCGACCCCGACCGGGCGAAGCAGGCGATGGAGGCGGTTGACAACCGCCTGGTTCGTCGCGACGCCGGCTTGATCCAGTTGTTTGACCCGCCGTTCGACAAGTGCGAGGTCGACCCCGGCTACATCAAGGGCTACCTGCCCGGCGTCCGGGAGAACGGCGGGCAGTACACCCACGCCGCCGTCTGGACGGTGATGGCGTTCGCCGAGATGGGCGATTGGCAGCGGGCTTGGGAGTTGTTCGGCATGATCAACCCGGTCCGCCACGGCGAGCGGGCCGAGGTGATGGCGAAGTACAAGGTCGAGCCGTACGTGGTGGCCGCCGACGTCTACGGCGTCCACCCGCACGTGGGCCGCGGCGGCTGGACGTGGTACACCGGCAGCGCCGGCTGGCTGTACCGCTTGGCCGTCGAGCACCTCCTTGGCATCCGGCTCGAGATCGATCACCTCGCGTTCAAGCCGCTCTTGCCGCCGCACTGGCAGGGGTACAAGCTCACCTACCGCCACCACGGCACGCCCCACCGGGTCGAGGTCAAGGGCAGCGGCCGACACGTGGTGAAGGTGACGCTCGACGGCAAGCACGTCGACGGCGACCGCCTGCCGCTGGCGAGCGACGGGAAGTTGCACGAGGCGGTGGTGGAGCTCGGCGACCCCGCCGAGGCGGCAACGTGAGCATTGCGCTAAATCTGCGACACGCCGTTGCAAATGCGGTGAAGTCGCTCAAGAGGTGGGCCGATGCTGTTGCCTGTATCGGGGGATATGAGCGGCGTCGCCTTTCCCGGCGGCGGGCGCGTTGTGGAAAGTAGTTCAGCGTGTTTTTGACTTCCGAGATGGGGACACTCGCCAAGACCACCGGATCGTTTCGCTGGTTCGACGCCGCTCGGCCTTTGCGGGAACTGATCGACGAGTTCAAGGCCGCCGCGCCCGTGGGACGGCGGCTGGACGATCTGGACGAGCAGAACGGCGCGGCCGTGTTGATCTTCGAGAGCGAGGGCGGGCGGCCGACCGGGCCGTTGCTCAACGTCGTCAGCGGGGCCCAGCTCGCCCGTCAACTGGCACGGCCGCACTACCGCAACTTGTACAACAAGCGGCCGATGCGGGAGGTGCTGACACACTGGCCGTTCGAGCCGACGGTGGTGTCGGGCCTGGCGACGGTGGCCGACGTCGTGCAGGCGGGGCTGGCCCGGCCGGGGCCGCGGCGGTACGAGCCGGTGGTCGTCTGGTGCGGCGGCGACCCGGAAGACGCCCGGCTGGTGGACGTGGCGCAAGTCTTCCGCGCCCAGAACGACTCGCAGGACGCCGCCGTCCGACGGCTGCGTCAGGCGGAGGCGTCGCTGCGGATTGCCGCCGATCATGACGCCCTGACCCGATTGCCCAACCGCCGGCAATTGCTGCGCCGCCTGGGCGACGCGTTGGCCAAGGGCCGGCAACGTCGGCGGCCGGTGGGCCTGCTTTACCTCGACTTCGACCGCTTCAAATGGGTCAACGACAGCCTCGGCCACACCGCCGGCGACGAGCTGCTGGTGAGCATTGCCGATCGCCTGGCCAAGGGGTTGCGGCAGAGCGACACCGTCGCCCACGTCGGCCGCGAGGCGACGGCCGATGCGTGGGCCGCACGGGTCGGCGGCGACGAGTTCATCGTGCTGCTGGACGGTTTGGCCGTCGACTCCGATGCGGAGCTGGTCGCCCACCGCCTGCTCGGTGCGCTCGCCACGCCACACAACGTGCAGGGGCAACCGATCGTCTCGACGGCGAGCATCGGCCTCGCCACGAGTGCCGAGTGGCTCGACGCCGAGGCCAACCTGACCGAGCAGGCCGAAGCCCTGATTCAGAACGCCGACCTGGCGATGTATCGGGCGAAAATGCAGGGCGGGGCGCGGGTCGTGCGGTTCGACGAGGGCATGCGGCAAGAGACGCAGTTCCGAGTTAAGCTCGAGTCGCTGCTGCCCGGCGCGGCCGAGCGGGACGAGCTGCAAATGCACTTTCAGCCGCTCATCGATTTGCAGGACGAGCAGTTCGGAACTGTGTCGTACGAAGCGCTCATCCGCTGGCACTGCCCGCAACTCGCCCCGCCGAACGTGCGGCCGGATCAGTTCATCCCGCTGGCCGAGGAGACGGGCGAGATCCGCCCGATCGGCCGATGGGTGCTGGACCGCACGTTCCGCGACTTCGACGCCTTTGCCAAAGCTTCGCCGGGGCTGAGCGTGAGCGTGAACCTCTCGCCGTGCCAATTCGACGACGCCCGCACGGCCGGCGACTTGCTGAATCACATCGAGCAACTGCTCGCCAGTCGTCGCCACGCGTGGACGCTGCGGTGCGAGGTGACCGAGACGAGCATGATCCGCAACCGGGCCAATGCCTGCGATTTCCTGGAGAGATTGCGAAAGCTCGGCGTGGCCGTGTTGCTGGACGACTTCGGCACCGGGTACAGCTCGCTGGCCCAACTCGCCGAGTTGCCGCTGGACGGCGTGAAGCTCGACCGGCGGTTTCTCGCGAAGTTGCAGAACACGCCGCGGCAGATCGGATTGGTGCGGGCGATGGTCACGCTCACCCGCGAGCTGGACATGCAGCTCGTCGCCGAGGGCGTGGAGACAGTCGAGCAGCGCGATCTGCTCCGAGAGCTCGGCTGCCCGACCGCCCAAGGCTACCTCTTCGGCAAGCCGGCCGCCCTGGCGGAACTTGACGTGCCTGCCCCCCGGCGGGCGGCGGCGTGAACCGACCTACGGCGCCAGCGGCCGTGCCGGAACGCCGGCGACGCGCGCGTTGTTCGCAAGGTCGCGTAGGACCACGGCCCCGGCGCCGATGAGCGCGTCGTCGCCGATGTGAACGCACTGGATGATCTTGGCCCCCATGCCGACAAACGCCCGAGCGCCCACCGTCACCCGGCCGGCGAGGGCGGCGGTTGGCGCGAGGTGGGCACAGTCGCCGATCTGGCAATCGTGTTCGACGACGGCGGCGGTGTTGATGATCGCCCCGTCGCCAATGCTCGCCGCATGGCAGACAGCGGCCTGCGGGCCGACGACGACGCCGCGGCCGAGCTTGGCATCCGGCGAAACCCACGCCATCGGGTGGACGACGCTGGGCACAACCGCCCCCTCGGCCAGCACGTCGGCGAGCAGGTTCTGCCGGGCCTTGTTGTCGCCCACGGCGGGTAGGGCGTGATTGATGTCCTCGCGGATCAATTTGCCCAGCAGGTTCGGCCGCCCCAGCACCGGCAACCCGGCGACGATGTTGAGCGTGGTGTCGGCGTCGAGGAAGCCGACGGGCCGCAGCTTGCCCTCGGCGCGGACGATGTCGAGCACCGCCCGCCCGTGGCCGCCGGCGCCGATGATGACCACGGCGGGCGCGTTGTCCGGAACGGTATCGGGCACGGCGGAAGTGTAGCGCTTTCGTGTCGGTTGCCGTGTGCGGTGCAGGTCGTATCGTGCCGGCGATGTCTGCCCCGCTTGCCGAAGTGCTCGAACCTCGCCGGCTGCTCGCCAGCTTCCCGCCGCTCGCGATTGGTGGCGCGGCCGACGGCGACGACGCCGGGCTCGACGGCGAGATCCGCTTGGCGGCGGCGGGCGACGGGACGATTTACGCGGCCGGACTCTTCAGCGGCACCGTCGACTTCCACCCCGGCTCGACCGTCACCGCACTCACAGCGCTGGGTGACTCCGACATCTTCGTCGCCCGCTACACGCCCAACGGCGTGCCGCTGTGGGTCGAGCGGTTCGGCGGCGGCAACACCGACATCGACCCGCTGGACGACGGCGACGAACGCGAACGCATCACCCGCGTCGAGCGCCTCGGCCTCACCCCCGGCAAGATCGGCTCGCGGCCGGTGGGCGTGGGCGAGTTCGTGAACGATCTGGCCGTCGACGCCAACGGCGACTTGTTCGTCGCGGCCGACTTCGTCGGCACCGGCGTGTGGGCCGACCGTGTCATCTCGACGCCCGAGCCGGAGTTTTACGACGGCGTGGTGATGAAGCTCGACCGCGAGACGGGAGGCGTGATCTTCCTCAACCAGCTCGGCGGCGCCTTCGACGACACGGCGTTGGCGGTGGGCATCAACCCGGACAACAACGTCGTCGTCGGCGGCAGCTTCGCCCGAACGGCCGACTTCAACCCCAAGCCCCGCGGGGCCGTGCTGAACCTGACGGCCCAGGGGCGCGAGGACGGGTTCGTCGCCACGTTCAGCGGCGTCAACGGCAACGTCATCTCCGCCGTGCAGCTCGGCGGCGACGCGACTTTGCAGGCCCGGCGGGACGCCGTCACCGATTTGGCCGTGGATGAGGCGGGCGACGTGTTCGCCGTGGGCACGTTCGCCGAGGACGCGGACTTTGATCCGAGTGACGGGCGGTTCGAGTTGGAGGCCGAGGACGAGACGGACGCCTTCGTCGTCCGGCTCGACGGCGGCACCGACTTCGCCTGGGCCGTGGCCACCGGCGGTGACGAGGGTGACGGCAACAGCGCCGTCGCCACCTCGCCCGACGGCACGATCGTGGTCGCCGGTTACTTCACGGACGACACCGACATCGTGCCGGGGCCGGGCGAGGCGGTCATTCGTGCGGACGATTCGGAGGACGACGACAACACCGATCTGCTCATCAGCAAGCTCAACGCGGCCGACGGCTCGCTCGTCTGGGCGGGGCACATCACCGGCGACGGCGTGGAGACGGTGGGCGAGTTGATCGTGCGGCCGGACGGGGCGATCCACCTCTCCGGCGGCTTCTTCGGCACCACGGACTTCGCCCCCTTCGCCCCCGAAGTCCGGTTGGCGAGCGCGGAGAATGACGACGAGAACTTCTTCGACCGCAACAGCCCGGATCGCGACGAAGAAAGTTACGACGGCTATGTGTTGACCCTCTCGCCCGGCGGCCGGTTCGCCGACGTGGCCCAGTTCGCCGGCACGGGCGACGACTTCGTCACCGGCCTCGCCCTCGATTCGGGCAAGCTCTACGTCGGCGGCACCTGGGGCAGCAACGCCGAGGACGGCACGACGTTCGACCTCAACCCCGGCCGCCGCTCGCTGCCGGTGGCGGCGACGGAGGACGAGGAGGATCAACTGTTCCTGCTGACGCTCGACGCGGTGACGCTGAACCTGATCTGACGCACCAACTACGAATTAGCTGCGAGTCGGCGACTCGCAGTCTCGTCGAACGTTCGCGGTCCCGGACTGCGACTCGCCGAGTCGCAGCTACCCTTCTTTACTGTGGCAGTCGCCCGCCTCACCGAGATTTACGTCTGTCCGGTTGCCGGGGCGGAGCCGGTGGCGGTGGACTCGGTGGAGGTCACAGCCGCGGGGTTGGTGGGCGACCGCTATGCGGCGGGCGTCGGGACGTTCAGCCGGATGTTGCCGGACGGGCGGGCGGTGTCGCTGGTGGACGCCGCGGCGGTGGCGGCGTTTCCCGGTGGGCGGCACCGGCGGAACCTGGTCGTCGAGGGCGTGGACCTCCCCGCCCTGCTGCGGCGGGAGTTCGCGATCGGCGACTTGGTCTTGCGTGGCGTGCGGCCGTGCCCGCCGTGCGGACGGCTCTCGCGGCTGACGGGCGTGGACGCCAAGGCGTTGCTGAAGGGCCGCGGCGGGTTGCGGGCGGAGGTGGTCACGCCCGGCGTGGTGCGGGTGGGCGACGCCGTGCGGGTGGGGTGAGCGATTCACTGCGGCACGTGCCGGCCGGGGCCGCGGAGCATGTCGATTTGCACCTTCTCGCTCGGCAGCAGCTTGCCGGCGTTCATCTGCTCCTGCGGGTCGAAGGCGTGCTTCACCGCGTTGAACTGCCGCATCGTCTGGCCGTCGAACAGGTACGGCATGAGGTTGATTTTCTCGACGCCCACGCCGTGCTCGCCGGTGAGGGTGCCGCCGACGTCGATGCACATCTTCAGCACCTCCTCGGCGGCGGCGAGCGTGTTCTTCACGTCCTCGGGGTCTTTATCGTCGTACAGGAAGATCGGGTGCACGTTGCCGTCGCCGGCGTGGAAGACGTTGTTGATTGTGAGGCCGAACCGCTTGCCGATCACGTCGATCTCGGCCAGCACCTCGGCCAGCTTGCTGCGGGGGACGCAGGCGTCCTGCGTGCAGTAGCTGGGGCTGATCTTGCCGATCGCGCCGAAGGCGGCCTTGCGGGCCTTCCAGAGTTTTTGCCGCTTAACCGGGTCGCCGCTGGACTCGATGTCGTGGGCGGCGTTCTTTTTCATGAGCCGCCCGATCTGCTCCGCCTGCGCGTCCAGCAGCGGCTCGATGCCGTCGATCTCCACGAGCAACAGCGCCTGCGCCGCCTCGCGGATGCCGAGGTTGAAGGTCGTGTTGACCAGCTGCACCATCCGCCCGTCCATCATCTCCATCGCCGCCGGCAGATGGCCCGCCGCGATGATGTCGCTGACGGCGTGGCAGCAGTCGCTGGTCGAGTCGAAGGTCGCCACAATCGTCCGGAATGCCGCCGGCTTCGGGCTGAGCTTGACCCACAAGCCGGTGATCAGGCCCAGCGTCCCCTCGCTGCCGCAGACGAGGCCCGGCAGATCGAGCACGCCCTCGTAACAACCGTTGGCCGCGCCCAGCTTCACGAGCTCGCCGCCGGGCGTGACGAGTTCGACGCCCAGGACGTGGCTGCTGGTGACGAAATCTTTCAACACGTGGATGCCCCCGGCGTTGGTCGCCGCGTTGCCGCCGAGGGTGGCGGCCCGCTGGCTGCTGGGGTCGGGGGCGAAGTGATAATGCTCGCCGCCCGGCTGGCGGGCGACGGCCTCGGAGAGTTGCGTGTTGCGGACGCCCGCCCCGACGTGGGCGACGCGGCTGGCGAGGTCGATCTGGTGGATGCGGTTGAGGCGGGTTGTGGAGATGATCAGGCCGTGGTCGTAGGCGACGCCCCCGCCGGTCAGCCCGGTGCCGCTACCGCGGGGGATGAGTTGCACGCCCGACTTCGCCGCCGCCTGAACGACTTCGACGACCTCGGCGGTGGTTTCCGGAAACGCCACGCATCCGGCCGAGCCGCGGGCGATGCTGAAGCCGTCGCATTCGTACACCCGCAAGCTGTCGAGGTCGGCGGCAATCTGATCGCCCCGCAACACGCCCCGCACGGCGTCCAGCGCCGGGTTGCCCGGCCGACGCGGCGACCTGGCGGGTGTTTTCACGGACGGCTTGGCGGGCGGCTCGGCGACGGTCATCTGTCGATTGTAAACCGCCCCGCCGCCGCCGCGCTTGCTTTACGCCGCCTAGGTTCCAAAATGTCCGCCCGCGGGGTTTGCCCGCGGTTCACCCCAGACCCGAACCCCGGAGCATTCCATGAGCGACGAAAACACCCCCAACGGCAACGGCGGCGGCGACACACCGGCCATGCCCGCCCCCACCGGCGAGCAGCCCGGCGGCAACCAGCAGAACGTGCAGGTGATGTTCAACGAAAAGGACATCCACACCAGCTTCAGCAACGGCTACTTCATCAGCCAGACGGCCGAGGAAGTGCTCATCCACCTCGGCTTCAACATGCCCAACCCCAGCGCCGGGCAGCCGAACCAGCCGATGATGCTCTTCAAGGTCAACGACCGCGTGGTCCTTTCCTACGCCAACGCCAAGCGGCTGGCGATGAGCCTCACGCAGCTGATCAAGCGCCACGAGCAACAGTTCGGCGAGATCAGCGTCCAGCAGCAGCAGCCGGCGGCACGCTGAGGCGGCGTACCGAGTAGAAAGTACCGAGTACCGAGTGCCGGCCACGCTGTTGTGTGAGCCGGCACCGCTCGCTTCTTCCCTCGTTTCGTTCGGCCACTCGGTACTCACTACTCATCACTCGGTACTCCTCCCCCCTGCCCATGAAACTCGCGTTGATCGGTTCCGGCGGCATTGGCCGCAAGCATGTTGAGGAGTTCAAGAAGCTCGCCGAAACCGACCCGGAGCGGCGGGTGGAGGTGGTGGCGTGCGCGGACGTGAACTTCCAGAACGCCATAAACCTCAAGGGGGCGTTCGGCATCGAGCACGCCTACGCCGATTGGCGGGAGATGCTCACCACCCGGCCGGAAATCGAGGCGGTCAGCATCTGCACGCCCAACGGCCACCACGCCGACCCGGCCGTCGAGGCGCTGGATCGCGGCCTGCACGTCATGGTCGAGAAGCCGATGGCGATGAACGCCGAGGAGTGCCAGCGGATGAACGAGGCGGCCGAGCGAAGCGGCAAGACGCTGGTCGTTGGCTTCCAATACCGCTTCGACGAGCGGACCACGCTCATCAAGGACCAGCTCGACGCCGGCGTGCTGGGCGACGTCATGTACTGCCGCGTGCAGGCGCTGCGTCGCCGCGGCATCCCAAACTGGGGCGTCTTCGGCCGAAAGGACGTCCAAGGCGGCGGCCCGCTCATCGACTGGGGCATCCACGCCCTGGACGTCGCGCATTACCTGATGGGCAACCCCGAGCCAACGGCGGCGTTGGGCGGCACGTGGACCTACCTCGGCAACCACCCCGACGCCGCGGCCAACCCGTGGCGGCACTGGGACCACACCAGCTACACCGTCGAAGACCTCGCCTGCGGCAGCATCCAGTTCGCCACCGGCCAGGTCCTGAGCATCGAAACCAGCTTTGCCGCCCACATTGAGGAGGACGTCTTCAACGTCACCCTCATGGGCACCCGCGGCGGCGCGAACTGGGCTCAAAAGAAGCTCCACACCGACCGCGACGGCTACATGTGGAACAGCCAACCCGCCTACGTCCCGCCGGCCGACATGTGGCAGGCCAAGATGAAGCACTTCATCGACGCCACCCGAGGCGAAGCCAACATCAGCAACGGCCAAGACGGCCAGCGGATCCAAAAGATGATGGACCTCCTCTACGCCAGCGGCAGCAGCGTAGAGCAGGCGAGACCGTCTGCTGAAGCAGGCGTCGCTGAAACCGCCTCCGCCTCGTAGA
>CAYLSV010000005.1:39754-85186 GCA_964386435.1 uncultured Tepidisphaerales bacterium
GGGGCTTCGCGTAACCGGTTGATTTTGCCATTCTCGTGAAGCCCCGCCTCTACGAGGCGGAGGCGGTTTCAGCGATGCGGATGATACATAGAGTCGGCACCTTCACATATTAGTCGATCTACCATCCGACGTGTCGGAGACCACGCGGGGCCGATTGCTGTTCTTGGTGCTGTGGCTGATGCCATTCGGTGCGGTGATGGCGGGCAACGTGCACTACTGGAGTAAGGCCCGCGCCGCCGGGTTCCTTGAGCCGACCGGGTTCGACTCGGGCCGATGGTCAACCACCGTCCGCAGACACGGCTTATCGATAGAAGTCGCGCCCGAGCGGGCGTTCCGCACACACACGCTCGGCATCGTTGCCGCGAACCTCGGCGTCATCTCACTGATCCCGCTGTACCTGATCGGCGAAAGGTACGGGCGGATCAGTTGGGGCTAACAACCGCCCGGACCTTCGCCCTTTCGCCCCCACCCGCTTCCGCTACACTGCCGCGCTCATGGTGCTGCCTGATCTGATGTCGACGCTGCTGTTGCCGCTGGGGGCGGGGGGGACGGATGTGGCCATCACGATCTCGTTGGCGGCCATTGTGGTGCTGGGGGTTGGGGCGCAGTGGCTGGGGTGGCGGCTGCGGTTGCCGTCGATCTTGCTGTTGCTGCTGTTCGGGTTTCTGGCCGGGCCGGTGATGGGGGAGTTGTTTGGGAACGACTTTGCCCTGCGGCCGGACGATCTGGTGCCCGAGGCGGTGCTGTTGAACATCGTGTCGCTGGCGGTCGGGCTCATCCTGTTCGAGGGCGGGCTGACGCTCAACTTCAACGAGATCAAGAACGTCCGCAAGGCCGTCTTCTCGCTGGTAACGGTCGGGGCGATCATCACGTGGGTCATTTGCGGGCTGGCGGCGTGGTTGATTCTGGGGCTGCCGGGGCCGATCGCCGTGTTGCTGGGGGCCGTGCTGATCGTGACCGGGCCGACGGTCATCGGGCCGCTCCTGCGGTTCGTGCGGCCCACGGGCAGCGCGGGCAAGGTGCTCAAGTGGGAGGGCATTGTCATCGACCCGATCGGTGCGATGGCGGCGGTCCTCGTCTTTGAGGCCATCATGGAAGGCACCACCGGCGTCGGCTCGGCGACGGCCACGTCGTCGACGCTGGCGTTTGTTTGGGGCGCGGTGAAAACGAGTTTACTCGGCACGGGTATCGGCCTAGCCGCGGCCGGGCTGCTGGTGTGGCTGCTGCGGCGGCTCTTGATCCCGGACCACCTTCAGGTGCCGGTGACGCTCATGTTCGTCACGGCTGCCTTCCTCGCCAGCAACGCCACCGTCGCCGAGAGCGGCCTCTACACGACGACCGTCATGGGCATCGCTTTGGCGAACCAGAAGAAGGCCCGCATCAGCCACATCCTGGAGTTCAAGGAGACGCTGGTGCTGCTGATGATCGCCGGGCTGTTCATCATCCTCAGCAGCCGCCTGGAGATGGACGAGCTGCGGCAGATCAACCCTTGGACGGCAGCGGCGTTCATCGCCGTCGTCATCCTCATCTCCCGCCCGGCGGCCGTGTTCGGCTCGACGTTCGGCAGCGCACTGACCTTCCAGGACAAATTGTTCCTCTCGTGGATGGCCCCCCGCGGCATTGTGGCGGCGGCGGTGGCGAGCGTGTTCGGCATCGCCCTGGAGAAGCAGAACGTGCCGGGGGCCGAGCTGTTGGTGCCGTACGTGTTCCTGGTCATCGTCTTCACCGTCAGCATCTACGGCCTGACCGCCGCCTTCGCCGCCCGACGACTTGGGCTCGCCCGCACCGGCAGCGCCGGCATGCTCATCGTCGGCGCCCACCCGCTGGCCCGGCAGATTGGCCTCGCGATGAAAGAGGTCGGTCTGGAGGTGCTGCTGGTTGACACGAACTACCTCAACGTCCAGCAGGCAAAGCTGCAAGGGCTTAACGCCATCGTCGCCAACGCCTTGTCGCCGACGGTGACGGAGCAGCTGGAGCTCTCGAGCATCGGCCGAATGCTGGCGCTGACCGGCAACCATGAGATCAACAGCTTGGCATGCGTCCACTTCGGCCGGCAGTTCAGTCGCAGCGAGGTGTACATGCTCGGCAGCGGCCGCAAGAAAGCCCCCGGCCGCGACGGCGAGACGGACGAGGAGGTGCAGGGCCGCCACCTCTTCGGCGACGGCGTGACCTACGCCAAGCTGCTGGAGCTGCGCGACGCCGGGGCCGAGGTGCGGCTGACGAAGATCACCAAGGAGTTCAGCTTCGAGGATTGGCAGGCCGAACACGGCGAGACGGCTCAACCCCTGGCGGTGATCGGCGACGACGGCACGGTCATGTTCTACCTCGCCAACGACCGCAACCCGACGCCCAAGCCCGGCCAGCGGCTGATGGGGCTGGTGGTGCCCAAGCCCATCGAGAACCCCCGCCCCGCCGCCACGGCTGAGGAGCCGGCCACCGTTCCGGCGGGCGCGGTCGCCGCTGGCGTGTGAGTTGCTACCGTGGCGGCATGCCCAAACTGACTGTTGACGGCGTTGGCGAGTTCGACGTGCCCCGCGACAAGCGGCTGGTCTTGGCCCTGGAAGACGAAGCCGGCCTCGACCAGCTTCACGCCTGCGGCGGCGTCGGCAAATGCACCACCTGCCGCGTCGAATTCACGGACGGCGAGCCGACCACGATGACGCAGCAAGAGAACGACACCCTGCGCGCCCGCGACCTCTACGGCACTGCCCGACTGTCGTGCCAAATCACCTGCAACGCCGACATGACGGTCAAGGCCCAAAGCCGCCTCGAAGGCAGCGGCCGCAAAGACGCCGGCCCCCGCCCGAAGGACCACATCGAGCCTGAACCGGTGTGGATCGAGAAGGCCCTGTGACGTTGGCAATCAATCCAGTGCATCGCGTTCAATCCGGGGCGCGGAAGCACAATGTTGCCCCCACCGCCGCGTAGCGGCGGGGCTGCAAATGGGATCTAGACGCTACGGACGTTGTGCGTAGCTCCGCCGCTACGCGGCCGTGGGGTTTCTGCGGCGATCGAGTGCGTGTTACGATACGCGGAGCATGATCGAACTGACGCAACCCGGCGTGGCGACAAAGGCTAGGCAGTGGCAGGTGGTGGACGTTGTGGTGCGGGTGCCGGCGAAGGCGGTGCCGGATGATTCGTTTGCGGGGGACGTCACCGCGACTTTTCGGTGTGGCGACGACGTCTTTCGCGTGCCGGGGTTCTTCGACGGCGATGGCGTGTACCGCGTTCGCTTCGCGCCGCCAATGATCGGGCGGTGGGCGTTTGGGGTGGAGTCGCCGTTGCCGCTGTCGGGGGCGATCGCCGGGACGCTCGACGTGGCGCCGGGCGGGCATCCGGGGCCGCTGGCCGTGTCGGCGGCGAATCGGCGGCGGTTTGCGTATGCGGATGGGACGCCTTGTCTGGTCATGGGGTTCGAGTGCGACTGGCTGTTCGCGCTCGACGCCGACAACGCCGAGGACATCCCGAACACCCGGCTCATGGCCGAGACAATCGTGGCCAACGGGTTCAACCACGTGGTGATGAACGTCTTCGCGTACGACGCGCCGTGGGGCGAGAAGGACCGGATTCCGCCTGAGTTCTTGTGGAACAAGCCGGCGGCGTTTCCGTTCGGCGGGACGAACGACGAGCCGAACCACGCGACGCTGAACCTCACGTTCTTCCAACGGCTCGACCGCGTCATCGCCCACCTCGACGCCCGCGGTTTGACGGCCCACGTCATGCTGTACGTGTGGAACAAGCTCGTCAACTGGCCCGCCCCGGCGTCGGCGGAGGACGACCGCTACCTCGACCACGTCGTCCGCCGGTACGCGGCGTTCCCGAACGTCGTTTGGGACATCTCGAAGGAGGCCCTGCTCTACGGCCAAGGCGACCCGGCGTACGTTGTCGGGCGGATCGAGCGGCTCCGCCAACAAAGCCCGCAGCGGCGGCTGGTGACCGTGCACGATTGGGACTTCTGCCAACTTCGGCCGGAGACGGTGGATTTCGCCAGCATCCAAGAGTGGACGCACGGGCTGCACGACCGTTTGCTGCGGGTGGCCGAGGCGGTGCCCGAGATGCCGGTGCTTTGCATCGAGCACGGCGGGTACGAGCGGCACACGCCGTACTCCGTGTTCGACGGGGCGTACTCCGACGCCGTGACGTGCCTCGACCGGTTCTGGCAGTGCCTATTCGCCGGCGTGTACGCGGCCCATTACTGGCAGGGGGCGGCGTGGTATCACGCGGTGCCGGACCCGATTGCCCTGCCGCCGGCACACCGGCCGAGGCTGGATTGGTATCGGCATGTCGTGTCGATCCTGGGCCGCGTGCCGTTCGAGACGCTCCATCCCGAGCAGCAACCCTTCTGCCCGCCCATGCTCACCGACGGCAAGCGGCACTGGCTGTTCCTCATCACCGGCACCCGCAACGGCGTGTGCGGCACCAGTGACGGCATCGGCGGCGGCATGTTCCGCGTCACCTGGCTCGACGCCCAAACCGGCGAATCCGTCACCACGCCCCACGAGATGCCCGGCAAGTGGCTGGGCATCAAGCGGCCCAACGAATTCGCCGCCCCCGTGGCGGTGGTGCATTTGGAGCGGGCGGACTAAACGGCTCAGTCGCCCGCCCACTGCTCGCGCAGCACTTGCTCGGCGGGCTTGCCCTCGGGGGTGTAGCCGCGGTCGGTGGGGCCGCCGTCGCCGGGGGGCCATTCCCAAATGCTGTAGCCGCCGAGTTCGGGCACGTCCTGCCACGCGTGGAAGAACCCGCGGTAAAGGCGGGCTTGGAGCTCGAGGTCGATCGGGTCGCCGGTGGTGTAGTCCCACGGCTCGCGGGCGGCGTTGTCCATGCTCGTCCAGCCGACCTCCGTCAAGAGCAGCGGCTTGTCCTGCTCGCGCAGCCACGGCAGCAAATCCTTCTGGATCGTCTGCCAGTTGTCGACGATCTCCTCGACCGGCGTCGCCGCGTCGTCGCCGAGGGTCCAGTAGCTGTTCATGCCGATCAGGTCCAGCGCGTCCCAGAACGGCACGGCGGTGTAGCGGTCCCAGTTGCTGCTGTACGTCAGCTCGCCGGTGAAGCTTTCGCGGACGTGGGCGATCGTCTTGCGCCACTCGTCCTCATGGGTTTGGCTGCTGATGAGCTCGCTGCCGACGACCATCACGTCGACGCCCTCGCCCTCAGCGACCCACGCGTAATGCCCGAGCATCGCACGGTAGCTGTCGAACCACGCCTCCCAATCGTCCGGGGCAAGCGTGCCGCGCCACTCGCTGGTCGTCTTCGGGTCGTCCAGCAACACGATGGGCATGAAGATGATCCGCAGGCCGCGGCTTTTGGCGTGCCGGAACAGCTCCCGCAACTGAGCCAGCGTCGGCGTCGTCCGCTGGTCGAGGTAGACGCGATTGCTCGAGGCATCCTCCTGCCGGGCATCAACGACGATCTTCACGGCGTCCGCCCCGACATCGGCGATCTCGTCAACGCTCTGCTTGTACTTCTCAAGCCAGTCGACCCGCTGGAACTGCATGCCAATGGCACGGTACGGCTCGGTGCTGATCCGCCGGGCCGGCTCTGGCGGCGGCTCTTCCACAACCACCTCCGCCGGCGGCTCGCCACGTAGCAGCACGCAACTCGAGGCCGCGAGATAAAGCGCAATGGCAGTGACGACGAGCAGGCGGGACGCGATCACCCGCACATTCTGCCAGATTTCAACCATTCAGTCGATGTTCGTCACATCATCAACCGGCTCATACGACTGGCCGTCATGGGTGCCGCCGAGCACTTGGGCCCGACGTTGAGCGGCCGGGCCACTGGCGTCGGGGAAGCCGTATTTGCTATCGGAGCCGGCGGAGATGAGGACAAAGTCCTTACCAAGCGGTTGCCCCTCCGCCACCGTCGCAGCGGGCTGCAAACCGCCGTCGCCATCGTAATCGCCCAGCATCGCCTGGATCTGCAGATCGGACTGGGCACCGTTGCCGCCAAAGAACACGCGGATGTGCCCGGTGTTGAATTTGGCGAACTCGTCGAAGTCGGCGTACGCCCCGCCCGTTTGCGCAGAGCCGGGCCGAGGGTTGCCGGTCATGTAAAGGATCGGGTTGCCCAGCAGGTCCAGCAGCAGCGGCCCGTTCATTCGGAACGCGTCGGGATCAAGATACGCCGACACCACCTCGCCACCGATGCCTGGTGCGCCGGCGGCGACGAAGCCGGGGCCGTCGAGGCCGTCGGCGGCGTCGAAGGCGATCCAATCTTCGGTGCGGGTGGTGGGGTTGCCGCTGTTGGCGTTCCTGATGATGCACACGTACGACACCGAGCCAAAGGTGACGGTGTCGCCCGGGTTGTAGACGTTCGCGGTGTCATGAGCCGGCGGTGCGGCCGAGGCGGGGCCGGGGCCGACCAGCGCTTTGGCAAGCACGGCGGGACCGGTATTGATCTCGTTGCGGCCGGGCCGGGGGAGGCTGCCGTGGTCCTGGCGGTAGGCTTCAAGAGCCATCTCGATGGTGGCCAGATCGCCGCGGATGCGGCTTGCTTCGCCGACGCCGATGGATCGGATCACGGCCGGCAGCAGGATGCCGGCCAACACCACGATGATGCCGATGACGACCAGCAGCTCGATGAGCGAGAACCCGGCACGACGGGCGGCGGCTTGGCGTGGATTCGGCATGATCGGCTCCTGGCTTGCAAACGTCTGGCGGGCCCGGCTCACTCGGGGACGCCGAAGTTGGTGATGTCGTCGCTGGTTCCGAACAGCCGATCGCGGCCGGCACTGATGATCACGAAGCTGTCGTTCTTGACGGCAACGTTGCTGCCGCCCGTGGAGAGGCTTTCGTTGGCGAAATATGACGTCGGGCCGACGAAGTTGACGGTGCTGTCGCTGCTGGTCGCCCCGCCGCCGAGGCCGTGCTCGCCGACCCGGCCGACGCCGATCTGGGCGGTGGTGTAGGCGTTGTTGTCCTTGAGCTGATAGATGGCCGAGCCGGAGGTCGGGTCGATGTCGGTGACGCCGCGGTTGGCACGGTAGATGAGGAACGGCAGCGGGTCCGAGAAGTTGTCGACGAACTCGGGAACGGGCGAGTCGAAGCCGCGCCCGGTTCCGGCGGCGGCAGAGAGGGCCACGCCCGCGTCGAGGAAGTAGCCGTTGTTGTCGGCCGTGGTCTCGGCGTCGCCGGCGAAACTCGGCGACGAGCCGGGCCGGCGGCCCAAATCGCGAGGGCCGCTACCGACGAGGGTGTGGTTGTAGCTGACGGTGCCGCCGGTCTGCGTCAGGCCGCCGGCGAGCCCGAGCAGGAAGTTCTCGCTGCCGGTAAGTCGTTGGCCGCTGCCCAGGGCGGTGGTGGTGCCTTCGGGCGTCACGAACTCGCCGATGCCGCCGGTGTTGCCGGCGATGCCCAACGTCCGATTGGGAAGCGGGCCGGGATAGCCGCCGTAGTCCAGGGCGTACGACTCCGCGGCGTTAGCGAGGGTCGAGAGCGTGGCGGCGGTGCCGGTCGCTTGGGCCGACTCGCGGACCTTGGCGACGGTCGGCACGAGCAGCCCGATGAGCAGCGCGATGATGCCGATGACCACCAGCAGCTCCACAAGCGAGAACCCGGCGGCGTGGCGACGACTAGAGATCAAGCAATTCATCGGTTCTCCGGCGAAGAAGCGGGCAAAGCGGACAAGGCGCAGGCGATCAGCCGCTAACGCTCTGGATCAGCGTGACCATCGGCAGGAACATCGCCACGACGATGAAGCCGACGATGCCACCCAAAATCACGACCATGACCGGCTCGAGGATGCTGATCAGCGACGACACCAGCACATCGACATCACTGTCGTAGTTGTCGGCGATTTTCATGAGCATTTTGTCGAGGTCGCCGGTTTCCTCGCCGACGTCGACCATGTTCACGACAATCGCGTCACACACCTTCGTCGCTCGCAGCGGGTCGGCCATCGATTCGCCCTCGCGGATGGCGTCGTGGACTTTCTGGAGGGCGCGGGCGTAAATCTCGTTGCCGCAGGTTTCGCGGGTGATGTTCAGGCCGTCGAGGATCGGCACGCCGGCCGAGATGAGCGTGCCCAGCGTCCGGGTGAACCGGGCGATGGCGGTTTTCGAGAGGATCGCGCCCAGGATCGGGATTTTGAGCTTGATCGCGTCGGTGAAGTACTTGCCGCCGTTGCTGATGCGGATGAGCTTCCAGATGAGGACCAGCACCACGGGCGAGAACAGAATCACCATCCATCCGCCGCCGGCAATCCAAGAGGAGAGGTCGATGAGGAACTGCGTGACCGCCGGCAACGGCACGTCAAAGTCGGCGAAGATCTCCTCGAAGCTCGGGATCACGAAGATCATGATGCCGGTGACGATGACGACGGCGATGGTGATGACCACCGCCGGATAGATCATGGCCCCGATGACCTTCTTCTTCAGCCGGGCGGCCTTCTCCATGAAGTCGGCCAGGCGCTGCAGGATGATGTCGAGCACACCGCCGGCCTCACCGGCGTTGATCATGTTGACGTACAGCTTGTTGAACGCCTTGGGGTATTGGGCCATCGCCTCCGAAAGCGACCCGCCTGATTCGACTTCGTCGGCCACGCCGCCGAGCACGGCTTTCAAGAGGCCGGGCCGCTGCTGCTGCTCGAGGATCTGCAGGCTGCGGAGAATCGGCAGGCCGGCGTCCTGGAGGGTCGAGAGCTGGCGGGTGAAGGTGACCAGCTGCTTCTGCGGCACGCCGCCGATGGAGATCGGCATCTTCCGCTTGGGGGCCAGCGGCTCGGGGCCGCTTTTGCCCTTTTTCTTCTTCACCGCCCGCTTGGCGGCCTTCTCCTTCACCTTGGTCGGGAAGTAGCCTTTGGCCCGAACCCGTGCAATGGCCTCTTCTTCACTGCCGGCCTCGATCTCCTCCTTGACCTCTTGGCCCGAGGAGTTCATCGCTTCGAAGGTGTAGGTTGCCATGTTCGGTTGCTCCTGCGGGTACGGATCGGTCGCCGCGGACATGGTACGGCCTGTCCAGCCAATCCCCAACCCCAGCTCAACGACGCCGGACGAACTCGGCCGCGGCCCGGATGTCGGCCACCCGATTCTCGCCCGCCTCCCGCTCGATCGGCAGATCCAGATCATCGCCGATGAGCTCGAAGAACGCCGGCCAATCGACCGCCCCGGTGCCGACGACGACCTCGCTGCCCCACTGAACCCCCGGCTGGTCCGACGGCAGGGCATCCTTGAGGTGGGCCTGCACCACCCGCGGCCGCAGCTTCTTCAGGGCGTCGATCGGGTCGCCGCTGCCGTAGAGTATCATGTTCGCCGGGTCGAAGTTGACGCCGACGTCCTCCCGACCGAGCGCGTCCAGCAGTCGCAGCAGATCGTCGGCCGACTCCTGCCCCGTCTCCAAGCCGAGCGCCACGCCATGCTCTCCCAGCAAGTCGGCCGCCTCGGCCAGCCGGTCCCGCACGATGGCGAACACCGGATCGGCCGCATCGGCCGGAATGAACCCGGCATGCAGCGTGATGAGCCTGATCCCAAGCCCCGCCGCCACCGGCCCGGCCCGCCTGATCCGCTCCCGCGTCGCCGGCCACGTCTCATCCGGCACCACCCCACCGGTCCGATGAATCGCGGCGATGGACGAGTAATCCTCTCCCACGCACGTCACCATCCCGCTGACGCACTCCAGCCCGGCGACCTCGCCCGGCTCCCAAGCCTCCTCGATGAACGGGTCCAAATGCAGCTGCACCCGCCGCAGCCCGACCTCGTCCAACAACGCCACCAAACCCGCCGCCGACGACGGCTGCAGCGACCACGTGCACACGGCCAGGCGATTGGCAATGCTCATTCGGATTCCTGCGAAACTTCCTGCTCATCCGCCTCGAAGCGAAAGATGTCGGGGATGTCCATCTCGAACCCGCTGACCGACACGCTCTTGATCCGACCGCGATCGGCTTGGAGGTTCAGGTCATACTCCCGCTCGTCGGTCAGCACGTACTGCTCCACCGCCCGCAGTTCGTAGTCGAGGATCCAATATTCCTGCACGCCGTGCCGGGCGTAGTCGTCGAACTTGATCTCCCGGTCCCGCTGGATGCTGCTGGGGCTGAGAACTTCGGCCGCGAAGTCCGGCGGCGGGAAGACGGTCTGGCCGGGCCGGAACAGCCGCGAGGTGTGCAGCGGCCAGAAGCAGACGTCCGGGTGATAATCGTTTCGCCGGAACCGCGCCATCATCGACGTGCGGAACACGCGGCCGAGCTTGTTCGCCTTCACGTGGGCCTTGAGCGGCTCATAGAGGTTCTCCGTCGACTCATAATGCTCCACCCGCTCCGGCGATGCCATGACGACTCTCCCGTTGATGAACTCGTGCCTCTCGCCCGGCTGAATCGCCTCAACGAATTCATGGCGACGCAGCGCCTCATCAGCATTCAGCCGGCGCAGCTCAATCTCTAACCGCGCCCGATACGGCAGGTGTGAGAAATCCGCCGTCGCCTTCTCCGGCGGCGGCCGCCAGCGGTCGGTTCGCTGGTAAGCCGCCGGCCGTGCGGGGGGACGCTCGGCGACCGCCTGCTCCGTCGGGTTAGCTGGCACGGCTGACATGTGCCGAAGTCTACCCCGCCGAGCGGGCGCTGCACACCCCGGTCAGGTCGAGCATGGTCCGCACGCCGGGGTTGCACCTCGGCAGGACGCGGCAGGCGTTCACCAGCACGGCGGCGGTGGCGCTGTCGCCGGGGGTGCCGCCCTCGACGCGGACTTTGAGCGGGACGGGGCCGTGGAGGTTGACCTCGTCGTACGCCTCCGGCTCGCCGACGGCCATGATGAGGTCAAGGTCGACCTCCAAATCGGCGTCCCGCCAGCGGCCGATGTTGTGCATGCCGCGGACCTTGCCGGGCTCGATAATGCCCAGGGCGCTCTCGAGCGGCACATCGGTGGTAAGGGGTTCGAGCGATTCATCAACGCTGCTGGGCGGCACCGTCTTGCCCAGGGCGGCGGCGGCGAGGCAGACGCTCTCGGCCATGCCCTTGTGACCGATGGCGTTCTTTGCCTTCAACTCGTTGAACTCCTCGACCGTCATCGTCGCCCCGACCTTCTTCTGCAGCGGTCGGCGGCGGGTTTGAGCCTGCACCCGCCGGATCGCTTTCACCGCCGAGACCTCCAGGATCATGCTGCTGGCGACCACCGGCAGGTAGTCCAGCACGAACCCGGGGTTCACGCCGGTGCCCAAGAGCGCCACACCGGCCGCCTGCGCCTCGCCGTCCAGCTCCTTTGCCAGCTCGGCGTGGCGGTAGTCGGGCCAGAGCATTTCCTCGCAACTGCTGACGACGTGCGTCTTGTGCGCGATGCACTGCCGGACCAGCGGGGCCATCTTGTCGAGGTAGCTGGTGGTGCAAAGGATCGCCACGTCGGCCCCGCCGGCGAGTTCGGCCGTCACCGCCGGGCCGCCGTCGACGGGCGACTTGCCGGCCAGCTCCGGCGAGACGTCGACGAGCTGCACGAGCTCCAATTTCGGGTCCGCCGCCACGGCCCGCGCCGCCGCCAACCCGATCGGGCCCAGGCCCACCACTGCGATCTTGTTCTTTGTCATTGGTTCTTTGTCCTTTGTTTTTTGTCCTTTGTCCTTCGTCGGCCGCTCATCACCAAGGACAAAGGACCAACAACCAAGAACAATTCAACCCTTCACCGCCCCGGCCGTGATGCCGCGGACGAGCCAGCGTTGGGCGACAATGTACACGCACACCATTGGGATCAAAGCCAGCACGCTGCCGGCATAGGCCAGGCGGGGGTTGCTGGCGTACACGCTCAAGAGTCGGTTGATCGCCACGGGCAGGGTCATCTTGTGCTCGCTCTGCAGCACGATCAGCGGCCACAGCAGGTTGCTCCACGCCCCGATGACGCTGAACACCGCCAGCGTCGCCAGCGTCGGCCGGATGAGCGGCAGCATCACGTGCCACCACGTCTGCAGCGCGTTGGCCCCGTCGATCCGCGCCGCCTCCTCCAACTCCCCCGGCACCGCCAAGAGCGCCTGACGGCACAGGTACACCCCGAACGCCGTTACCCCGAACGGCAGGAACACGGCGATCAGCGTGTCGTACAGCCCGAGCTGCGCGATGGTCACGAACTGCGGGATGGCGATGACCTGCTCGGGCACCATGAGCGTCGCGAGGATGATGAAGAAGATGACGTTCTTGCCGCCGAACTTCATCCGCGCCAGCGGGTAGGCCGCCGCGGCGGCGAGGAAGACGCCCAGCGTCGCCTGCGCCGCGGTCACGATCACGCTGTTGATCAGCGGCCGGGCCAGGTCGGCCTCGGCGAAGACGCTGGCGAAATTCGCCAGCGTGTACTTGGCGGGCGGCGTCACGTCGCCCACGCTCAGTTCCTGATCCGCCGGCTGAACCGCCACGTTCACCAGCCACAGCGCCGGCCCAACGGCCAGCATGACCAGCAGCATTGCCGCCGCGTAGAACGCCGCCTTCAGCCAGGTCGGCCGGTCGTGTAGGGGGGTCAAGACTGATCCTCTCTGGCCAGCCGCAGCTGCACCGTGCTGAACGCCAGGATCACCAGGAACAGGCACACCGCCACCGCGCACGCCGCCCCGAAGCTGCCGTCCTCGAACGCCGTCTCGAACACCAATGGCACCGCCGTCTGGCTCGTCGCCGGGGCGTCGCGAACCGTGACGTACAGCTCGTCGAACACCTTCAGCGCCGAGATCGACGAGATGAGCGACACGAGCACCAGCACCGGCCGCAGCGCCGGCAGCGTGACGTGCCGGAACACGCCCCACCGCCCCGCCCCGTCGATCGTCGCCGCCTCCTCAAGCTCCTTCGGCACGCCCATCAACGCTGCGGCGAAGATCATCATGTAGTAGCCGAACCCCTTCCACATCGTCACCGTCATCGCCGTGATCAGCACGAACGGGTACTCTGTCAGCCATCCGATCGCCGGCAGCCCGAGCCCGACGAGCCCGGCGTTGAGCAGCCCGTTGCCTTCATCAAAAATCACCCGCCATGCCACCGCCGCCACGATGGTCGGCGTGATCACCGGCAAAAACAACAGCGCCCGCGTCCACGGCCCCAGCCCCTTGAGCCCGCTCGTCACCGTCAGCGCCGCCAGCAGCGACACCGCCACCAACGCCGGCGTCACGAGCAGGTAAATGAAACTGTTCAGCAAACACCACCAAAACCGCCCCCCGCCCAGCACCCGCCGGTAGTTCTCGAAACCGACCCACTCCACCCCCGACCACAACCCCCCGCCCTGCGGGAACGGCTCGATCCGGGCGAACGAGAACAAAAACACCTGAACCGCCGCCCAGATGACGAACACGCCCAGCACGATCACCGTCGGTAACAGAAACAGGTAAGGCGTCCACCCCGCGTGCGGCCGCAACGGCTTTCCCACCGTCGGCGGGTCCGGCAAGATCGGCGCGGTGGAGCGGGTCAACTTGAGCACCCCCGGTGCACCGACATCCCAAGAAGCGCAGGTGGCTGCGACTCGGCGAGTCGCAGTCCGGACGCAGCGCGTTGGACTCGCACCGCCCTCACTTGTACGGCAACCCCGCCGCGTCGGCACGAAGAATTCGGTCCCACTCCACCCCCACCGCCGCCAGCGTCGCCTCGACGTCGGCGCCGTCAATCAGCATCGACCGCATGCCCTCCTCGAACACGCCCCGCAAATCGGGCCACGGCCCGATGAGCACGGCGTGTACCTCGGCGTCCGGCAACTGCTTCGCGCTGATCGTCGTCGCCTGCTGCAGCAGGTCGCCCTCGGCGGTGAAGCGGGGATCTTCGAGACTCTCCACCGTCGCCGGCAATCGACTCGCCAAGAGCGCCAGTTCCGTTTGCCACCGGGGCGACGTCACATGCCACGCCAGCTCGGCGGCCAGTTCCGGGTGCTCGGTCGTCGCCGTCACCGCCACGGCCATCACGGCGATGCCGCTGGAACCTCGCCCGCCGACCACGCCCGGCCGCAGCACGGTTTGGTCGATGATCCGCGGGGCGTTGTCGCCCACCGCCTTCACCGCGTTGGCGTTGATGACGGCCACCTGCCCGTCCTGGTACGCCTGCTTCATCACCTCAAAGCCGCCCACCGCCGACCGCGGCAAATCGCCCTGACGGTACAGCTCGACCCAATCGCTCACGAACGCCACGATGGTCGGGTCGGTCAAATTCGATTGATAACCGCCGTTTTCATGCGGCACCACCGGCCGCAGCCCATCGGCCAACATCAGGCCCGGCAACTCGCTCTGGCTCGCCAGCCGCAGCGTGAACAAGTGCCTGCCCGTCGCCTCCCTGAACGGCCCCGCCAGCGCCGCCAAGTCCCGCCACGTCGCCCCCAAATCGTCCGGCTCCAACCCCCCCTCGGTTAGCAGCCCCACGTTCACCATCTGCACCGGCGTCGACAGATACCAAGGCAGCCCGAACAGCTCGCCATCCACCCGGCAAGCCGCCAACGCCCCCGGCACGAACCGCCCCTGCGGCTCTCCCGGCAGCCCATCATCCAACGGCCGCAGCGCCCCCAGCGACGCGAACTGCGCGAAGTGCTGGTCCGAAAAGTTGATCACGTCCGGCAACCCGCCCGCCGCCCCGGCGGCGAACATCTTCCGCTGCATCGCATCCCCCGGCACGTCCACCCAGATGACCTCCACCCCCGGCCGCCGCGCCTCGAAATCGGCCACCAACCGCCCCATAAAATCCTCAAACGTCGGCCGCAGCGCCCACGTCCAAAGCTCGAGCCGCACCCGCTCCCCGGGCCGATCACAACTGCCGACCCACGGCACCAGGCAAACCAGGATCAGCAGGCGGGCGATCATCGTGAGGAGGTGGGTTCCGGCTCAAGCTCACTCGCCGCCGAGGTTCGGCTCGGAGTAGAGCCGCACGATGTCGCGGTCCAGCGGGCTCCACAACGCCTCGAGTGTCGAGATCGTCGTCTCCTCGTCGGCCAGCTCGTCGTGCCGCAGCATTTCGACGTGGCCATCGGTGAAGGCAAAATTCGCCCGTCCGACGGGCTTCGGCCCGGTCACGTCATTGACCCGGCGGTGGCGGGAAAAATCAAGCTCCGTGGTCGCTTCGGCATTACCCGCGAGGCGGCCGCCGGGATTGAACGTTTGGCTCTCGATGCCGACAAATCGCTCGCCAGGCGTCACGCCTTGGTAGCCGATATCCGCCGAGGCAAACCAGCCGAGCGTGTCGTTGCCGAACACGGCGTGCTTCTCGCCGAACAGGATCATGTCGGAGGCCGCCCCGACGTTGTTTTTGAAGAACGTGCCGCGGTCCTGCCCCGTGGTGCTACTGGACAAGCCGATGCCGGGATCAACCGCGCTGGAGGCCCAGAAGTTCATCGCGTAAGTCCGCTGGGCGTTGTCGATGTCCTCGGGGCAGATGAACAGTTCCGACGCCACCGACCCGCTGCCGAGCACGAAGCTCGTGGGCAGGTACGGGGTGATGAGGTCCTCCTGGTACCAGAACGATGGGATGCTGCTCACCCGCGGCGGGTAAAAGCCCTTCTGCTCCGCGGCGTACATCGTCATCGTCAGCGCGAGCTGGCGGATGTTGCTGGCGCACTTCACGTCGTTGGCCGATCGGCGGGCCGATTGCAGTGACGGCAGCAGGATCGAGATCAACAACGCGATAATGCCGATCACGACCAGCAGCTCAACGAGCGTGAATCCGGTGCGGCGGGAGGTGAGCGTCTTGAGCATGAGAATCGTTCCGAAACGGGGAAGATTATATAATCTGTGAAGTTTGGCCGCGTGTCAAGCCGCAAACAGCGGGCCGCCACCGTACGCGGCGTCCGGCGCGACGATTTTGCGGTTGACAAGCCAGCCCGGCGGGTTCATTCTAGAAGACCCCGATCCGATGCCCGCCGCAACCCCGCGCTGTCGGGCCGCATCGCACTCCAGGAGAACCGAGAAATGTACAAGCAAACCCTTCTAGCCGCCGCCGCGGCCGCCGTCTTTGCCGTGCCCGTCATGGGCCAGCTGGTCGCTTACGACCCGTTCCTCGTTGAGGACCTGAATGACAGTGTTGATCCGGCTCGCGGCGACGGCGAGTACACGCCCGGCACCGACATCCGCGGACAGGGTGCCGCCGCCCTCGGCTTTGTCGGCACCTCGGGCGTCGACGGCTTCGCCGTGCCGTACAGCGGCAGCACGTCCAACTACGTGCCCAACGCGTTGGGTGAGGACGTTCCCGAGGTCGATTATGAGCAGGGCGGCCGCCTGCAGTGGCTGGGCGTCGGCAACTCCGCGGCCGATCGGAACATCACGCGTCAGTTGAACCCCACGCCCTCGTCGGCCACTTGGTTCACCAGCCTGATCACCAATCGCCTCGGCTGGGCCGACCCGGCCGCCAATGTGCTGAACACCTACGCGGTCGGCGGCTTCACTGACGCCAGCGGCAACGGTTTGCAGATCGGCTACGAAGACGTCGCCCAGGATGGCGTGCCGAACTTGACCCTGCGGGTCAACGGCACGTTCACCACCCTCATCAACAACGCACCGTCCAGCGACAACCAATTTGTCGTTGTCGGCCTCACCGTCAACCCGACCGGTGACGACGTCATCAACGTGTTCGTCAACCCCACCGCCCTTGACGGCTCGGATGTGGCGGCCGTCACGCTGACCGACGTCAACTTCACCGACAGCCTGACCCCGTTCACGCAGGTGAAGTTCGAGTCTCCCGGCCAGTCCGGCCCGGTCTTCTGGGACGAGATCACGCTCGGCACTGACCTGGCGTCGATCGTTGTGCCGGAGCCCGCCAGCCTCGGCCTGCTTGCCGCCGCCGGCCTCGGATTGATCCGCCGCCGTACCGCCTGAGCAGCACCTGTTGTTCGATCAAGGCCGCGTGTACCCTTCAGGGTACACGCGGCTTTTGCTTTGACATGTGTGCGATGTCTAGCGACATAAATTCGTGTTTCAAGCGGTGTCTGATTGCGTGCTTTCGCGTGGCAACCACTCGGCGGCGAGGGTGCGGCGGGTTTTGGTTTTGCGGCCGGCGATCAGGTCCATGAGTAAGCGGAGGGCTTCAAAGCCTAGTTCTTCAAGGGGTTGCCGCAGGGTGGTCAGCGGGGGCGAGAGGAACTCGGCGCTGGGGGGGTCGTCGACGCCGACAACGGCGAGGTTTTGGCCGATCATCAGGTTGGCCTCGGCGGCGGCTTCGTAGGTGTCGAGGGCGAAGTAGTAGCCCACGGCGAAGATGGCCGTCGGGCGGTCGTCGGCTTGGAGGCGGCGGGTGAGGTCGGCTTTGCCCGTGGCGTCGAGCCGCCAGCCGGTGGCGTCGATCGGGGGCAGGATCGGCACGCCCAGCTCGCGACAGGTCGATTCGAAGCCCAGCCAGCGGTCGCGGCTGTTGCTGGCCCCCTCGCGGTCGCCGACGAACAGGATGCGGTGATGCCCGAGCCCAACCAACCGCCGGGCGGCCTCGGCGGCCAGGTCACGGTTGTTGGTGTCGACGCTGGCGACCCCCTTGAGCCCGCTGGCCGCCCCGACGACCACCACCGGCCGATCGCGGTTGGCCGCCCCCGCCCCGCCGGTGAGGTCGCTTGGCAGCGGGTTGACGTACAAAAAGCCGGCACACTCGTTGCGGACGTCCTCGCCGAACCGAAGCAGCATCAGGTCAGCGTGCAGCTCGTGGCTCGCCCGGCGGACGCCCTCCAGCAGATGACCATGGTAATGATCGGCCAGACTCGCCTCGGCATGGAAGACGAGCCCGATTCGTGCGCGGGCCTCGGTCGCCTGCCGCCGGCCGTAGCGGCGATCGACAAACGTGCCGCGGCCTTGGCTGCGGAGCAGCACGCCGGCGTTTACCAGCTCGCCCAACGCGCGGTGGGCCGTGACCAGGGAGACGCCGAACTGCTTGGCAAGGTCGGCCGTGCTCGGCACGCGTTCGCCGGGCGGCAGCTTTTTTTCATCGATCGCTGTCAGGATCGCGTCGCGCACGGCGACGTACAGCGGGTCGCCGTTGCTCACGACCGGCGTGAACAGCGGCGGCAGATGCGTCGAACCGTGTGCGGAATGTGACGACGCCCCGGACCCCGCGGGCGGGGCCTGAGCGTCGGCGTCGGCCTTGGCGGCCATCGGACCTCCCTCCCGACGGCGGCAACCACGCCGGCGGTGTATGTCGTGCGAACCGACGTCAGCGCCGGCCGGTGCCATCGGCCGCCACGCTTGGCGACCTTTTGCGACAGCATAGCAGAAGCCGGCCGTTCCGGTGAACACCCGATCGCGAAGCCGCCAGACGCCACCGGTTCAACGGCCGCCGAGCGGGTTAACCGGCGTGTTGCCACCTTGCTTGGAAAGGTTGTAGGTCGTGTCGGCCGTGGTGAGCACCAACGTGTTGCCGTTGAGGCGGGCGGTGAACGGGAAGTCCTGGCCGCTGGCGTTGAAGGTGCCGGCGAGGTTGGCCGGGTCGGTGCTGCTCAGGCGACCGGGGTAGGTTTGGCCGCCCATCTGGATCATCACGGCGTTGTCGGGCAAAATCTCGACGGTGAGCGTGCCGTCGGCGTACTTGCCCACGAGCTCGCCGGCCACGGGGTTGTTCCCGCCAAGCGGCGGCTGATTCTCGTCCATAACCGCCGGCTCCGGCATGACGTTACCACCGCCGCCCTGGCCGACGACAAGGATGGTGCCGGTGTTGTTGCTTTGCAGCCGGCCGGTGCCGTCGACGTTGGCGACCATGCCCGCCTGCTGTTGCTGGCCCTTCATCGTCAGCGTGCCGGTCAGGCTGCTGCTGAGGGCGATGCCAGTTTCGACATCGATCACAATCGGGCCGCTGGCCTGGAACTGCGAGTTCACGCCCTGCATGTCGCCTTGACCGCGCATCTCCATCTGCAGTTGGGCGACCTCGCGGCCGTTCTGTTGCGAGAAGCCGGTCAGCCGCAACTGGGCTTGGGGCGTCATGCCGGGGATGAACCCTTGGGCGGCGTCGGCCGGCGGCTGCCAAGTGTCGCCCACCGCCACGGCCCTGCCCGGCAGGATGTCATCGTTGACGTCAAGCATGTTACCGAGTTGCTCGAGCGTCGCCTGATCGAGCTGGGCGGGTGGCTCGACGGTAATCTGGCCGCCGGCGTCGCGGGTGACGGTCACGGTGCGGCCGGCCAGCGGGAACGGCTGGGGCTGTTGCTGCCCCATCGTCGTCGTCTGGATGCCGCTGTCCTGGGCGAAGGTGAGCTGCGCCTTGGTGGGTTTGCCGTTCTGGCTTTCGAGCACCTTCATCGTGCCGCTCATCTGGCCGTCGATTTTCTGCTGCATGTTCTGCTGCTGGCCGTTCATGTTCATCGTCATGTCGACGTCGAACGTCATCCGCTCGCTGAACCGCACCTCGGTGCCCGGCGGCACGTTCTGCCGCAGCTCCCGTTGCTGGGCCGAGCTGGTTGAGACAAGGGCAAGCGATGCAAAACAGAGGCAGGCGGTGAGAAAGCGCATGGGATCTTTCAGATGGGGTTTGTTGATGATGTCGCGGCGCCGACTTCGCGGCAACGGCTAAAACCCAAGGCGAGAAGCGGCTGCCACAGGTGACACGCCGAGGCGAGAAAAGATGGGCCGCCTCAACGGGCCAAAGGGTTCGCCTTCGGCTTAGCCAGCGGGTTGACCCGCGGCTTGGCCAGCGGGTTTGTCGCGGGTTGGGCGGGCGGCAGCGTGTACCCGTCGGCGAGCTCGATCGGCTTGCCGGCGACCCACAGCGTCGGGTCGCTGCCGTCGCCGTCGAGGATGAAGCAGTCCCACGTCCACACCTTGCCGTCGCCGAAGCGGAGGGTCAGCTCGCCGCCGCGCAGGTGGTACGTGCCGCTGTCGGCGCTGTCGCTTTGAGTGTGGTAGCTGACGTGCTCGTGGTGGCCGGTGACGCTGGTGAAGGCCCGGCGGCCGAAGGTGCCGTCGCGGGCGAACCGCATGGTGCTGCTGCTGCTCACGCCGGCCGACTCGCCGATGCCCGCGGCGAGCGGCGTGTACCGCACCGTGTACCGCGCCCCGGCAAATCTAAACCCGTCCGGCGGCACGCGCACCCGGAACATCAGCCGCCCGCCGTCCTGCAGGCCGCCGGAGTCGGTGATGTCCAGCTCGTCCGTCTCGCCGCTGGCGTACCGCAGCTGCACAATGTCGCCGACGACGTGGTAGTGGCCCACGTCCTGCGTGTGGGTCATCGCCAGCGCGGCGGGATCGAAGTCGTGGATGCCGCCGGGCGGGATGCCGTCGTAGAACGTGCCGTCGCGGCGGAAGGTGTAGGTGGCGTGCGACATCCGCGTGCTCAACCCGCCGCCGATCTCCGGCACCAAATCAAGCCGGCTGCCCCACCACAACCCTTCGTACGGCCCGGGCGTCGGCGCGCCCAGCAACGGCTTGGCCCCCAGGCTCACGAACGCCAGCGACTCGACGTGGCCCGACAAGAGCGTCGACGCCCGCGCCGCCTGCACCTCGGCCTCACGACGCGGCAGGCGGACGAATATCAACTCGGCCCGATCCCCCGCGCGAAACACGGCCGCGACAACCAGCTCTTCCAAATCGCCGTCCCCGGCGTCCACGATCCGTCCGCCGCCGATCAGGATGCGTGCACCGGTCGGGTTGTGCATGGCCTTCCACCCGGCTGGCTCGAACCGCTCGTCGGCGTCGCAATAGTCGTTGAGCCGCTTGGCCGCCCACGCCTGCAACGCCGCGGTGTCGCCGCTGAACGGCTCGCCCAGCGCGATGAGGACGTCCGGATCGTCGGCGTCGTCGTCATCATTTTGCAACCGCGCCACCGGCACGTCGGCCTCGCCCTCGTTGTGGACCCACGTGTCCCACCCGGCGGGCAGTTGGAAGATCACGTTCCCAAACCGCCGTGGCTCGGCAGAATCACCGGCCAAGGCGGGCGACGCCACGAGCCACGCGAGCAGCACGACGAACCAAAGGATGCGGGCCATGCGTGACAATGGTACGCACACCCCGACAGGACCTCACGAGCTTTGAGGGCGAACGAGAGAAGCCCCGACACCAGGTCGGGGCTTCTAGAGCTTTAGGTTCCAGCCATCGCCTCAGGCGCGGCGGCGAAGCAGGCCCAGCCCGGCGGCCGCGAGCAAGCCGAGGCTGGCCGGCTCGGGGATGGCGAGACCGGTGATGGTCAGCGGCCCGGCGTTGCTGGAGGTCGAGTCGGCCACGAAACCGTCTGCGAACGTGGTGCCGAACCCGCCGGCGGCGAGGAAGTAAGTGTCGGCGGCGATATCGCCCGCGGTCACGACCAAGGCCGACAGGAAAGTGCCGGAGTCGTCATCAAGCAGCACCAGGTCACCCACGCTGTTGAACAGCGCGAGCTGAGTGTCGTTCGACGGGCTCAGGTCGGTGCCGGCGGTGCTCACGACAAACGACGTGCTGCCGTCGTAGTCGAACTCGAAAAACTCAACCTCGCCCGCGTCGAGCTGCGTCGTGACCGTGCCGTCGGCATCCAGAAAAGTCTGCGTCGCGTTGGGGGTTGGCGGTGGGGTGAACAGCGAGAAGGTGAGATCAACGTCAAATGCCCCCGGCCCCGTGCCTGCCAGATCCGCGTTGCCGATGAACGCGTCGACCGACAAGTAGTAAGTCCCGGCGTCGAGCAAGCCGAACGAGCCGCTGGTCGTGATCAGGCCGATCGCGTCCTTTGCCTCGGGGCTGACGCCGGTGGCTTCGTCATTGTCGCCGACAGTCAGGCCATCGAGCAGAAAAAAGTCGTGGTCCGGCGGGCCGAAGTCATCGTCGGTGCTGGACAGGTCCAGCAACCCGCCTTGATCCAGAGTGAACTGGTAGACCAGATCGTTGCTCCACAGGAAATTGTCGTTCGCGTTATTGTAATTGCTGGCATCGTCGGTGGCACCCACAGTGTTGCCGCTGATGCTGGTTGTGCCCAGGGGCAGGGTGCCAAGGTCGGTGTCGACCACGATCTGGGCCGAGGCGGCGGTGACGGCGAGGGTCGCCGCGGCGGCGGCGAGGGTGAGGTTGCGGTTCATTAGGGCGATTCTCTCTGAGGCTGCGGAGGCGGCGGGTTCAGGTCCGGCGACTACGCTAGCCCCAAGCCGCCGTCCTCCGGACGAAAATGCCCCCGATTCGGGCAGTTGTTGACGGCCCGTTGTTAAGCTGGGGAATTGAGCGCGATCCCGCCGACGTCCGCGCGTCGTGGCGGTCATTCCAGATACGTGTACCCCTCCAGGCCGTCCTCGTAGAACTTCAGCAGCTGCCGGCTCTCGGCAACGCTGATCCGGTTGCCGCGGAGCGCTGTCTCGACGTGGCGGCGCATGAGCCGCACAAGTTGCTTCGGGTCGTAGTGGACGTACTTCAGCACCGTCTCGCAATCGTCGCCCTCGATGACTTCGTCGATCTGATAACGGCCCTTGGCGTCGATGCGGACGTGGACGGCGTGGGTGTCACCAAACAGATTGTGCAAATCGCCGAGGATTTCCTGGTACGCCCCGACGAGAAACGCGCCGATCAGATAGCTCTCGCCGGTGTAGGGGTGCATGGGCAGGGTTTCGCGGACGGTGTTGCCGCGGGCACGGTGGCCGCCGACGAAGCGGTCGATTTTGCCGTCGCTGTCGCATGTCACATCGGCCAGAATGCCCCGGCACGTCGGCTGCTCGCCCAGGCGGTGGATGGGCATGATCGGGAACAACTGGTCGATGGCCCACGAATCGGGCATCGACTGGAAAATGCTCATGTTGCAGAAGTACGTGTCGCTGAGCATGGACTCCAAATGGTCGAACTCGGTTGGGAAGTCCTCCATTTGCTTGGCAATGCGGAGAATCTTGCTGGCCGTGGCGAAGTAGAACTTCTCGCCCAGCGCGCGGTCCTTTAGCGAGCAGTAGCCCAAACGGAACAAGTCCTCCATCTGCCGGCGGTCGGCCTCGATGTCGTGGAACAGCTCGCCGACGTTCTTCTCGTTGATCGTGTCGTGGGCGACAGCGAGCATCTTCACGGGCGTCGGCAACGCCTCCCGCTCCTCATCGCTGAGCGTCGGCAGGCTGAACCGCTGGAAGCCGCTCCAGCCGATGACGTCGAACACCATCACCGCGTGGTACGCCACCATCGCCCGGCCGCTCTCGCTGACAATCGTCGGGTGCGGCTCGTTCGCTTTGTCGCAAATGTCCTTCACATGCCAGACGACGTCGTTGGCGTACTCGCGCAAGCCGTAGTTGATGCTGCCGATGTTCGCACTCGCCGAGCCGTCATAATCGACGCCCAAGCCGCCACCGACGTCGACGATGTTGAGCCCGCTCGCCCCCAGCGCCCGCAGCTCGACGTAGACGCGGGCCAACTCGCTGATGGCGTCGCGCACGTTGTTGATAGCGTAGATCTGGCTGCCGAGGTGGAAGTGCAGCATGGCAAGGGCATCCGCCATGTCGTGCTGCTTGAGGTAGTCGAGGACTTCGAGGATTTCGCTGACAAACAAGCCGAACTTGCTCCGCACGCCGCCCGACTGCTCCCACCGGCCGGCGCCTTTGCTCGTCAGCTTCACCCGCACGCCGATCTCCGGCACCGCGCCGTGCTGCTTGCACGAGCGGACCAGCTCCTCGACCTCGCTCATCTTCTCGATCACCGGGATCACCCGCCGGCCGATCTTCTTCGCCAATACCACCGCCTCGATGAACTCGGCGTCCTTGAACCCGTTGCAGATGATCGGCGTGTCGTCGGAGTCGACAATTGCCATCACCGCCAAGAGCTCCGGCTTGCTGCCCGCCTCCAGACCGAAGCCGTGCTGTCGGCCGAAGTGGTAAATCTCCTCGACCACGTGCCGGCTCTGGTTGACCTTGATCGGGTAGACACAGCGGTACTCGCCCCCGTAGTCGTACTCCGCCAGCGCCCCGTTGAACGCCTCGGCCAGCTGCGTCACGCGGTGGTCCAGCACGTCGGTGAACCGCAGCAGCATGGGCGTCGATACGTCCCGCTGCCGCAGCTCATCGACCAGCGCTTTGAGGTCCACGCCGACCTCGTCCTGCCGCGGATGCACGGCCAAGTGGCCAGCCTCGTTCACGCGAAAGTAGCCCTGCCCCCACCGCCGCACGCCGTACAACTTCTCGGCGTCGCCCGTCGACCATGTCGTCGCATTCTCTCCGGTCATTGCCGCAGCTTACGGCACCTCCGGCACCGCCGGCTGCTGCTGCGTCAGGCAGTGGATCGCCCCCAAACCCCAGATGATCTCGTCGCACGGCACCCCCACCACCGCCCGCCCCGGCAGCCGGCTGCGCAGCACCTCCAGCGTCGGCTCGGCCGCGGGCGAACCGAACGTCGGCACCAGCAACGCCCCGTTGACGAAGTGGAAGTTCATGTACGTCGCCGGCATCCGCTCGCCCTCGATCTCCACCGCCGCCGGCATCGGCAGCTCCACCACGTCATATGGATGCCCGTCCACGTCCCGCAGCGCCCGGCATTGCTCGGCCGCCGCCATTGTCACTTGATGGTTCGCGTCGTCCGGATCACGCTCCACGCCCACGACAATCGTCCGCTCATCGAGGAACCGTGCCAGGCAGTCAACGTGGCCGTCCGTGTCGTCGCCGGCGATGCCGCCCATCAGCCACAGCACCTGCTGTTGGCCGTAAAACTCCAGCAAAAACCGCTCGAGTTCGCTTTTCGACAGCGTCGGGTTGCGGTTGGGATTGAGCAGGCAATCCGTGGTCGTCAGCACGCTGCCGCGGCCATCAAAGTCGACCGCCCCGCCCTCCATCACGATGCCCGGCGAGAACAGCCGCAACCCCAACGCCTCGGCCACCCTCATCGGCACGCGGTTGTCATCCTCCCACGGCGGATACTTCCCGCCCCAGGCATTAAACTGCCAATCCACCACCGCCACGTCCCCCGCCTCATCGGCCTTAGTCACAAACGCCGGCCCATGATCGCGGCACCAACTCTCGTTCGTCGGCACGTGGAAAAATTGCACGTCCTCGAGCAAATCTACCGGCATCCCGTGGGCCATCATCTGCCCCCGCGCCCGCGTCTCCCACGCCGCATCCAACACGTTGATGAACAACGGCTCCCGCCGGGCGATTTCCGCCGCCAGATTCACGATCTGCGGCAACACCTTCTCGTACCGCCCCGGAAAACTGATCCCCTCCGGCCGCGGCCAACTCATCCACGTTCCGGCATGACGCGCCCACTCCGGCGGAAACGAGAAACCAAGCTCACGCGGCGTGCGGTTCAAGGCAGCAGAATAAGCACCTTTCGTCCGTATCGTCTGTTCCGTTTTTCGGTCATCATCAGCCGGTGCCCGTTGCCCTTGATCCGTCGCTCTGGTCGCTCCCGTGGGCGATTACCGCCTTCCTCGTTGCCGCCGTGGTCATTGCCTTCGCCGGGACGTTTCTGGCCGGGCTCGCCGACCGCCTCGCCGACCTCACGGGCATGGGCGAGGCCGTCACCGGGGCGCTGTTGCTCGGGGCGGGCACGAGTTTGCCGGGCATCCTGACCAGCACCGTCGCCGCCGGCTCGGGCTACCCGCAGCTGGCCGTCTCCAACGCCGTCGGCGGGCTGGCGGCGCAGACCGTGTTCCTCGTCGTCGCCGATTTGTTCCACCGCAAGGCCAACCTCGAACACGCCGCCGCCAGCGTGCCCAACATCCTCAACGGCACGCTGCTCATCGCGCTCCTGGGCCTGATCCTCACGGCCGCGGCGCTGCCGTCGTTCACGGTGTGGGCCGTCCACCCGGTATCGCCGCTGCTGTTCGCGGCGTACTGGTTCGGGCTGCGGCTCAGCCGCCACGCCCACGAGAAGCCGGCCTGGACGCCGGAGCAGACGCCCGAGACCGAGGAGGACGACGGCGGCGACGCCGAAAAACACGAAGGCCACACCGTCCGCGGCACGGCCCTGAAGTTCGTCGGGTTGCTGGCGATCATCTTCGTCGCCGGCTGGGTCGTCGCCCGCAGCGGCCAGACGCTGGCCAGCTCCACCGGCATGAACGAGAGCTTCGTCGGCGCGGGCCTGACCGCCGTGGCCACGAGCTTGCCCGAGCTGGTGACCAGCATCGCCGCCGTCCGCCGGGGGGCGCTGACGCTGGCGGTGGGCAACATCATTGGCGGCAACGCGTTCGACACCTTGTTCTGCGGCGCGGCCGACGTGGCTTACCGCGACGGCAGCATCTACCACGCCGTCGCCGGCGGGCTGGGCCGGCCCGAGCAGCTGCTGATCGCCGTGACCGTGCTGATGACCGCCGTGCTCGTGGCCGGCATGGTCCGCCGCCAAAAGCAGGGGCCCGGCGGCATCGGGTTCGAGAGCGTGCTGATCCTGCTGCTCTACGCCGGCACCCTCGCCGCCGTCGGCTTCGCGTTCTGACCGAGGCTCACTCCGCCGCCGGGCCGATCACGTACCCCACGCCGCCGGCGTTCTCGAACCACGCCCGCTCCACGTCGGCCCGCGCCAGCACCGCCGCCTCGCCCCGCCCGGCGCTGGCCGGGTCGTTGACGATCACGTCGCCGCCGGGCGTCAACCCGCGAACCACGAACAAGTGCCCGGCCGTCGCGTCCATCAAAAACGACGGCGCCTCGCCCGCGGCGAAATTGTGCGACGCGACGATCACCCGATTGTCGCGCAAGTGCCGGGCAACTTGCTCCCACGTCGTGAACCGTTCGAGGTGCGCCCGCACGCCCAGCTCGTTGGCGCGGGCGACGGCGCGGTTCCAGTTGCCGAAAATGCCGTGCTCGCGGTCGAAAGTTTTCACCGCGTTCTCCCGCACGTCCGTCTCGACGCCGAACGCGGCCGCGGCCATCGCCACGCTCGTCGGGCTGCAAATCTCCCGCTTGATCTGCGGCCCGCCCGAGCTTTGCGGCACGAACGGCACAACCACGTCGCCGCTCCAACTCGCCCGCCCGGCGTCGGGTCGCTCGCCGCCGCTGCGCATGGCGACGCTGATCCGTTCGATTGTGGGCGTCGCGTGCAAATCGAACGCGAACAGCCGCGCCCGCACCTGCCACGCCTCGGCCGGGCGGTTGAGCTCCAGGATGTCGATCGCCACCGCCCCGTGCTCGAACACCTCCGGCTCACGCGGCGGGGGCACCTCGCCCCAGTACCCGAAGTCCAGCCACGGCGACCACGCCCCGTCCACCCGCACCCGCCCGCTGAACCGCACCCCCGTCCCCGCCGGCGCGTCGACCGCCCAGCTCGGCAGCACCTCCCTCAACGGCCGCCCCGCCGCGTAGGCCGGCGACGTCCACGTGCCGGTCCGCGGGTAGCCTGACACCTCGCCCAGCGTGACGACGTCGCCCGCCACCACGCCCCGCGCCTCGCCGGTTGAGAAGTCGGTCAGATGCACCAACCGATCGCGGATCATCCCAATCCCCGGCTCGACGATTGGGGCGGCCTCCTCATCGTCGAACGCCGACCACACCAGCGCCAACGCCAACCCCGCGGCCACCACGAACGCCAAGATCACGAGCCAGAACCGCATGGGACGAGTCTAACAAAACGGGAGGTGAACGTCGCCGAAACCCCCACCGCCGTGGTGACGGCGGGGCTGCGCCTGCGGTCCGAGTCGGTCACACTTGCGGCGTAGCCCCGCCGTCACACGGCGGTGGGGGCTTCAGCGAGTTCCGGCCCCCGAGCCGCCCTACGTTCCCCTCATGCCCCGCCGGCCGCGCAAGGATCAAGGCAGCGTCCGCTACCACAACCGCGTCGCCCGCAAGTACGACGGCATCTACGACAATTTGTACTGGCGGTTCCACGACGACCTCACCTGGCACGCTGTCCGCCCGCACTTGCCCACCGACGCCACCGCCCGCTGCCTCGACCTCGGCTGCGGCACCGGCAAGTGGGGCCTGAAGCTCCAGAAGTCCGGCTTCGCCACCACCTTCGTCGACCACGCCCCGGCCATGATCGGCGAGGTCCGCGGGAAAATCGCCAACCCCGATGACGCCATCGTCGGCGACATTGTCGACCTGCCCATGCTGCCGGGCGAGGCGTTCGCCCTGACGCTGGCCATGGGCGACCCGCTCTCGATCTGCAGCGACCCGCCCGCGGCCGCAGGCGAGATGTTCCGCACCTGCCAGCCCGGCGGCGTCGTCATCGCCACCGCCGACAACCGCACCGCCGCCCCAACCGCCTACCTCGAACGCGGCGACCTCGACGGCTTGGAAGATTTCCTCCGCACCGGCCGCACGAGCTGGGTGACCAGCGCCGTTGCCGAGCAGTTCCCGCTGGCGACCTTCACCCCCGCCGGTTTGCGCAAACTGTTCGAAGCCGCCGGCTTCGAGGTGCTGAAAGTCACCGGCAACACCGTCCTCCCGATCCGCCGCTTCCGCGAGCTGCTCGAAGACAAGGCGGCCTACAAGCGGCTGCTGAAGCTCGAGCTCGATTTGCAGAAGGACCCAAGCACCGCCGCCGCCGCCGGCCACCTGCAGATCACCGCCCGCCGCCCGTGAGCAACCCGCCGTCGACGAGCCCGTCTTCGATCGCGTTCATCACCGCGTTCGTCACGACGCCGAACTGCTGGGCCGATCGCCAGCCGCCGCGGAGCCATTGGCGGAGCATGAAGTTGCCCGAGTCGCTCGACAGCGCGTGGCCGATCTCCTGGTCGATGAGCTGCTTCGCCACGCCGTTGAGCCGGCGGTGGATCAGCGGCCGCAGCGCCTTCAGGTCGTCGCGCCCCAACGCATTCACCGGCCAAGCCGGCTCGGCGATTGGCTCGGCGGCGGGCCCCACCAGCGGCACGATCGGTTGCAAACCTTGCCGTTTCTCCAGGAAAACCGGGTTGTCGCCGCAGAGGTTGAAGTGTTTCCGCAGAAAACTCTGGCAATTGTGCCGCCCGAGCATGAAGTCGTGTTGCCGGAACGCCTCGTGCAGGAACCCGCCGAAGCTGCCCACCGCCGCGCACGCCGAGTGCGGCGGCGGCTGGTGGCCGCGTTTTTCGGGGAGAATCGCCAAGTTCGCCCGCCGCGATCATGTCTTCGGCCGTGATCTCGACCCGGCCCGACCGTCGGGCACGACCTCGCCGGGATACTGGTAGCGCAGCTCGTCGAGCTTGAACCGCGACTGGTTCTTGAACACGCCCAGCAGCCGCCCGAGCACGGCCAGCGCGTGCGAGCCGACCTGCCCCTGACCCGGCACGGTGGGCGGCTCGGGGAACGGGTCGAGCATGAGCACCGCCCGGTGCGCCTCGCGGCAGCCCCGCGGGTTGCGACCGCCCGGCCCGGCCAGCGCCTGCCGCGCCAGCTCCAGCGGCTCGTTGTCGGCCACGCCCCCGTCGGCCGCGGGAAAGTCCCAGAAGTCGGGCGGGTCGGCGACCGTCGGCGGGATCGTCGTGGCCGTGGCGCACGTGCCGCCGCGGCCATCGGTGGCGACGGCGTGCAGCTCCCGCTGGTACTCGTCGAACGCCCGGCCGAGGTCGCGGCTCTGCAGCACGCCGGGGAACGCGCCCGAAGCCAGCGCCGCGGTCCGCACCAGCTTCCACGCCGGACCATCGGTGTCGGCGGCGTCGAGTCGGATTGAGCCGTCACGTGGTTCGCCGAGGGTGAACTTCAGGTGGTCGCGGTGGCGGACCATGCCGTGGCCGTCGCGGGCGGCGTCGCGGGTCGAGTCGATCGGCCCGCCGCCGAAGCGGATGTGGTACGGCACGCCGCGGAGGTTCGTCACCGCGAGCAAAAGCGGCAAATCTTCCGCGAAATACGCCCGCCTCTGCCGCAGCGCCGGCCCGGTCATCACGTCGGCGGCGATGCGGTCGAGCACGTCGCAGTTCAGCAGCGCCCCCAGCGTCGCCCGCGGCTCGTCGTCGGTCCGCCGCCGGGCGCGGGCCTCCAGCGCGTCGAGGTCGGCGTCGTCCAGCAGCGGGCGGATGTCGATCCGCCGGACCCACGCGTCCCACAGCGGGTTCGTTCCCGCCGGCGGTGCGCCATCCCGCACGGCCTGCACCGGCCGCTGGGCGAGCGAGGCCAAGAGCGCCGCCGTCATCCCGCCCGCCGACGCCCCGGTGAGCACCTTGATCGTCACGCGGTGCCTTGGCACGCCCGGCTCGCCCCGCCGCTCTTCCCACGCCTCGAGCGCCTCGAGCAGAAAGTCCACGACGCCCGCCTGATACGCCCCGGCCGAGACGGCCCCAGCCATGACCAACCCGATCTCGAAGTTGCCGGCCATGCGGAAAGCTTATCGCGCCGGACCGGCGGCACGTGGTGCCGCGGCTATCGCAGCGGGAACGTGCGGCAGATCGGGCGTCATCACCTCAGCCCGCAAATCGCCGCCGCGACGACGGCGGCCGTTTCGATGCGCAGCACCGACTCGCCCAACCGCGCTCGCCGCACGTCGGCGAACGCGGCCAGCTCCGCCGCCGACCAGCCGCCCTCGGGGCCGACGAACAGCCAGGCGTCGGGGTCGGGCGTCAACGATTCGGCGGCGTCGGGGAGCAGCACGATCGCCCGGCCCGCCGCCTCCGCGAGCGCGGCGCGAACCGGCGTCGGCTCGTCCACCCGCATCACGCCCGGCGTGTCGGCTTGCTTGGCCGCCTCGATCGCCCGGCGACGCCAACGGTCGATCTTCCCACCGCCGGGCTCGACACCGCCGTGCTCGGTCCGCAGCGGCACCCACCGCACGACGCCCAACTCGCCCAGCTTCTCCACCAGCCAGTCGGCCCGCTCGCCCTTGGGGACGGCCGCGGCGACGGTGACGCGGTGCGGCCGTTCGCGCCGGATCACCTCGCCGACCGTCGCATTATCGGAAGTGAGCGTGCCGTCGGCCTCGTAACCGTCGGCGTCGAAGAGGCGGATCGCGTCGCCGGTGCCCAAACGCAGCACACGGCGGACGTGGCGGTTCTCCTCGGTTGGCAGCGTAACCACGCCCGGCGCGAGGGTTGGCACGAACATTCGCGGCACCCGCTTGTTGCCGCGTCGGGTCATGCCCGGATCATCCGGCCGCGGGGTGCGGCTTGTCAACCGGCCCCGGCTTCCGCTACACTGCCGCCGCCGGCGCAAGGACGTGCCGGGCCGACGCCGATCCCCCAGCCAAGGCCAACCGCGATGGACCGCGACGTTGCCGTGCTCGACGCCCCTTCTTCATCCAGTGCTTCGCCCCATGCCGGGCGCCAGAGCGTGCTGTCCGAAGCCGACTCGGCGCTGCAGGCGGAGCTGGACGAGTTATTCAACGACCTCGACGCCGCCCCGCCCGCCGAGCCGGCGCCCGCGCCCATTGAGGACGAGCTGCCCGCCGCCGACATCGCCGACGCGGCGCTGGATGAGACCGAGTCGATGACGTCGGACCTCGACGCGCTGTTCGAGGAGTTGAACGCGCCCGAGGACGAGGCCGCCGCGCCCGAGGCTGCCGGGCACACGGGGGACGTGTCGCAGGCGGAGCTGGACGCGCTGTTCGACGAATCGGCCGTCGCCGACGCGACGGCCGAGGCAGTGAGCGACGGCGCGGCGATCGATTTGGACCAGGGCGAGCTCGACGCGCTGTTCAACGAACTGGCCGAGGAATCGCCCGAGCCCCAGAGCGCCCCCGAGCCGAAGGAGCCCCAGGCCGCGCCCGAGGAGAACGCCGCCGAGCTTGACGCGTTGTTCAACGAACTCGGCGGCGACGACGATAACACACCCGCCGCCAAAGCCGAGCCCGAACCGAAGCCAGAGCCGACACCCGAGCCGAGGCCGGAACCCGAGCCCATCGACGCCGCGGCCGAGGCCGTCCGCGAGGAGCTCGAAGCCGACGCCACCCCGCCCCGCCAAGCCGCCACCCCAGCGACCGCCAAGCCCACCGTCCCGGCCCACCTGCTGCCGCTCATCTGGCTCAACTGGCCCGTCCGCCACCTGACCGACCCCACCCGCGACACCCTGGGCAAAGTCGCCGTCCTAACCCTGATCAACGCCGCCGCCATCCTCACCTACGTTCTGCTGCTGGCGTAGGAAGCCTTGGCGAGGCGACCCACAACAACCACGCGAAGACGGCCGGCACCACGGGCTGAGGAGCAGTCCGGATCAATTCTGTGGTAAGCAGGATGGGCCCGGCATCAGCCAGCCACTCGCGGTTTTGGAAGAGCCCGGCAGCCTGCTCGAACGCCGCGAGGATCGACATTGCGGCGGCCGCGACGATTGCCAGTCGCGACGCGCCGGCATGACCACGCCACACCAAGCACGCCGTGATCATCAGGATCGAGGCAGCCACGGCGAGCAGCCCACCCATGGCTGACACGGCTGCGAACGGCCAATCCGTCCCCTCGCCATACGAGAGGATCCACATGAAGCGGACGCTGAAGCCCAATTCGGCCCAAGCCATGGCCGCCGTCGCCAACCCGTAGAGGGCCGCCGCGAGGTAAATCGACCGCCGCAATCGGCCGGCGACATCCACATCATCCGCGGCGTAATTGAGCGTCATCGGCCTCAGCCTACGCGGGATCGGTTCGCGCACAGGTGGCACCCGAGGAACAACCCGAAGGCGACCACGTTCGTCTCGCAATCCTCACCCGCCCCCCGCTCACGCATGCTGCCCCCGCCACAGGACCCAGAGCAACCAAGTCACTGCCGCCGGCTCGGCGGGCTCGATGACGACGTAGATTAGCAGGAAGTAGACGTCCCACGCCGTGTTGGAATTCAACTCCCACATCAGGACGGTAAACGATACCTGCTGAACGGCCGTCGCCGCGGTGATGACCGCTGCCGCCACGAACGCCACCTGCGTTGCTCGTCGCCGGTTCATCCACGCCAGCGTCGCTGCCACCATCAGCACCAACGCTGCGCCTCCCGCGATGAACACGGTGACGACTCCGACGATTTCAACCGCTCTTTCCAAACCCACTTCGTCAGATATCCACCAGCTTTGCCGGAACCACTCGACCGCGAAGAGCGCTTCCGACATCGCGGTCGCGATGGCGTAGATCACGCACGCGATCAACACCGCCCGCGTCACCGGTCGTTCCCCCGGTGCCCCCACGGCGGCATAAGCGATTGGCGACGACATCCGCGACCGAGGGTAACGCGACGCACCCGCCGTGCAACGCCGCTGAGGCCCCCACCGCCGTGGTGACGGCGGGGCTGCGCTATCGCCGGGCGTCGCTTGACAATCGCGTGACCCGATCGTTGACCGAAGCTGAGTCAGCCAAGCTGCTTCAGGCGGGGCCCAGGGCGTCTTCGATTAGGCGGGCGTCTTCCTCGGTGTGCAGGGCCAGGGCGCCCACGGCGGGGCTGGCGGCGCGGGGGCGGCCGGCGTAGGTGATGCGTTGGTCGCCGGCGAGCTCGCGGAGGCGGGGCTCGATGTAGGTCCAGGCGCCGCGGTTCTTGGGCTCCTCCTGGGCCCAGACGACTTCCCGGCGGTTGGGGTAGCGCTTGATCGCCGCGGCGAGGTCGCGCTTGGGCAGCGGGTAAAGCTGCTCGACGCGGATCAGGGCCACGTCGGTGCGGCTTTGGTCCTGGCGGGCCTTGTCGAGGGTGTGGTAGACCTTGCCGCTGCAGGCGATGACCCGGCGGACCTGCTCGGCCTCGGCCCGCTCGTCATCGATGACCATCTGGTAGCGCTTGTCGGTCAGATCCGAGAGCGGGCTGGCGGCCTGGTTGGCGCGGAGCAGGGCCTTGGGCGTCATGACCACCAGCGGCTTGCGGAACGGCCGCAGGATTTGCCGGCGGAGCAAATGGAACAACTGCCCGGCCGTGCTGGGCATCACGATCTGCATGTTGTCCTCGGCGCTGAGCGAGAGCCACCGTTCGAGGTAGGCGTTGGAGTGCTCGGGCCCGGCCCCTTCGTAGCCGTGGGGCAGCAGCAGGACGATGCCGTTCATGTACTGCCACTTGCTCTCGGCCGAGGTCATGATCTGGTCGATCAGCGCCTGGGCCCCGTTGACGAAGTCGCCGAACTGCGCCTCCCACACGACCAAATTCCGCGGGTCGGCACTGGCATAGCCCCAGTCGAAGCCGAGGACGGCCAGCTCGCTGAGCATGCTGTTGCGCAGCTCGAAGTCGGCCTGCTCGGATCCCAGGCCGCACAGCGGGGTGTAGCGCTCGCCGGTGTTCGGGTCGTGAAGCACGCCGTGGCGGTGGCTGAAGGTGCCGCGCTCGACGTCCTGGCCGGTGAAGCGGATGCGGGTGCCCTCCAACAGCAGCGAGCCCATGGCGACCATCTCGGCCCCGCCGAAGTCGAACGGCTTGTCCCCGGCGACCATCGCCCGGCGGGTCTTGATCGTGAACTTGTCGATTTTGTCGATGGGCGAAAAACCCTCGGGGAAGTCGTAGGCCCGCTCGACGACCTTCTGCAGCACCTCGGCCGGCACGCTGGTGTCGGGGTTCCACGCGTCGGGGTCGTCCTCGAAACGGGGCGCTTTGCCCAGCCCCTGCCAGACGCCGCTGAAGCTGGGAACGCGCTGCCGCTCGCGCTTGTCCTTGGCCTGGGCGCGGGCGGCGTCGAGGCGGTCGATCACGTCACTCTTCATCGCCGCGGCGTCGTCCTCGGTGAGGTCGCCGTCGGCGATCAGGCGCTTTTCGTAGAGCGTGCGAGTGGTCGGGTGGGCGTCGACCTTCTGGTACATCAGCGGCTGGGTGAACCGCGGCTCGTCCTGCTCGTTATGCCCGTGGCGGCGGTAGCAGATCAGGTCGATGATCACGTCCTGCATGAACTGCTGGCGGAACTCCATGGCCAGCTGCGCCACGTAGCCGCAGGCGTCCGGGTCGTCGCCGTTGACGTGGAACACCGGCGCCCCGATCGTCTTCGCCACGTCGGTCGCGTAAGGCGTGAACCGCCCCTGCCGCGGGGGCGTGGTGAAGCCGATCTGGTTGTTGACGATAATGTGAATTGTCCCGCCTGTCTCATAGCCCGCCAGCTCCGAGAGGTTGAGCGTCTCGGCCACAATGCCCTGCCCGACGAATGCCGCGTCGCCGTGCATGGTCACCGGCACGATCTTCTTGCGATCGCCGCCGGCGGCCCACTCCTGCTTGCACCGCACGATGCCCTGCTGGATCGGGTTGATCAGCTCAAGGTGGCTCGGATTGGGCAGCAAGCTCACCTTCACCTCGCCGCCGGGCACCTGCCGTTTCTGGGCGTAGCCGAGGTGGTACTTCACGTCGCCGTCGACGCCTTGGGGCATCAGGTTCGTGCCCTCGAAGTCGCCCAGCACCGCCTCGTATGGTTTGTTCAAGACGTGCGCCAACGCGTTGAGCCGGCCACGGTGGGCCATGGCCAGGATCACCGCGTCGGCCCCCAAACCCGGGCCGTGATCGACGATGGTGTTCAGCACGGGGATCAAACTCTCGGCCCCCTCGACGCTGAACCGCTTGGCGCTCTTGAACTTCGTGCCCAGGTAGTGCTCGAACTCCTCGGCGGCGACGAGCTCGAACAGGATCTGCTTGCGGCGATCGGCATCGAACCGCGGCTGCCCCAGCGCCGGCTCCAACCGGGCGGTGAGCCAGTCCCGCTGGCTCTTGTCGATGATGCCGGTGTACTCCACACCAATGCTGCCGCAGTAGGTTTGGCGGAGCTTGTCCAGCAAATCGCCCAGCGTGCCGTCGGTCTCGCCGCCGAACCCGCCCTTGCCGACCCGGCGGGCGAAGTCCTTCTCGGTGATGCCGAAGTTGGCGATGTCCAGAAACGGGTTGTCCGGGCCCGGCGCGCCAAGCGGGTTGACGTCGGCGGCGAAGTGGCCGAACTCGCGGAAGGTGTGCACGAGGTCGTACACGCCCAGCGACAGCGGCATCGACTCGGGCCCGGTCCGCGGGGCCGTCGAGGCGTGAACCCCCCGCGCCGCCGGCGGCAACACCGCCTGCCGCTCGCCATCGGGGTCCAGCCCGTCCAGCGGCAAACCCTTGTTGTGGTACGTGCCGTTGTCGCCGTGAGCGCCGCCCGCTCGGCCGTTGCTGGGCAGTTGGGCGTCGTCGGGCAGTTTGGCGTCGTCGGGCAGCACGCCCCCGGCAAAGTCCACGCCTTGGAAGAACGCCCGCCACTGCGCGTCCACCGACTCGGGCCGGCGGCGATAATCCTGGTACAGCGCCTCAATGTACTCGCCGTTCTGCGGCGACAAGTCCAGCGCCGGCGACACAGACTGCGCAGGCTCATCAACGCTCGAAGCGGCAGGGGAAACCATCGGTGAGGAATCGTAGGACAGGAGGAAGTGTGAGAGGAAGTGTGACGTGGTGAAGTTTGACGTGGTGAATTGCCGGAGAAGTTGCGCCGCGTGTCCGGCAAATCAACACGTCAAACTTCACCAAGTCAAACTTGTAGTACCGGAGGAAGTGTGACGTGTTGAATTTCCGGAGAACTCCCGCCGCGTGTCCGGCAAATCAACAAGTCACACTTCACCAAGTCAAACTTACTTCGCTTCCAGCGCCTCGAGCGCCGCCCGCTTCTGCTGCCGCAATCGCTCCGCCGCCTCCTCGCTCACTTCGCTTTCGCGGATCGGCAGCCAGAGGCCGGCTTCGCCTTGGATCAGGCCGATCACGTCGTCGCCGAAGTTGGCGTCGGGGCCGCGGACGATGACGCCCTCGTCGCCGACCTCGTAGGCCAGGCCGGTGTAGCCGCCAATGGCGTCCAGCGCCTGCCGCGCCGAGGCGTTCTGCAACGTGAGCGTCAGCTGCCGCTGCTCCTTGGCCAACCCCCGCAGCGCGCCCGGCTCCACCGCGATCCGCAGCCCGATCCGCCGCGCCAAGTCGGCGTACACCTGCGCCAAGTCGGCCCGCTCGTAACGCACGTCGATCAGCCGGTCCAGCCGCTGGGCCACCAGCTGACGGTCGGTTTGCACCAGCACGCTCGCCCCCCACGGGTGGAACGTCGCCGCCGTCTGGGCATCGGCCGCCTCCAGCGCGCCAAGCAGCGTCGCCCCCCGCGGCACGTCCACCGCCTGCTGCCGGATCAAGTCGTCCACCACCCGGAACACCACGTGATACCCGTCCGCCGCCGCCCCTGCCGGCCGAGCCGTGTCGAGTTCCAGCAGCGCCAAATCCACCCGCTCCATCACATCAGCCAACGGCAACACCCCGCCCGCCCCGGGCATGGCCGCCCGGTCCAGCGCGGTGAGCAGCGCCAACTCCTGACGCGTCGCCCGCCGCCCCAACCGTTCCAGCGCCGCCACCGGCCGAAGCTCCACCGAGTCGCCCGCGCTCACCAACACCAGCCCCAGCCGAGCGCCCACCGCCTCGATCACCTCCCGCAACGGCACGCTCTCCCCCCGCACTGTGATCGGCGTGAACCGCCCGTACGGCAACAACCCATAAGTCTCCGCCCGCAGGCGTACCGACACCCCGGTCTGATCCGCGATCGCCGCCAACGCATCATCAAGCTGCACGCCCACCAACTCCAACGTCACCGCCTGATCCAAACCCTGGCCGACCAACGCGCCCGTATCCGACCCCCGCCCCACCGGCACCAGCAGACCGAGCACGATCACGACAATGAGCAACATCCGCATGCCACACCTTATGCCAAACCTTACGCAAACCGCGACGAAGGCAGACGCCGTGCGCCGCTCAAACGACCGTATGATCCGCGGCAGAGTTCATCCCGCCGTGCTCCTCATGCGGGCCCGGGCAAGTCAATCCTTAAAGTTCGACGATTGGCCAGCGACGGTAAGCAGTATCAGCCACCGTGCTACTTCGCGAAGTCGTGGGATGACGACGACGTGCCACGACCATTTGAGGACACCAAGATGGCCGAACAGCTGCAAAGCGATTTCGGCGTCACCCGCGACACCGAGCCGGGCCTGTCGGTCGTCATTCCGTGATTCGACGAAGCCATGCATCTTGAGCAACTTCGCGCTGCCACGATCAGCGAGTTCTACTTCGCCATCCTGGCCGGCGACTTGATCGTCGAAGTTGCTGGCGGCGACGAGACGGTCACCCTCGCAGCAGACACAGTGATTGACGAGGCCGCAAATCTTAGAACACAAGGCAATTTGAAGAAAGACGTCGCGCTCGCGAACTGGGCATTGACCAAGCCTGAGCCGATCGAGCTTCTCGCTCCGCCGTCCGATGGGAAGCAGAAGTGGGACGATGCGCTCCCGCTGCAGTCGGACAAGCTGCGGAAGCAGATCGCGGATCGCTTGACCGCGCGTGAGCGAGTTGCTGTCCGCGTTCCAATGCACACCCGTAGCAAGGCGAGTCCCCGGGCTCAGCCCACCCACTTCGACATCTTTCTGGAACACGACCCGTCGCCGTCGACAGCTCGTCCGGTCTTTTTCCGCGAGAAGCTCGCCATCAGCGGGGTGAAGCGGGCACTGGGTGCACCAAAGGTGCGGTCACTCGTGGTTATTGAAAAAGGACCGCTGGCCGACCTTCTTCGAGCTGCTGAGCCACCGAACCACACCGATTGGGACCCGAAGACGGCCACTTTGAGGCGTGACTACAGCGAGGGGAATCACGTCATCACGTTCGTCAAGGACGCGGTCAAGCGGATCGTCGCGTTCGCTCGCTCAGGCGACGAGAAGCCAGACGCCGGCTTGGCCGTCGACTTCTTCCCGAAGAACGAACCCGGCAAGGGGCCCGTCAGGAAGAAGGCGAAGAAAATCAGTCCCGGTCTGAATCCGCCACCTCTGCCCGCCCCGCCGCCGCCGGGCAAGCCCAAAAGCTATTGCGTGGACCCCGAGGACGGCGGCTTCGTTCTGCGGCCTGATGATAAGGCCATGCCATGGCCAAGCCGCATTTGTGTGGCAATGGCTTACGACGTCATGACGGGAAAGCCGTTCAAGCAGTACGACCGGGCCGACTTCGACCTGACGAAGAAGGAAAAGTCTGGCATTCAGATCGCCTTCAGCGACGGCGTTGCCGGCTATGAAGTGCTCGCACCAAACCGCGTTGAGTTCGAGATCAGCGGCCCGGATTTCGAGGTCTACGTCACGGGCTTCGACACCAACCGCGATTTGATTCTCACTCACAACATGCCAAAGCAGGTCGACGGCGACGAGCCCGAAGCAGAAGAGGAGGCCAACGATGCCGTTGAAGCGGCTTAACTACACCAAGCGGAAGAAGCTCACGCGTGAAGAGTTTCAAGTTCGGCTGCTACCCCGAGTCGAGGGCAAGCCTCGACAGTTTGAAGCGACGTTCAAGCTCCCGGCCGGCCTCGAAGGCTCGGCGCGCATTTTTGTCGAGGCCTACCGCTCGAGTCCCGCGGCACGCATGCGGTTCGACTTTGATACCGTCGCCGCCCCTTTGCCGCCGTCCGAGCTGTCGCCGTCGACTTCGACGACGATCTGCCGCCACCACTTTTTCGAGCGAAGGTCGCCGACACGAAGGACCAGCCGGGCCGCCTGCTTGCCGATGCCAGCCAAGTCAGGCCGGTCGACCCCGACGGCAACGATCGCCGGACCGGCCTGCTCCCGATCGGGCGCAAGCCACTCAACGGCTTCGTGTGGGAACTCGATTTCGAGCACGGGATCGAGAAGCCGACCCTCTGGATCGACACCCATGCCGACCCTTCATGCGACCTCGAGAAGCGGCCATATTTTCCGGCCTTAACCTACCCCGAAGTACTACGCCAGACGCTCATGCACGTGCTGATGGAGAATCCCGATCTCAGTGAAGAAGACGAATGGGGTCATCCCTGGCTCGATTTCGCCCGGAACCTGCCCGACATGCGTGGCCGGGATCTTCCTGAGCTTCGGGACGACAATGACAACGCCGAGCGAATCGAGTGGATCGACGAGGCCGCCCGGGCGTTTGCACGTGATCATGACTTTTCAGATCCGCAGCGACTCGCCCATCTGTACGAGGAGGACAACGCCTCATGAAGTTTCGACGCCTGACAGACGAAGGGATCGCCGCATTTGCAACCTACCTCAACCGCCTTCGCGAGGACTCGGCTCTCGAGCCGCCGACCGTGTTGCTGAGCGACGCCGCGGCCAGTGAACCGCTGGCGGTGAACCTGTCCGCGGAGCCGGAGCCTTTCGCAACACGCTTTGATTTCGCCCGCTGGCTTCACGAAGCCGCCGAGAAGTACGACGTGGAGGTGCCGCGAGGCGACGCCGCCTTCTGGTCGTGGCTGTCTCTGGCGTTGTTCGATCAGGTCTGCCCAGAGGATGGCAACGGACGCCGCAAACTTTTTGAGAAAGCATGGTACATTCCCGGATGAATGACCAGCGTCGCCACTACCGTCACTCACTGTTCGGCAGCTACACGGTGTACTACCGCAACCGCGATGACGAGGCACGGTCAAACCTGTTTCTCAGATCCAGTCTCACAACGCTGGGGCACTTTTGGTATCAGCGGGCGTCGAAGCAAGACCTGATGAGCAATAGCGCCATCATCGCGGCTGCCAACATGCTCTACTTTGACTCAGCACGCCAGAAACCGAAAGTTGGCGCTTCAACAAAGAAGCCTGGAAGCCTGTTTCGGTATGTCCGTCTTCTGAATCAGCTTGATCGAGTTTGGGACCTTCAGCTTCACGATCCAGAAGATGTGATCAGGCTTCTACCACGGGAGTTTGATTATTTTGTCGACCGGCAGGAATCATTCGCCTGAGATGGTGCGGGAATGCACCCTCAGCACGTGAACACGTTCTCGCGATATTATCGCAATGCGTCGACATATAACGTACATCGCATTGATATTTAGATTTGCTTCTCCGCAAATTGAAGAAGAACGGGCGGTAAAGAGTGGAGCACGTCACGAGCATCTCCTTTCGACATCGACCGTTTCGTGCTGACGAATCTCCCGCAGTCTTTGGCTCAACTTGAATGCCTACACGACGATCGGTCGTGATGCCGGCCATTGTGGGCGGCGTAGAGATATCGGTGTGGGAAGAACCCACTGGAACGTGCGCTGGCCGCGAGCGCGGTACCAACCAACGCCCTCAACGAGGCCAACGGGACCAGCAAGGACATCGATTACTGCGACTCATGCGGGTTTCACCGTCAGTTGTGCTCGCATTAGTAGGTGCTCACGAAGGATCCCGTCTCAATGTCACGGGAGCCGCCACATGAGTCAGAGCACTTGCCAGTCGATTGGCTTGAGCGTGCCATTGTTGGTCTTTTCGGCGGCGCAGGCGGTGAGGCCGATGAGGAGGTCCATCTCGGCCCGAAGTTCGATGGCGTCGCCGGGTTGGGTGGTCGGGGGGCGGAGGTCGATGGTGCCGGATTCGTCGACCTTGACGTTCATGAAGAGGTTGAACGTCGCGTGGATCGAGTCGCGGGTGACGCCGAACGGGGCTAGGTTGTTGGCGAGGTTGTCGAAGCAGTTGGGGTGGTGGGCGAGGTCGTGGCCGTACCTGGGGCTGTCCTCCGGTTCGTAGAGGAGCTTGTAAGTTTCGGGGCTGCAGGGGGTGAGCAGCAGGTCATGGGTGCCGCAGTCATCGTGGGTGATGGTCATCATGACGCGGCTGCGGCTGCTCCAGAGCTTGTGGCCGGCCGTGAGGTACAGCTGCTCTTCGTAGTCGAAGGTCCGGCCGTTGCTGAGCATTTCGCCGAGGTCGGTGGCGTTGTAGCAGAGCAAATCGCTCACCTGCTCGCCGCAAGGGTCGACGACGCGCAACGTCTGCCCGGCCAGAAGCTTAAAGCCCACGCCCGTCGCCGGATCGATGCGGGTGAGGCCGGCGGCGGGGGGCGGGAACTTGGCCTGGGCGGTCATCGCTTGTTGTCCTTTTTCATCGCCGCCATCATCTTGCGAAACGGGCAGCCGCCGCTTTGAGGCTTGAACGGGGCCTTCCAATCCTCCTCCACCGCCCGGCCGCTGTACTGCCGGGCGGCCGAGTCGTCGCCGAAGTCGCGGAGCACCGGATTGATGTCGCCTTGCAGCGTCGTTTCTCGCTGGCGGATGCTGTCCCGCATGGTCGGGTAGACGCCGCTCTGCCGCAACGCCTCGAACTGCTCGTGGCTGTTGAACACCAGCGCCGGGAATGGAAACCGTCGGCTCAGCCGGCTCGCCTCAGGGTGCAGCCCGACCACAAAAAATGGCGTCCCGGCGAAGCTCCACGCGAAGTGCGGGTTGTCCGGGTCAACGCTCACGTCCGCCGGCCACGCCTCCGGCTCGGCATCGGCGTTGTGGAGCTTTTGCAGCTGCCGCCAGAGCGAGGCCTCGAACGCCCGCTCATCGCCCACCGGTTGCCGGAATACGGCAACGAAAGTGGCGAACTTGGCGTCAATCTCCGGCAACTCTTGGGCATACGCCCATAAGTCGCGGCTCAGTCCGGCCGTGCTCTCGGGGGCGGCCAACTCGTCATACACGCCGATCCGGTAGCTCCCCGCCTTTACGGCACTTTTGGCCCCGACGCAAGTGAACGCCGGGTGCTCCACCACGGCCCGGAACGCCCCGTCGATCGCGATGGCGTTGAAATCGGCGGGCGCATCGGGCCTGCTCACGCTTTGCAGCCGCTTGCCGCCGGGGCGGAACAGGTTGCTGTGGCGGCGGGCGGCGGGGGAGTCGTGAGGGGCGTGCTCGAGTACTTCTTCGAGTTGGATCATGGGCAGTCTCGCGGGCTGGTTCAGCCATGCCCTAACAAACCGCGGGCCAGCGACGCCAAGTCATGCCTTCGCGCATCGCCCGATAACGCACACAACGCGGCACGTTGGGTGGGCCAAGAAGAAAAAGTCGCGGCCGGAGACAACGCCGGCCGCGAGGGGCGGGAGGAAGAATTGTAAACCGCTCAGCCGCGGCGGCGGACCATGAACAAGCGCAGCGCCGCCAAGCCGGCCATCGTGGCGGGCTCCGGCACCGGCACGACGTCGATTGCCAAGTTGTCGATCGATGCCTCGAGCGTGTTGAAGCGAGGCTGCAGCCGCACGCCGAAGTCGTCGCCGCCGGGCAGGTCCGCGGCCATGCGAGCGGCCCGGTTCGCATTGACGAGGTCGCCGAGGTCGCCCTCGCCTCCCGACGAACCCTCGAATGTCGCTTCCGCCACGAGGTCGGTTACACGATGCACGAGGAGCTGATCCGCACCCGAGTCCGCCTAGCCAGCGAGTTGCTGGCCGTCTCCGACCGCCCTCTGCAAGCCGACGCCGAAGCCAGCGGCTTTAACAGTCTGCAGCACTTCCACGACACCTTCCGCGGCCACCACCGACCGCCCGAACCGCCGCATCGTGTGCCGCGACTCTGCGGCCCGGGCGGTGATCCCGCCGCGGTGCGGCCGGCCCGACAGAGGTTCCGCCGCGACGGTCGGGGCAAGACGTACCGGCGGCGAGCCCTCATCGCGGTGGTCAACAGCATGCCCAAGCGCAATCAAGGCAGCTGCCTGCGCGTCGCGCACGCGGGATGGTGCTCAAGGACATGGTCCACAGCCTGATGATCCTCGGGCGTTAGCGCCGAAGTCGCAACACGGCCGAGCTGAGGCGGTTTCAGCACCGGATCACGTCGCGTGTGTTGCCGAAAAGCTCATGCGGGCGGCGAGTAGAATGCCGCATGACCGATGCCGTCCTGCTCCGTCGGGCAATTGCGTTGGCCATGAGGGGCCGGGGGTGGGTCGAGCCGAATCCGATGGTCGGTTGCGTGCTGGTGCGTGAGGGTCGGGTAATAGGCGAGGGATACCACACGGCGGTGGGGCAGCCGCACGCGGAGCCGGAGGCGCTGGCGGATTGTCAGCAACGCGGGGAGTCGCCGCGGAGGGCGACAGCCTTCGTCACGCTCGAGCCCTGCTGCCACACCGACAAGCGGACGCCGCCGTGCGTGCCGACGCTGATCAAGGCCGGCATCTCTCGGGTTGTCGCCGGGGCGCTGGACCCCAACCCGCAGGTCGCCGGCCGTGGGCTGGCCCAGCTTCGCGAGGCGGGGGTGAAAGTGGACGATCCGCCCGCCGAGGTCGCCGCCGAGTGTCGGCAATTGATCGCGCCGTTCGTCGCCGGCATGCTGCACCGTCGCCCCTACGTCACCGCCAAGTGGGCCGAGTCGGCCGACGGGCGGGTCGCCGGGAAGCATGGCCGCCCGATCCACCTCACCGGCGCCGCCGCCGACGCCGCCGTCCACGGCCTGCGCAGCCGCTGCGACGCCATCGCCGTCGGCACCAACACGCTCGTCAACGACGACCCCCGCCTCACCGTCCGCGGTGTCGAGGACCCGCCCCGCCGCCCGCTGCGCGTCGTCCTCAGCAACGCCGCCCACCTCCCGCCCGCCAGCCGCCTGTTCCACACCCCCGAGCACGGCCCAATCCTCATCTACACCGCCGCCGACCCGGCCGACGCCCCGCCGAGCGTCGAGATCGTCCGCCTCCCCGCCACCGACACCACCCGCGGCACCCGGCGCTTCGCCTTCGCCGACGCCCTCGCCGACCTCCACGCCCGCGGCGTCACCCACCTGCTCCTCGAGCCCGGCCCCACCCTTGCCACCGCCCTGCTCAGCCGCCACCAGATCAACCGCATCTGGCACCTCACCTGCCCCACAAAAATCATCGGCCACGACGGCCTCCCCGCCCCGAAGCTCCCACCCACGCTGCAACCAACCGCCACAGTCCGCCTCGGCCCCGACCAGCTCATCGAGTACCTCGACCCAGCGAGCCCCACCTTCGCCACCGCCACCGCCTCGGCAGACTTCTCGTTGCCGAGCGGCTTTTGATCCGCCGAGCGACATAGCGTCGATGCAGTGCCAGCCGATCAGGCGACCTCGGCGAACGCCGCTTCGGCCGCCTGCACCGTCTTGGCCACCGCCTGCTCGTCGTGGGTAAGGCTGACGAACAACGCTTCGTAGCGGCTGGGGGCGAGGAGGATGCCTTGCTGACGCATCGCGTGGAAGAACGTCGTGAACCGCTCGGGCGGGGTGGCGGTGGCGTCGGCGTAGTTGACCACTGGCTGGTCGGGCTCGGCGGTGAGGTAGAGGCCGACCATGCTGCCGACGCGGTTAATGGTCAGGGGGACGCCGGCGGCGTCGGCGGCTTGTTGGAAACCGGTTTGGAGGGTTTGGCTGGTGGCTTCGAGTTGGGCGTAGGCGTCGTCCTCGGCGAGAATGTCGAGGGTGGCCTGGCCGGCGGCGGTGGCGAGCGGGTTGCCGCTGAGGGTGCCGGCCTGGTAGACACTGCCGGTGGGGGAGAGTTGTTCCATAAGGTGCTTCGGCCCGGCGTACGCGGCCAGCGGCAGGCCGCCGCCGATGACCTTGCCGAAGCAGGAGAGGTCCGGCTGCACGCCGTAGAGGACTTGCGCCCCACCCCAAGCGACGCGGAAGCCGGTCATCACCTCGTCGAACAGCAGCAGCACGTTGAAGTCGTCGCACAACGCACGCAGCCCCTGCAGGTAGCCCTCGGCGGGCGGGATCAGCCCCATGTTCCCCGCGATCGGCTCGACGGCGAAGACGGCCACGTCGTCGCCGTACTGCTGCAGCGCCTGGCGGGCGAGGTCGAGGTCGTTGAACGGCACGCTGATCGTGTTGGCCGCAACCGACTCGGGCACGCCTGGCGAGCTCGGGTGGCCGAGGGTCAGGGCCCCGCTGCCGGCGTCGACGAGCAGGCCGTCGACGTGGCCGTGGTAGCAGCCGACGCACTTGATGACCTTGTTCCGCCCGGTGGCGGCACGGGCCAGCCGCAGGGCGCTCATCGCCGCCTCGGTGCCGCTGTTGACCAGCCGCACCATCTCAACGCCCGGCACGGCGTCGGCGATCGTCTGGCACAGCTTGGTTTCGGCCACCGTCGGCATGCCGTAGCTGGTGCCGCGGCCGGCCTGCTTGGCGAGGGCGGCGACGACGCGTTCGTGGGCGTGCCCGGCAATAAGCGGGCCGTAGCTCATGACGTAATCGACGTA
>CAYLSV010000005.1:85196-85430 GCA_964386435.1 uncultured Tepidisphaerales bacterium
CTCGCGGCCGTCGACGTCGGTGACGCGGCAGCCTTGGCCGCTTTTGATGAACGGGGGCACCCCGCCGACGGCGCCGTAGGCCCGGACCGGGCTGGAGACGCCCCCGGGCATGACCTGCTGGGCGTGGTGAAAGGCGGCGGACGACGCCTCGCCGTCGGTTGCTGCTGGCATGGGCAGACCGTAGGGCAACCGACCGGACCTCCGCCGCGTAGCGGCGGGGCTGCGCCCGAGATA
>CAYLSV010000006.1:0-12525 GCA_964386435.1 uncultured Tepidisphaerales bacterium
CTAACCCTACTCCATCACGACGAACTTGCTGCGCACCTGTTGGCGGACGTAAGTTTTGCGGAGGTCGCGGACCGCGGGGTCGTCGGTGGGTTTGCCATGGGTGCTGAGCCAGTGTTGGCCGCGGTCGATGAAGTCGCCGAAGCTGCGAGGGGTCATCTCGCGGGCAAAGTACGTGTCGCGGCGGATTGGCAGCAGGCGGGCCAGCGGCGTGCCCTTGTCGATCGTGATTGGGCTGTGGTTTGGGTCGAGCTCGAGGACGACGTGCCAGGGGTAGCTCGCCGGGTACCAGTCGGTGTCGATCAACGCCGGGACGGTCCGCCACGAAGCAAGGCGTTGCTCGCCGCCGGGCCAGGGGACGCTGGTCATCATCAGCAGCTCGTTCGGGTCGGTTTGGAGGAACAGGAACGTGCTGAGCTTCACCTGGTGGCGGACTTCCTGCCACACGTCGTCGCTGATCACGTGCGGCAGCTGCTGGCCGCGCTCCCAGAACCAGGCGTACCGCTGGACCATCGGCTGCCCGTCGCCGTCGTCGTCGGCCGCGTAGTCGAAGTCGCTGGCGAGCTCCACGTCCGGCTCGACGTGCCAGGCGTCGCCGTCGAAGGTGAACGTCGCGTCGAAGTTCGCCAAGACGTCGAAGCCGAACCCGTTGGCCGCCCGGATCGGCGGGCACTCCTCGGGCCAGCCCCGGCCCGTGGGCCGCTTGGCGTAAACGTCCCGCGCCGGCGTCGGGGCGAACAACTCCTGCCGGAATTTGTAGAAGTGCAGCATCGCCGGCCACTGTACCGACTCACTAGCCCGCGCCGCCGAGGACGCTCATCGACCGCGGGTTGTCGAACACGTTGTCATATCCCGGCACGATGGCGTCGGCGATCTCGTAGACCTCCCGCAGACTCTCCTGGGCCTGTTCGATGGAGGCCGATTTGGGCAGCACCTGGCCGGCGAGGAAGTGGTCGCGGGTGGCCACGGCCGGGCCGCAGAGGAGGATGCTACGGGTCCGCTCGCTCAGCAGCAGCCCGCCGGTGCCGGGGGTCGCACCGGGCAGGGGGAACAAGTCGACGTGGTCCGACAGCTTGTCGTCCGCCGGGCGGAGCTTGCCGAGGAATGCCAGTTCGTTGCGGATCGGCGTCGGCACGTCCTCGCCCTCGTCGGCGGCGTCCTCGGCGAGCCGCTTGAGGTGCCCGGCCACCGCCAGCAGCTCGGCCTCGGCGGCAACCCACTGCGCCCCGCCGAACAGCTCGATGCCCGCCCGGTGGTGCGGCAGCAGCGTGGTGAGGAACACGATGTCGATGTCCGCCGGCTTGATCGGCGTCCGCTCGGCGAGGCGGGCGGCGAGGGCGGGCGCGGGCAACCCGGGGTCAACTAGGATCGTGGTGTCGCCGTCGACGATCAGGCTGGTGGTGGCGTGGGCGGTGCGGACCGGGCCGGGCTCGTGCCAAAGCAGGTTGCGGTCGAGCGTGCCGAGGCTCACAATGTCGAGCCGTGGCCCGGAAGCTGATGAAGGCGTGGACAAGGTGGCTCAGCTTTGCGGCGCTGGCCGTGGCTGTCCACGCCGGCGGCTGCGGGAAGGCGACCAACCCGATCCACGACGCCGCCCGACAACAGCTCGCGGCACAGCCGGGCGAGATTCGCGTCATCACGCAGCTGCGCCGCGACCACGAGGCACCCATCATCCGGCGGGTGGCCGAGGCGGCGGCACGAGTGCGGGATTGGACCGGCATGCCGCCGCGCGAGCCGGTGACGGTGCGGGTGTTCCGCGACCGCGAGGCATGGGCGACTTGGACGGCGGCCAACGTCGCCGAGCCCGAAACGCTGTTGACGATCCGCCGCGGCGGCTATGCCCGCGGCACGGTCGCCGCTTTGCATGACATCGGCAACCTGCCGACCCAACGGCTCGCCGCTCATGAGGCGACGCATGCCCTTTTCGCCGCGACGCTGCAATCGCCGCTGCCGCCGTTCGTGGAGGAGGGGTTGGCGCGGCACGTCGAGTGGCAGGGGCAACCGATGCCGCCGAACGCCCCCACCACCAACCTGCCGCTGGCGACGCTGCTGCGCACGTCGGCCGCCGATGTTGCAGGTCGTCCAGCCCTCGCCGCCGCGTGGTACAACGACGCTCACCGCCTCGCCGATGTGCTGCTGGGCGAACACCCGGCCGCGACGACGCAGGCGCTGCACGCGATGGCGGCGTCGCCCGTGCCTTTCGCCGAAGCGCTGGCGGCGGGGGGCGTCGAGTTGCACGACTTGACGGTGGTTCGATAGTCGCGAGCGTTCCGACCTGCGGCACGTGGTGCCGCGGCTACCGCGGGCGGGAGCACATGGAAGCTCGACAGCGGTAGCCGCCGCACCACGTGCGGCAGGTCCGTCTGCTGCGCTTGACTTGATGGGGGTCCGCCTGCGATGCTTCAGAAATGCTCCATCGCCTCGGGCCGCTCATTGTGCTCGCGTTGCTGCTGTCGGGTTGCCAAGGGAAGCCGGCCGAGCTGACGGCTAAAGCCCCGGCGGCGCGGCCGGCGTGGGACGAGCGGCCGGCGGCGAATTATCCGAAGCACCCGTGGGAAGCGGCGCTGGCGGACCGCGTGATCGCCCTCGACCCCGGCCACGGCGGCGACGGCCACATCCCCGGCTACAAGCGTGGCCCGACCGGCGTCCGCGAAGCGGCGATGAATTTGCGGGTCGGGTTGTTCCTGCGGGATTTTCTGGAACAGGCCGGGGCGACGGTGGTGATGACGCGGACCGAGGACGTCGACTCGACGCTCAGCGAGCGGGTGGCGATCGCCAACGAGGCCGACGCCGACGTGTTCATCAGCTTGCACCACAACGCCGGCGGCTCGCCGGAGGCGAACTACACAACCGTCTGGCACCACGGCCGCCCCGCCGACGCGGGACCGGCGCTGGACCTGGCCCGCTACGTCAGCTTCGAGATCACCGACGCCCTGCGGACCGACGCCGGCAAGACCAGCCCGGTGATGAGCGACTTCCAGATGTATGCCGGCGGCTTCGGCGTCCTGCGGCCGGCGGAGATGCCGGCGGTGCTCACCGAGAGCAGCTTCTTCAGCCACCCCGAGGAGGAGCAACGCCTCGCCGACCCGGCGTACAACGAGCGGGAGGCGTACGCGATCTACCGCGCCCTGGCCGCCTACTTCCGCCACGGCACGCCGGGGCAAACGCTCACGCTCGACGGCAGCACGCTGACCGGGCAGCTCGACGACGGCCTGCCGGGCTGGTGGGGCGCGGAGCTGCGCGGGCCGCTGCCGGACACCGTGGTGCTGACGGCCGATGGCGAGCGGCTGCCGATCGAGTACGACGTGGAGGCACGATCGCTCACGGCCCGACTGCCGGCGGGGGCCAAGGCGTTGTCGCTGAAGTTCCAGAACACGTTCAAGCACGACAACTGGCCGCAGCACTACGTTGTCGAGGGTGGCGAGCTGTCGCCGCGTGCCCGGCCGCCCGCGCCGACGACCCGACCCGCCGAGGAAGTTTCGACGACCATGATCTCCACCAGCGACGACCAGCCGTGGGCCCAACTGCCGGCCATCACCTTTCCCGTCGAGTTGACCGGCCCCGGCATCAGCGGCACGCTCGACCACGGCCTGAGCCTGCCCCCCGGCAGCGCGCTGACAATCGCCAAAATCGACCCGGCCACCGGCGAGCTGGCAGCCGTCCGCTACGACCGCACCGGCGACCGCGGCTTTTACCCCGCCAGCACCGTCAAGACCGTCACCGGCACCCTGCTCGTCCTGCAGCTCCAAGACCTCGGCCTGACGGCAGAAAACGACATCGAGATCGGCGCCGGCGAGCGGCAGAACGTCGGCGCGCTGCTCACCGACATGATCAAGGACAGCGGCAACGACGCCTACAACGACCTCGCCGAAGTCGTCGGCTTTGCTGAGACGCGCCGGGCGATGGACGAATGGGGTGCGACCAACAGCGCGATGCGGCGGCACTTCAAGCGGCCGCGGACGAACCACTCGCCGGAAGTTCGGTTCTACGACGGCGACAAGTTGGTGAAGACGCTGCCCGCCCGGCCCGGCGTCGACTTCCCGCTCAACAAGGACGGCGGCGAGAGCAATCTGTTCACCGCCGACGATTTGGTGCGCGTGTTGGCCGCCACGTTTCAAGGCCCGGCCCGCGACGCCCCGGCGTTCGGCACCCTCGCCGCGGCGATGCGGGAGACGAACGAACGCTTCCTCGGCCGCGGCCTGGACCGCTTCGGCGACCGCTTCGTCAGCTACAACAAGCCCGGCTGGTGGCCGCCCGAGGGCAACAACGTCGACATGATCTACATCCATGACCGCCACACCGGCGACCACTACTACGTCGGGGCGTACTACCAGACCGAGCCGGAGAAGATCGAGGAGGCCCAAGCCGGGCTGGCCGACGCGATGGCGCAGATCGTCCGCTGGATCGACGAAGGCAAGATCAACTTCTGACCGCCCTACCCTGTCGCCGCATGTTCCGCACGTTCGTCCTAGCCCGCCACACATTCGCCGAGGCGGTGGCGCAGCCGATCTACCTGCTGGTGCTTGTCGTCGGTGCGGCCATCCTCGGGGTGCTGGCGCTCTTGCCGTTCTTCACGCTCGGCGAGGATGTGCAGATGTTCATGGACGTCGGCCGGGACATCATCGTGCTGTTGGTGCTGCTGGCGACGCTGTTCGCGACCAGCGCGACGATTTACAACGAGATCGAGGACCGGACCATGCTCACGCTGATGAGCAAGCCGGTGGCGCGGTGGCAGGTGATCGTCGGTAAATTTCTCGGCCTCGCCGCCTCGGCGGGGGTGGCGGTGCTCGTGCTCGGAGGCGTGCTGCTCTTGCTCACGCTCTGGCGGTTGCCGGGCGATTACGCGATCAGCACGACCAGCATCGACGACCGCGATGTGAGCCGCATCGCCGATCTGCGGCTCATGCACGGCGTCGGGCTCGTCGCCTCGCTCGTCACGGCGTGGCTGCAGATCGCGGTGCTGGCGGCGGTCGGCATTGCCATCAGCACGCGGGCGTCGCTGGTGGTGAACTTGCCGGCGGTGCTGTTCGTCTATTTCGCCGGCAATCTGAGCCGCTTCATCGACGCCGCGGCCGCCGAGGGCTCGCTGCTGACGCGGACCGTTGCCTGGATCGCCAACGCGTTCGTGCCGTTCCTGGGCATGTTCGATTTGCGCGACCGCACCCTCTTCGGCACCATCGCGGTGCCCGGCACGAACTTCGTCAACGACACCGCCGCCGCCAGCCTCGGCGGCATCGCGGCCGATGTCTCGCTGGCCGCCCTCTACGCCGCCCTGTACGCCGCAGCCATCCTGGGCATCGGCCTGCTCCTGTTCCGCAGTCGCGAACTGGGCGGGGCGGCGGGATGAAGTCTGATGTGGTGAAGTTTGACTTGATGAATTGCCGAAGAGGCTCTTCCAGCGTGTCCGGCAACTCACCATGTCAAACTTCACCACGTCACACTTCCGCCCAACCGCACCACATCGCGCCGCGGTTGGTTAAGCTGCCGACGTGCCCGATGCCGACCAATTGCTTGCCGACGCCATCGCCCTCGCGGCCGATTTGTTCCGCCACGAGCGCGATCGGGCGGGCCGTCCGTACGTGCTGCACTTGCTCCACGTCATGAACGCCGTGCAAGTTGACGGTCCCGATGCGATGACCGTCGCCGTGTTGCACGACGTGCTGGAAGACACACCCACGACCGCCGCCGACCTGCTCGCCCGCGGCTTCCCGCCGACCATCGTCGACGCCGTCGAGGCGATGACAAAACGAGCCGGCGAGCCGTACGACGACTACATCAACCGTGTCCGGCAGAACCCGCTCGCCCGCGTGGTCAAGCGGGCCGATATCCGCCACAACCTCGATGTCCTGCGCCTGAACCGCCCGCCGACAGACAAGGAGCTGCAGCGGGTCCGGAAGTACGTCACGGCCCACCTCGCCCTTGGCGACACTGAATGAAGTTTGACGTGGTGAAGTGTGCCGTGTTGATTTTCCGAAGACGTCTCGACGAGGTGTCCGGCAAATCAACACGTCACACTTCACCACGTCATACTTCCCCTCACACCCCGCTGCCCTGCACCACCTCGCGCCTCGACGGGTTCCGCAGGCGGTTGATGCAGTGGATGTACGCCAGCGTGGAGGCCTCGAGGATGTCAGTCGACAACCCCCGGCCGGCGGCTTGGTGGCCCTGGGGGTCGGTGAGCTCGACGCGGGCCTCGCCCTGGGCGTCCTTGCCGCGGCTGACGCTGCGGATGCGGTAGTCGCCCAGCTTGTACTGCTGCCCGACGATCCGCATGATCGCCGAGTAGATAGCGTCGACCGGCCCGTCGCCGACGTTGGCGTCCTGGCGAATCTGGCCGTCGGGGTCGATGAGCGTGACCGTCGCCGTGGGCACCAGCGTGTCGCTGCCGGCGGTCACCTGCAACCCGGCCAGCTTCCACCGGCCGCCCTCGCCGCTGTTCTCCAGGAGGTCGTCGATGATCGCCTCGATGTCTTCGTCGTAGACCTCCTTCTTCTTGTCGGCGAGTTTCTTGAACTGCTCGAATGCCGTCTGCATGTGATCGTCGGCCAGCGCGTAGCCGAGCTCGCCGACCCGGCTGCGGAACGCCGCCCGGCCGCTGTGCTTGCCGAGGACCAACACGTTGCCCGGGATGCCGACGCTGGCGGGGTCCATGATCTCGTAGGTTTCACGCTTCTTCAGCACGCCGTCCTGGTGGATGCCGCTCTCGTGGGCGAAGGCGTTTTGCCCGACGATGGCCTTGTTCCGCTGGACGGTGAGGCCGGTCATCGTGCTGACCATCCGGCTCGTGGGGAACAGCCGCTTGGCGTCGATGCCGGTCGAGTACTTGAAGTGATCGCCGCGGGTCCGCACCGCCATGACCAGCTCCTCCAGCGCCGCGTTGCCGGCCCGCTCGCCGATGCCGTTGATCGTGCACTCCACCTGCCGCGCCCCGCCCTCGACGCCGGCGAGGCTGTTCGCCACGGCCATGCCCAGGTCGTTGTGGCAGTGCGTGCTCAGGACGATGCCGCGCTCACTCAGCATCGGCAGCGCCGCGAGCAGGTCGCTGAAGATCCGCCCGTACTCTGCCGGGTGGCTGTAGCCGACGGTGTCGGGCAAGTTGATCGTCGTCGCCCCCGCCTCGACGGCCGCGCGGGTCATCTCGATGAGGAACTCCATCTCGGTCCGGCTGGCGTCTTCCGGCGAGAACTCCACGTCATCGCACAGCCGCCGCGCCTGCTCGATGCTGCGGGTGGCGAGGTCGATGATCTCCTGTTTCCCCTTCTTCAGCTTGTGTTCGCGGTGAATCTTGCTGGTGGCGCAAAAGACGTGCAGCCGCCCCTTCGCCGCCGGCTCGATGGCCGCCGCCGCCCGGTCGATGTCGCCCAGCACGCACCGCGCCAGCCCGCACACCGTCGCCCTCGACACCGCCTCGGCCACCGCCCGCACGCTCTGGAAATCCCCCTCGCTGCTGATCGGAAAGCCGGCCTCGATCACGTCGACGCCCAGCGTCTCCAGCGCCCGCCCGATCTCCACCTTCTCGGCCAGCGTGAGCGTCGCCCCCGGCGACTGCTCGCCGTCGCGGAGCGTGGTGTCGAAGATGCGGACGTGGTTCGGATCAACAGGCATGGCGAATCTCGGCGGGGAAAAAGAAAACGCCCCGCGGCAACAGCCGCGGGGCGAGGAAGTCGGGTCGATCAAGCAACGCCACCTCAGCCCACGGCCACACCGCGGAGCAAAAGAAGGTCGGCGAGCAGCACGATCAACGTCACGCCCGCAGTGTCGGCAGCCGGCGAGGCAATGTCAAGCACAAGCGATGGGCCGGCAACCTCAGGAGACGATCAATTCGTACCCGCCGTGATCCTCGACCGCGGCCTGGATGATGGGCAGCAACTCTGCGGTGACGGTCGGCTCGTCCAGCGTCGCGTGGACGATCACGCGGTCGTAGCGGCCGAGCATTTGAGCGGCGGCTCGGCCGAGGGCGGCGGGGTCGGCGGTGGGCGGGACGTCAAGGGCGTGCAGGCGAATGTGCTTGGCGAGGCCGCGGGGCCAGAGGTCGGAGCTGACGATGACGCCCTTGCCCAGCGGGTGCGGCGGCTGGTGCGGGCCTTCGCCCCAGAGCCAGGCACGAATGCCGGGCGAGCCGACGTTTTGGCTGCGGTCGTGGATGGTGCGGATCACCTCGTCGCCACTGCCCCACGGCTCGTGGTTGGCCAGCAACTTGCCGAGCAGCGCGGCCGGGCGGTGGGTGTGCAAATCGAACGGCCAGCCGCCGTCGTAGATCAGCACCTGCCGCCGGCCGGGCAACGCGTGCCAGCGGAAGCCTGGCAAGTCGCGGCATTGCTCGGCGAGCTCATGCGTGAGCCCCGCCGCCTCGCCGGGTTTGAGTGGCGGCGGGCCGACTTGCACGCCGTCCGCTTCCGCCAACCAATCGAGGCAAAAGACGAGGTCGCCCGGCCCCGTGATTACGCCGCGGGCCAACGCCTCCAACGGCCCCAACCGCACCGGCGGCACCCCGAGCCGATTGGCCAGCGACGCCTCGCCGCCCACGTCCGCTGTCGCATGATGAACAAGCACCTGCTTCACGCCCGAAGCGTAGGGAAACGCCAGCTACCTCACGGATCGACCTCAATCTCGCGGCCCACCGCGCGCAGCGTCGGGATCGCGCAGATCGTCAGCAACCCGCCGACGAACACGAACCCGGCACCGAAGGCCCAGGTGCGGTGGTGGTACAGGCCGTAGGCGATGTCCTCGCCGGGGCGGTAGATGACCTCGAACTCTTCGTTGATGTTCGCAGCCGTGCCGGCGGCAACTTCATAGGGGGAGCCGCGCGAGCCGACGCCCAGTCGCAGCTCCCGCCGCTCGCCGGCCGGCGTCTCCACGGCGACGAAGTAGGCGAACGACGTGCCCGGCCCGCCGGCCTCGATGGGTTGGCGGAAGCGGATTACGCGGTCCTCCTCGCCGGGGTCGCTGCGGACGATGCGGACCACGCGGGCCGTCGCCTTTTCGCCGAAGAGCAGCGTTGTCAGCGGGTCCCACGCCAGCCCGAGGCCGAAGGCGAGGATCAGCAAACTGCCCAGCAAAAACGCCAGTTTCGGCCAGAACTTGTCGGGCGTGTAAAACACCCGGCCGTCCGCCGCGACGCGGAACTGCGGCTCGGTGAACTGCGGCGGGTGCGGCGTTTTCTGGGGCGACTCGCTCATCGTGCCAAATCCTCCTCGGCCCCTTGCCGCTCGATGACGCCCCGCCGCTCCAGCCACAGCAGGAACGCGACGATCGCGAAGCCGAGCAAATCAGTCGCGATCATCAACGTCTGGCTGGCGAAGAAGTACTCGTACTCCCGCTCGCGGTGGCCGGCGACAAGCGTGTTCCGCGGAATCGTCGTGTAAATTGGCCGCTCGGCGGCGGCGTCGACGAGTCGCTCGTACGCCCGCGTCAGCAGCCCCACCTCGGCCGCCCCGCCGCCGGTCAGTGTGGCCAGCCGGTCCCGCACCTCATCCACCCACGGCTCCTCCTCGGCCGCCGCGTTCGCCCAATCGACGTCGAACGCCAGCCGGTCGCCGGTGATCGTCGCGTTGTCGATGAACCGATCCTCATCGAGCGACGCAACCACCGCCTCGGCCGGCAGCTCGGTGCGCGTCGTGAGCCGCATCACCACCGAGTTGCCTTCGACCTGCACGTCCTCCAGATCAAACGCCGTCGGCTCGCGGCCGAGGGTGCCGCGGGTGATGCTCGTCACGCTTGCCGCCGCCGCGTATGCCGCCGCGGGTTGTACGCCGGAACTCACTGCCGCCCGGTAAAATCGGAGAAACCGTGGATCAATCATCATCTCCGCCACGAAACCATCCTCGTCTGCCGTGATCGTCAACGCCAAGCGCAGCCCGTCTTCGCCGTCGACCAGCGCGTGCTCCGGCCCCTGCATGAGCCGCTCGATCTGGGTTGCCATCTCCGCCGACAACGGCTCGATGCTTTTCAGCGACAAACGTAGTCGATCGTCCGCCACCGTCGCCGCCCGCACCTGGCTGCCGGCGACGAACCGCACCGCCGCCAGCGCCGGCTCGACCTCCCGCCGCAGCGCGTCGGTGCCCGCCGCCAGCTCCGCGTCGATGGCGTCGAGTCGCCCTTGCACCTCGGCCATCTCCGCATCCAGCGTCGCCCGCTCCGCCTCGCCGACGAACGGCGACGCCGCCCGGCTGTCGAGGCGGGCGAGGTCGTTCTCCAAATCCTTCTGCTCGCCGAGCAACTCGTGGGCCCGGTCGTCCTGCCGGTGAATCCACCACCGCATCGACGTCAGGCCGTCCACGCCATACCGGTGCAGCGGCCGCAGCGACACGTTCTCCAGCTCCACGCCGCCGGCCTCGAGCGTTTCGGCGACCCTCTTCGCGTCCAACTGATCGACCATCGTCGCCTCGACGAAGTACCCGGCCTGCGGCAAAAACCAGTAGCTCCACCACGCCAGCCAGACGCCCACGAGCAGCGCGATCGTGTTCCGCAGCAGGTTGTTGAACAGCCCCATGCCCGCCCCGGCCGCCCCCATGCGGTTGCGGCGGACGTACTCCATCATCAGCGGGAACGTCACCACGCCCTTGAGCATCGTGAACACCAACCCGAGGTTGCCGATGACGATAATCTGCAGCAGCGTCGGCCGCATGTCTGGCTGGGCGTAGACGAAGCCGGTGTAGAACACATTCATCACCAGCGACCCGGCGTTGGCAATGACAAACGCGTTCATCTTGCCGACCTTGTCCGTCACCCACCCGCTGATCAGCGACAAACTCACCGCGATCAGCACGCCCGCGGCCACTGTGTTGCCCATGTCCTGCAGCGAATAGCCCCACTGCTCGGTGAACAGCAGCGGCTGAAAGATGCCCAGCCCCACGCCGAACATCACGTTCACCACCAGCAGCAGGTACAGCGGCAGCAAGTCCTTGGCGAAAATGTCTCTGAAAATCGCCCGAAAGTAGTGCCGCAACGGCCCGTCGCCCGGCTGCCGACCGTCGTCGAGCGTCTTGCGGTCGAACGGCTCGATCTCTTTGATCGCCAACCCCTCGAACACGCCCACCCCGACGAGCAGCACGGCCGCGAGCACGAACATCAGCACCCCGCCCGTCGCGTCGCCAAAAAACGCCAGCGGCCCCATGAAGTAGACGTCGTCGAACCGCCCGAGCACGAGGAAGAAGAAAATCAAGTTGCCGAAGTTGATCATCGCCGAGAAAAACCCGGCACTCCGCCCCCGCTGCTGCGCCGGCACGACCTCGTACGCCAGCGCCTGCGTCGGCTGCCCCAAGTCCCGCACCGCCCCGTACAGCCACCGCAGCACGATCAGCCAGATCAGCGACGGCGCGAACGGCATCGCGATCAGGATGAACCCGCTGACGACATCGGCCCCAACGATAAAGAACTTGCGCCGCCCGAACCGCGTCCAGATCCGGTCGCTCAGCCACCCGACGAGCGGCCCGCCGATGAGCGTGACGTACACCTCAATGCTGATGAGCCCCATGATGGCCGCGGGGTTGTCGAGGTATCGCTTGATGAGCAGCAGGAACGGCGCGTTGATGACGAAGTTGCCATAAATGCTGAGCAAAAGCGGCAACTGGGCGTAAAACGCCCAGTGGAGCGGGATCTTTTTACGGCGGGTGATGATCATAACTTCGCACGAGCGAACTTCCGCAGCAGCAGCCTACCCGCTCATTGGCCGCCGCCCAAACTCGCCGTCGTTGATTCACCGCAACCACGCCCGCCACCCGTTCAGCGGGCTCAGTGCCGCCGGCTTGATCTCGCCCAGCCGCCGCCCACCGGCGTTGAGCCGATCGACGTACTGCCGGTACGCATCATCGCCCACAACCGCCACCCGCACCACCCGCAACTGCCCCAGCCGCCGGCAGTGAACGTAGTGCGGGTTGTCGCAGAGTGCCCGATCGAGGACGGCCGCATCAACCGCTCGGCTCGCGAACAAGGTGTAGCCGACACCCTCCGGGGCGAGCATCGCAAAGGCCGCACCCGGCAGCAGTCGCCGCAGCACGTCGCCGACGAAGCCGTCGCTGAGCTTCTCGCCGGCAAGGTCAACCACCGCGTCGGCCCGACCGATCAGCCGGATCGACCCGTCATCTTCGACGCGCACCAAATCCCCCAGCCGATACCGCCACAGCCCGCCGCCGGTCGTGAGGGCCACCTCGTATCGCCCGCCGGTCCGCAACTGCCCCGCCAGATGCGGCCGGCCCGTTTCGTCCAAAAACTCCAGCAAATGCGACGTCACCGCCGGCACGAACCGCCCACCGAGCGGCACCGTCACCACGCCCTCGGTCGCCAGCAACCCCTTGGCCTCCACGTTCGCCCACGGCAACCGCCGCCGCAGCGCCGCCAAAGGCCCGACCGCCTGCGCGTCGCCCCACGCGCTCACCACCGCCAGCCGCGGCCACACCGCTTGCCAATCCCGCACGCCGTGTTGCCGCTCGCCGTGATCCAGCAGTAGGGCGAGGAACGACGGGTGCCACACGCTGATGAGCGACAAATCGCCCGCGTCCAGCAGGTGCCGCACGGTGGCGTCGATGA
>CAYLSV010000006.1:12537-19896 GCA_964386435.1 uncultured Tepidisphaerales bacterium
CGCCCGCCGCCGCCACATCGCCCGGCACGGCCATCACCCGCCGCACCAGCGCCGCCCGCACGCCGCCGAGATAGTCGGCATCATCGTCGAACCCGATCGGCACCGCGCTCTCCACCGCCGGCAACGGCATCGACGGGGTCACGCTCCAGTACGCCCGGCCGCGCATCGCCCGCGGGTGCCGCCGAAACAAGTCAATCACCCACGGCCCGATCGCCGCGTCGAACTCCCGCCGCAGCCGCCGCGTCTGCGGCAACAGCTTGGCCGCCGCCGTCGACCCGCTGCTGGGCATCAGCCGCTCCACCGGCTCCGCCGTCAGCACGCCCCGCTCGCCGCGGCGAACCCGATCGAGCCACGGCCGCAGTTCATCGTAATCGCGAATCGGCACTTTCTGCCGAAAAACCTCCAGTTCGGTATCGGCCGACAAATCATGCTCTCGTGCGAACGCTGACCCGGCGTTTCGCCGCAAATGATCCCGCAGCCACCGCCGCTGCGCCGTCGCCGGTTCGGTCAGCGCCAATCGCAGCCGCCGCGCCGCCGGCAGGGCCGAGGCAAGCCACGCCGTGTTGGCCAGCGTCGCGATCATCCGAACAGCACCCGCCGCCCGGCCCGCGTGAGGTTCTCGTCCGCCAGCGAGCACCAGCACGCCAGCTCCGCCCCGGCGGCATGGTCCGGGTTCAGCCGGGCAAAGTGCGCGACGTGCGGATCGCGCAACCGCTCAACCGGCACGCCCGCCAAGTGCGGCCGAAGCGGCGTCGGGTGGGCTACCCGCACCACGCCCGTCGCCGCGTCGAACCGCTCGCCGTACCAGGTCGCCGCGAACCGATCGCGCGCCGCCAGGAGCGCCGCGTCTTCCCCGGCATAATGCGGCACGAACCGTCGCCAGAACGTCGACAGCAGCCGGTACGTCCGGAACCCGCCGCACAGCAGCAGCCACCACGTCTCGCCGAACCGCGGCAGCGTTCGCACCGCCCGCACCCACGCCCGCGGCAACGCCGGCGACTGCCAGTGCGCCGGGTCCATGATCGTGTCGCCCGAGACGATCACATGATGGCCCGATGCGCACACCTCCGCCAGCGTCGAGAACCCGACGAGTTCGCCGCCAAACCGCAGCAACAGCGCGTGCGTCTTGTCGGCCAGATCCGCCTCGAAGCTCGCCGCGCTCACGCCAAGGAAGTGCCGGTCCATCAGCCGCCGCATCGCCCGCCGATGCTCGGGCGACAGCTCGGGCGCCGGAATGAAGGTCGAATCAATCACAAATCCGCCACCTCCGGCCACACCGGCCGATCGTCCAGTTGCCAATCGTCCCCCGGCCACCGCACCGCGAAGAGCCGGCTGTGCAACAACGTGACGCCGGGCAGCGCGAGAAACTGCCGCATGAACGGTTGATCCGGTGGCCCGCCGAACACCACGCGGCCACGCACCACCGGCAACGCCCGCCGCGCCGCCGGCCCCACTGCGGTCAAGCGCAGTCGAAGCGGAAGCCACCGCGAACCGACGTGCCAGTCCAGCGGCGTTAGTTCAATGGCTGCGTCGCCGCTGAAGTGAGGTGGACTCAGACGATCAGCGTCGGCAACATTCCCACCGCCGCGTAGCGGCGGGGCTACGCACGCATAGGGAGCGGCGCGAACAGCGTGTGTAGCCCCGCCGCTACGCGGCGGTGGGGGTGCCGCCGACGCTGCCGGTTCACTCGCCGCCCGCACCTCCCTCACCCGCCGGCCCGGCAGGACGGCCGTCAGGTAGTTCGTGAGCCACTCGTACCTCGGCAGCGTCCGGCGTGGCCGCGTGAGCAACCGAATCGCGGCGTCGTTCCCGTCCATAATGCTCGTGAACGTCGGCCGCGGGTCGCTGCGGTGCAACTCGCCGAGCAGGCCGTAGCCGTCGCGCAGCACTCGGCCTGGCGATGTCGTCGCCGGGTCGACACGCAGTGTGCCGAGGTACGCCACCGGCGTGAGCCGACCGTTGACGAACCGCTCCATCTTCACCCGCTGCCCGCACCCGACAACGCGGCCGCCCGCCTCGACCACCACCGTCTCCGCCCCCGGCCGCACCGTCGCCGGGCGGACCAACTTCCACCGCCCGCCCATGGCCGTCCGCCACGCCAGGCGGCGCAGCTGCGGCTCGTCATCAACGGTGGCAAGGCGGACTTTCATGCGACTTCCAGCAGTGGGCCGGTGAACCCGGCGTCGCCCAGCGGGTAGCCGTCGCGGCCGCTGACGTCGGCGCGGTGCAGCGCGTTGATCAGGTAAAAGTTCCGCCACATGAACGCGTCGCCCCGGTTCGGCCGGGCGAGGCCACGCTTGGCAATGCTCGGCCAGCCGTAGAACGACCGACGCGCCGCGACGCACCGCCCCCGCAGCTCGTCCGGCGTCATGCTTTTGGGCACGAACGGGATCTCGTTGTAGCCGTACCGCTAATAGAGCCACCACCGCTCGTACCGCAGCCGCCCGTCGCGCTCGAGCCGGTCGTACAGCGGCGTGCCGGGGAACGGCGTGAGGTGGTTGAACGCGGCGATGTACAAGTTGTGCCGCTTGGCGAAGGCGACCGTCTCGCCGAACGTCTCGGCCCGGTCGAAGTCGTAGCCGAAGACGAACGTGCCGTACACCCGGATGCCGTACCGGCGAAGGTTGGCCAGCGCCGCCTCGAAGCCGCCGCGCATCGTGTTGAACCTTTTGTTCATCGACGCGAGGTTCTTCGGGTCGACGCTCTCGAACCCGATCAACACGCCCATGCAGCCGGACCGCCGCAGCAAGTCGAGGAACTCCTCGTCGTGGGCCGCGTTGATGCTGCTCTGGCTGACCCACCGCACCTTCAGCGGGATGAGCGCGCGGAAAAACTCCTTGGCCTGCTCGAGGTTCGACGTGATGTTGTCGTCGACGAAGAAGATCAGCTTCCGCCCGAACTCTTGCCGCACCCGCTTGATCTCGTCCACGATCTCGCCCGGCGGTCGGCGGGTTTGGGTGGCGTCAAACACCTTGGTCACCGCGCAGAAGTCGCACTTGAAGTGGCACCCCCGCCCCGCCTCGACAAGGCCGACGTTCAGGTAGCGTTTCCCCGTGAAGATCGACCGCTCCGGCCGCAGCCCGATCAGGCTCGGCCGCTCCGTTGCCCGGTATCGCCGCCGCAGCGTGCCGGCGCGGGCGTCGTCCAGCACCTCCGGCCACACCGTCTCCGCCTCGCCGATCACCACCGCGTCGGCGTACCGCGCCACCTCGTCCGGGCACAGTGCCGCGTGGAACCCGCCCATGACCACTGGTACCCCCCGCCGCCGATACGTGCTGGCAATCTGGTACGCCCGCTTTGCCGTGTACGTCTCGACGCTGATCGCCACGAGGTCCGCCGGATCGTCCGCCGGCAGCGCCTCCATGCGGTCGTCGTAGAACGTCACGTCCACATCCGCCGGCGTCAGCCCGGCGAGCGTCGCCGCCGGCAGCGGCTCCATTTGCCACGTGCGGATGTACGACCGATCCCCCGCCCGGCGGCCGATGCAGGGGTGGATGATCGTCAGGCGGAACCGGCTCACACGATCCTCCTTCCGCCGATCGTCAGCGGCACGGTTGGCCAATTCGGGACATTGGCGGGCGAGTCGCAGTGGTAAAACTTGTGCAGCCGGTGGGCGTAGTGGCGGTAGCCGAAGTTGGTCGCGAGGCGGACCGGCAAGGGGGCCGGCGAGTGCCAGAGGCGGCGGGCGATGTTCGGCAGCGAATACGCCTGCTTCCACGCCGATTCGGTACCGCGTTGGAGCTGGTCGGCGGTCATCTTCGCGGGGCGAAAGACGACGTGCTGGCCGTCGTAGCGGCCGAGGTCGCGGTCGGTGATCCGGCCCTCGGCCTCCAGCCGGCGGTGCAGCGCGGTGCCGGGGAACGGCGTGACGACGGCGAACCGCGGCAAGTCGATCTTGGCCTCGACGGCGAAGCGGGCCGTCCGCTCGAAGTCGTCCGGCTCGTCGTGGTCGAGGCCGAACGTGAAGCAGCCCTGCACCGCAATCCGCTTCGCGTGCAGCTTGGCGACGAGGGCGGCATAATCCTCCGGTCGGTTGAAGCCCTTGCGGGTCAGATCAAGGTTTTCGCCGGAAACCGACTCGAAACCGACCAACAGCCCCCGGCACCCCGACTCGGCGGCGGCATCGAGCAAACCGTCGTCGCGGCCGATGAGCGTTGTGGCGAGGCCGTACCAGCGGATGTGCAGCGGCGTGAGCGCGGCAAAGAGTTCTCGCGCGTAGCGGCGGTCGGCGATGAGGTTCAGATCAACGAAGATCGCCCGCCGATCCCGCCGTCCGTCAAGGTGCCGGCGGACGTCATCGGCGACCTCCGCCACCGGTTTCTGCAGCGGCCGGCGGCCCCAGGCGCTGGGCACGACGCAGAAGTCGCAGTCGTGGACGCAGCCCCGCGTCGCCTCAAAGACGTTGTCCGTCAGGTATCGCCGCCGGGGCAGCAAATCACGCCGCGGCCGCGGCGTGCCGGCGAGGTTTAGCGCGGGCGCTTGGTCGTACCGCGGCTTCAGCTCGCCGGCGGCGAAGTCACGCAAAAGCTGCGGCCAAGTCTCCTCGGCGTAGCCGACGACGATCGTGTCGGCATGGCCCGATGCGCACATCGGGTCGAGCGTGACGTGCGGCCCGCCGAGCACGGTGGTGATGCAGCGCCGGCGCAGGCCGGCCGAAAGTTCGTAGGCCCGCGGCGCGGTGCCGGTGATGACGGTCAGTCCGGCGAGGTCGACGTCGAGGTCCGCCGGCACCTCCTCAATGCCCTCGTCGATCAGCACGAGTTCGTGCGGCAAATCGTCGGGCACCAGGGCGGCGAGCGTCGTGAGCGTGAGCGGTTTATACCGCAGCGACTTGCCGAAGATGCCGCCCTTGCTGCGGTAGAGCGGCCCCTTGGGCGAGATGAGGGCGATGCGAAGCGGTCGTTTCAAACTCATGATTGAACACTCCGGTTGCCTTGCGTCGGCGGCGGCGGGTTCGGTAAGGTGGCCGCCATCATGGGGTCGCCCTCCGATCGCAAACAGGTGTCGCTGGCGGCGCTTGAACGTCATGCCCAGCGGCACGGTAAGCCGTGGGACGACCCGGCACTAGCCCAAACTCCCGATTTAAACCGCCGTTTCACGGCCGACTCGCTCTGCCCGCTCGCCCACGCCCCGCTGTGGCCGACGCTCGGTGAGCGGCAGCGGCGGCGGTACAACCAGCTTGTTGGCCTCTACCAGAACGAGCTGACCGTCATGTTCGAGACGGGCATCGCGGCGACGGTCCTGCCGCGCCTGATCGGCGACCATGCGTTGCCCGCCGAGCTGCGATCGGCGCTGGCGACGTTCCTCGAAGACGAGCGGCAGCACACCGCTGCGTTCCGCGCGCTCAACCATGCGGCCGCGCCGAGCTGGTACGAGGGCGGCGACTTCCACATCCTGCAACTGCCGGCGGCGCTGGCGGCGGGGTTCCGGCAGATCACGAAGCGGCCGGGAAAGTTTCCGTTTTTGTTCTGGATGATGCTCATCATGGAGGAGCGGTCGCTGATGATCAGCCGGCGGATCGCGGCGGAGGAGGACGTCTGCCCGCGGTGGGCGGCAGTGTTCCGGGCCCACCTGATCGACGAGGTGCGGCACGTGCAGACGGATTGGCATCTGCTCGATCGGTTCTGGCAGACGCGGTCGCACCTGACGCGACAAGCCAACGCGTGGCTGCTGCGGGCGACGGTGCTGGGGTTGTTCCTCAAGCCGGGGCGGGCGAACGTGCGGCTGGTGGACCTGCTGATCGCCGACTTCCCGGACCTCGCGTCGCGGCGGGCGGAGCTGGTCGCGGCGGTGCGGAAGCTTGGCGGCGCGGCGGGGTATCGGACGATGATGTACTCGCCGGAGTCCGCCCCGATCACTTGCAAACTTTTCGGCGAACTGCCGGAACTGCGGGGACTTTGGCCAAGGATGGCTCATGCTTGACGTGCGACACGAAGACCTGCCGGCCGAGGTGCATTCGATCCCGAACGGCATCAACGCGGCGATTGTCGTCGGGCAGTGGGCCGGGTTCGTCGGGCTGGTGGCGCTCGTGGCGACCGTCTCGGGTTGGTGGCTGCTGTTGCTCGGGCCGGCGTTCGCGGTGTGGATGGTGGGCGTCTACAGCGCGGTCCACGAGGCGGAACACGGCGTGCTGTTTGGCCGGCCGATCTTCAACACGATTGGCGGCGTGCTGCTCTCGGCGCTGGTGCCGGCCCCGTACCACCTGCTGCGGCAATCGCACACCGGGCACCACCAGCGCAACCGCAGCGACGACGAAGCATTCGACCTCTGGTTCCCCGGCGAGAGCCCGATCTGGAAGTGGGTGCAGTGGATCGGCATCCTGACCGGCGGGTTCTACGTGTTCGTCGCGCTGTCGAACGTGGTCGTGCTGTTCCTGCCGTTCGTCATGAAGCGGCAATTCTTTCGATTCGATCGGCCCAGCGGCGCGTTCATGGACTCGCTGAACCCGCGGTACAGACTGGTGATGGCGCTCGAGGGGGCGGGTGTGATCCTGCTGCACGTCGGCGTCGTCTTGTCCATAGGCGTGCCGATTTGGAAGTACCTCGTGCTGTACGCCTGCTTCGGGGCGACGTGGTCGGCGCTGCAGTACGTGTTCCACTACGCCACGGAGCGACACGTGACGCGCGGGGCGCGAAACCTGTGGCTTTTCCCCGCAATTGACGCACTTTGGCTGCACCACAATCTGCACCTGACGCACCACGAACACCCGACGGTGTCATGGATTCATTTGCCGAAGCTGCGGCGCGGCGGCCCGATCGGGTGGCTGCCGTGGCACTACTTGAAGATGTGGCGCGGGCCTCGGGCGGCGACGGATTCGGTGGCGAATCGGTTCGCGGGGAAGGTGGTGCGATGACGATCGGCTTGGGCACGAAGCTGGCGATGGTGGCGATGGGCTACGTGCCGCTGCTGCACGCGGGGGGCACGGTGGCGGCGGCGGTGCTGCTGCCGGGGTGGTGGAAGTGGCTGGCGTTCGCGTGGCTGCTGTTGCTGCCGGCGGCGGTGGTTCGGGTGTCGCAGCTTGCGTGGCCGATGCGGCGGGAGAGCGCGGTGGGCGGGCCGGGATTTTTGCGGTGGTGGTGGCAGGCGCAGTGGCAGGTGTTCTTCAATCGGTTGCCAATGATCGAGGAGTGCGTGCGGCTTGTTCCGGGGGTTTACGCGGTTTGGTTGCGGCTGTGGGGGTCGCGCATCGGGCGGCTGGTGTACTGGACGCCGGGGCTTCGGGTGCTGGATCGGCAACTGCTGGACCTCGGCGACGGCTGCACGTTCGGGCAGCGGGTGTCGCTCAACGGCCACGTGATCGGGCCGCACCCGGCAACGGGCGAGATGACGCTGCTGACCGGTCCGGTGCGGGTGGGCAAC
>CAYLSV010000006.1:19906-29058 GCA_964386435.1 uncultured Tepidisphaerales bacterium
TGGTTGGGGCGCAAAGCACGCTGCTGCCGGGCTGCTGGGTGGGCGACGGCGAGGTCTCGCCGAGCCGGGTGGCGTTTCGGCCGTTCACCGGATTCGCGGGTGGGAAGCGGGTGACGGCGTGAATCTCGCGGCCCAGTGGCGGATGAAGGTGTGGCTCGGGGCTGCTCTGGGCGTGTTCTTCTGCGTCGGCTACTTCACGTTGCAGCGGCATCCGTTTCGGCCGCCCGCGACGTTGCCGCTGACGGCAATCGATCGGGCGGTGCCGTTCGTGCCCGGGTGGGCGTGGGTGTATCAATCGGTTTACTTGCTGATGCCAACCGGGTGGTTGGCGACGCGGCGGGCGGAGCTTTGGCGGTACGCGGCGGGGTTCGTCGGCATCGCGCTGGTCGGCTTCGCATGTTTTACCGTGTATCCGACCGCCGCCCCGCGGCCGGCAATGGTGCCAGACTCGGGCATGTACGGCCTGCTCGTCAGCTACGACGGCGTGGTCAACGCGTGGCCGTCGCTGCACGTGGCGCTGGCGACATACCACGCGCTGCTCGTCGGCCGCCTTGTCGGCGGTGGGTGGTGGACGCCCCTGCTGGCGGCGTGGGTCGGGCTGATCGCGTTCTCGACGCTGGCGACGAAGCAGCATTACGTCGTCGATCTGCCGCCGGGGTTGCTGCTCGGGTGGCTTGGCGACCGCTTGGCGTGGATGGGCGACGATGCTTGAGGCACCATCGGCCGAGGCGTTCGCGACGGTGCCGCGGGGGTGGTACGTGTTCGGGGACGTGCCGGCGAACCGGCCGGTGTCGCGGACGCTGCCTTGGGGCGAGGTGGTGTGTTGGCGGACGCCGGGCGGGCTGGCGGCGACGGCGGCGCGGTGCTGGCACATGGGGGCCGACCTCGGCGGCGGCGAGGTGGTCGATGGCTGCGTGAGCTGCCCATTCCACGGCTGGCAATTCGGTGCCGACGGGCGGTGTGCGGCACAGCCGGCGGCGCGGCTGGAGACGTTCGCGGTGGCCGAGGCGGAGGGGCGGGTGTACGTCGCGCCGACGGCCGAGCCGCCTTGCGCGGTGCCGACGTTCGGGCTGGATCTGGTGAGCGCGCCGGCGTTCTCGTTCGATGTCGCCTGCCCGTACTGGTTGGTCGGCGGCAACGGGTTCGATGCGGCACACTTCCGCTACGCCCACGATCGGCGGCTGGTCGGCGAACCAACGGTGTCGTCGCCCCACCCGCTGGCGCGCCGCATTGTGGCGACGTTCGAGGTGACGGGGGACGACGTCCGCGACCGGTTGCTGCGGCTGGCGGCCGGCGGGCGGGTGACGCTGGACGCGACGGTGTGGGGCGGCACGTTGGCGCTGGTCCGCAGCACCTTCCGCCGCAGCCAGACGTTCGGCCTCGTGGAACTGCGGCCGATCGATTCGTGCACGCGGGTGACGGTCTGGATCCACGTCCGCCGGCAACTCGGGGCGGCGGCGCTGGCGCGGGTGCGGACGAACTTCGTGCGGGCGTTTCTTGCGCCGGACGTGGCGTTGTTGCAGGGGGCGCGGTATCACCCGGATCGGCTGACGGCCGGCGACCGAATCCTGACCGACTACTTCCGCTGGCTCGCGCCGGCGACGCACGGAGAGACATGATGCTGATCCTCGCAATGCTGCTGGGCACGCTCGCCGCCGAGCCCGAGCCGCTCGACCTCGACGCCGCCGCCGAGGTGCTGCGCGCGGAGTTGGAGGCGGCGTACGTCGCCGAAGACTTCGAGGCGATGAGCCGGTACCTGCACCCGGAGGTTTACATCGTGTTCCCCGACGCCACGGTGCTTGAGGGCGTCGACGAACTGGCGGCGTACCACGCCCGGATGATGACCGGCGACGACGCGATCGTCATCGAGTACGAGGCCAACCCGGAGGTTGATCGGCGGTACACCAGCCGCGACGCGATCGTCTCGCAGGGCCGCATGAACGACGTCTACACGCTGGCCGACGGCACGGTGCTGGCGCTGGACAGTCGGTTCACGGCGACGCTCACCCGCGTGCCCGACGGGCCGGCGGAGACGGGCGGGTTCGTGATCCGCAGCTTCCACAGCTCGACCAGCGCGTTCGACAACCCGGCCCTGCGGATGGTCGCCGGCCGCGCCGCGCTGTACGCCGGGCTGGCGGCGGGCGTGTTGATGCTGATCGTGGGCGCGCTACTCGGCTGGCTGATCGGCCGACGTCGCGCGGCGGCGGCGAAGTAGCAGGCCGCCGGTGATGACGAGGCCGGCCGCGGCCGGCTCGGGGATGGCGGTCGTCGGCGCGGTCCAGCGCATCAGCGGGTCGCCGATGAGGACGTTCTGCCAGCTGGTGAACTCGTTGCTCATCCAAATCGACTCGCCCAGCGTGTAGCCCTCGAGCATGGCCGGCAGCCACACCTCCTCGTGGCTGACGGCTTGGGCGAACGGTTCCCAAGCGTGGGCCGTCGCCGCGGTGCCGCCGGCGGCGAGCCATCCGGCGGCCAGCCCCTGCCCGCCGCGGTTGTTGCCGGGTATGAAGCTGTTGCCGTTGAAGCTCTCGTAGGTGCTGAAGATCGCACCGTCGGCCAGGTCGAAGTCGAGCGTGTCGGTGATGTACGTCGCCGGCGAGAGGTTGCCGTTGGTGCCGAGGCCGGCGTAGGCGATCACGTCCTGAGCGAGCGTTGTGATGTTGACCGCGGTGTCGTCGAAAGCGACGTTCATGCCGCGGGCCAGCGCCTCCTCACGTGCACCGCGGAGGAGCAATTGTCCGGTGTCGGTGCGGCTTTCGGTAAGCTGGTCGATGGGCGGGTTGAACCTCGGGTCGCGATCGAGCACGGCCGCCCCGGTGCCGGGGGTTTGGGCGCGGCCGAGCGCGTCGATCACGTCCTGCCGGGTGAAGCCGTCGAGGCGGGCGGTGAGCAGCAGGTTGCCCAAATCGCCGCCGGCGTTGCGGCTGCGGAAGTCGGCGAAACTCTCGAACGGCTCGTAGTTGGCCGCCCGCAGGAACACGTTCGGGTTTGGATCGGCGTCGCCGCTGGCGACCTTGCGGTACGGGTTGATTTGCACCGACGCCGTCCCGATGAGCGGCGTCTCGCCGCGGGCCTTGCGGGCCAAATCGATGCCGGCCAGGGTCAGCTCGCTCTCGACGCTGCTGAACGTCGAGTCGGCGGTGAACTCGCCGGTGCCGGGGATCCGGTACGGCAGGCCCTTGGTGGTGACGAGGTATTGCACCTGCTGGAGGTTGTCGCGGGCCGAGAGGAACGCCTCGACCTGCGGCAGGTAGACGGAGTCGAACGTCTGGCGGTCGATGATTTCCGACGCCGCCGGCAAGCCGTTGATCGGCACGAGGAACGCCCCCTCGTGCAGAAGCTCGTAGCACTCGGCAATGTGCACGCTGTCGTCGTTGAGCGGGTTGTAGAGCACCGCCACGTTGCTGCCATCCTGAGCCAGCGCGGCGGCGGGCAACGCGAGGACCACGGCGAGGATCGGCAGCTTCGGCATGACCGCGATTCTACCTGATGTCCGGCCGGGCGGTGGGTGAACTTGGCTCACGTGCCCCGCGTGTTGCCGAACAGCGCCACGTGCAGCCGCGGGGCGAGGCGGTAGCCGCGGTCGAGGCACAGCGTCACGAGCCAGTCACACCGCCCGGCGAGCGTCGCCTCGTCGGTGCCCTCGGGCATGAGCATCACGTCACCCGCCCGCACCCCGCCGACCTCATTCAACAGCGCCTCGATCTCCGGCAAATCGTCCGGCGAGGTGACGACGAACTTGAACTGATGATCCGCCCCCGTCGCCGCCGCATGGTCGCGCAGTTGCCGCAGCACCCCCGGCCGCCGCCGCTGCTTTTCGTGGACGACGGCGAACCGCCCGCCCTCCCGCTCAACAGGCGTCGAGTTCGCCAGTTTCGGTGAAAGGCTCCACAAATCGGCCGCCGCCGGCTTGAAGATCGTCCCGGCGGTCTCCACGGTTAGATGCCGCCCGCCCCGCCGCAGCGCCTCGCAAAGTGCCTCGAACTCCGGAAAAATCATCGGCTCCCCACCGGTGAGCACGACGTGGCCGGTGCCGGTCTGCTCGACATACTCGACGATCTGCTCGACCGTCCGCTCGTCCCCCTCGGGCTGCCACGAAGCGTACGGCGTGTCGCAGTTTTTCACCACGAACCCCTCGGCAACGTACGACCCACAGCCCGTCTTCAGCGTGATCACCTCTCCCGGATTCGCTCTCTCGACCCGCTCGATCCGGCGACAGTGATTGGGCGCTCGGCCGAAGATGCTGGACGTGATCGAGCGTTTCGCTGGCCGGGCTTCGGCAAGCACCCGCCACAACCCGCCGGCCGAGGTGTTGATGCGGTAGCCGGTTGGCTCTTCGGCATGGTCGACGGCGAGGCGTCGCAGGACACGTCCGATGCGGCCGAAGGTGGCCGGGTTCGCGCTTGGCGACTGGCTGATCCGAAGGTAGCGGCCGCCGAGCGATCCCTCGGCATCCAGGATGCCGCCGACATAGCCCCAGCCCCAGGCCGATGAGTCGCCACCCTGGGCAAGCAGGGCCTCAAATCTCCGTGCCTCCTCGTCGCGGGTGAGCCACAGGGCCGGCCACTCCGCCGGGCCGCCGAACCCGTTGGCTTGATGAACGCCACGGTCGAGTCGGAATCCCTCGGCCGCAGCGTATTCTTCGAAGCGTCGGATCAGGTGGGCATCGCTCAGGGCGAGGCGGAAGCGTCGGTAGCCCCGCCGGTGCTTGAGCGTCCAGAAGCAGCCGTCGCCGTCGGCCATGCCAGACAGGTAGCCACGCCGATAGTTGTCATCGATTTCCGGCGACGGCTCGGCGAGGAACGTGACCGGCAGCGATAGGCAGCGGTCGACGGCCCGCCAGCCGGATCGTGCCCCACCCTTGCCGGTGAGCCAGAACGGGTGATCCGGCGTGCAGGTCAACAATCCGTTGACGCGCACCCGCTCGGCCCGACGAGGCGAGACGTGTTCGACGCGGGTCTCGCACAGCCCGCCGTGCCGCCCGGCCTCAGGAAGGGTCCGCCCCATCACGGCATCGCCGACCGCGAGTTCACCGATCGGCGTCCACGACCAGTCCGGCCTCAGTATGCGTGTGGCCGGAGCAAAGCACCAGACGCACCGCAAGTTGCAGCCGCTGAGGCGGACGAAGGCGCTGGGGGTTCCCAACAGCTTGCCCTCGCCTTGGATGGAGTGGAACAGCTCGCTGACCTTCACGGCCGACGGTAGCGCTACTCGAGTAGTTCGCGGAGTGAGCCGGCGGCGACGGTGACAGGTTGGTAGTGGCCGTTGCCCACGGGTTGGGCGAGGGTGAGGACGGCGTGCAGGGTCGGCTCGGCGTCGCCGGGAGCGCGGCCCCACAATAGAGCAACGGCCACCCAGTCGCCGGGCAGCGCGCCCAGCTCGTCGGTGAGCCAGCGGGCGGCGATTTCGTCGGCGTAGCCGGGGGCGTGGCCGTCGGGCGGGGCCAGCGCCCGCAGCACCTCCGGCGGCACGAGGTTGGTCGCGGCGGCGTCGACGACCAGGTTTTCGCTGAGGTCTTCCGGCGGGAACCGGAAGCCGCGGGTGGCCAGCGGGGCCATGCCGGCGTGGCGGGCGGCGAGGTCGCCGGCCGCCGAACTGTTGGGTGTGGGCGGCATTCAGGCGACGCTCGGCCCGCTCGGCATCAATCGTCAGCTCAACCGCCCACCGCCCCGCCACCGCGTGCCACGCCTCCACCGCCGGCACCGCCGCGAGCAGCAGCGGCACCAACGCGACAACCAGCATGGCCCGGCGAAGCGGCACAACCCGAGCATCGGGCGACGGGCGGCACGAATTGACACGAATTGAATCGAACCCGCACCGCAGGTCCTCATCAACGCAGCGTTCGAAACCCGCGCTGGGATGCGGTACGGAAGTTGCTGCTACGGTGGCAGCGTTGAGCGTCAAGACAAAAAGCCCTGCCGCGGACAGTGCCGGCCTCGCTCAGCGGGCGGCGGTGGTGGGCGGGCTCGTGCTGGCGGTCATCGGGCTGTACTTCGGGCAGCCGATCCTGATGCCCATCGCGCTGGCGACCATGCTGGCGTTTTTGCTCACGCCGATCTGCGACTGGCTCGAGAAGCACGCGTTGCCCCGCGTCGCCGCGGCCGTGCTCGTGATGCTCATGACCGGCGGCATCCTCGTGGGCTTGGGCTACACCCTTTACTCCGGCGTCAACAGCATTGGGGAGAACTGGCCGGAATGGTCCCAAAATCTGGGGGCCAAGCAGGAGCGGCTCAAGAGTTTTCTCGGCGTCGGCGACATCGTCGACCGCATCGAGGCCGGCACCGAGGCGATGGAGACGCTCACCGGTGCCGAGGACCCCGAGGACCTCATCGATCCGGCAGATGAGCCGGCAGACGCCGTCGCCGCCACCCAGCCCGCCGCCGACACCACTGCGGAGGACGAGCGGGCGGCCCGGCTGCGGGAGCAGGAGCGGCTGATTCACCAGCAATTCGCCCCGGTCGAGACGCTGCTGAACGATTTGCTCGAGCAGCTGTCGCTGACCAACGAGCGGATCGACGCCACGAACGCTCGGCTCGGCGAGATGGCCGAGGATTTGGACGACTTGGGTAGCAGTGACAACCCGCTGCTCACCCGGCCGCAACCGCCGCAAGGAATTTTCACCCGCGTCAGTGGTTTGCTCGGGGCAGTGGTCGGGCCGATCGGGACGGCGGGGCTGGTGGCCGTGTTCGCGCTGTTCATTTTGCTGGAGCGCGATGGTTTGCGGGACAAGGCCCTGCGGCTGGTCGGAGGCAACCGCAACGCCAACACCGCCACCCAGGCCTTCGGCGAGGCGGGCACGCGGATCAGCCGCTACCTGATTGCCCAGGCCATCGTCAACGGCACCTACGGCGTTGCCGTCGTGCTCGGCCTGCTCGGCCTCGGCTACCCCGTCGGCGGCGAGCCGTTCCCGAACTTCCTGCTGTGGGGCCTGCTCTGTGCCGTGCTGCGGTTCATCCCCTACCTCGGGCCGTGGCTCGGGGCGAGCTTGCCGGTGTTCGTCAGCTTCGCGGCGTTCGACAACCTGGGCGTGTTCCTCGCGGTGGCGGGCATGTTCATCGTCATCGAGCTGTGGAGCAACAACCTCATGGAGCCGTGGCTCTACGGCACGAGTACCGGGATGAGCCCGCTGTCGGTGCTGCTGGCGGCACTGTTCTGGACGTTCCTGTGGGGGCCGGTCGGGCTGGTGCTGGCGACGCCGCTGACGGTGTGCCTGGTGGTGCTGGGCAAGTACGTGCCGCAGCTCAAGTTCCTGGACATCATCCTCCGCGGCAGCCCGGTGCTCTCGCCGGAGACGCGGGTGTACCAGCGGCTGCTGGCCCTCGACCAGGACGAGGCCGAGGACGTGGCCGAGGAGTTTCTGAACGACCACCCGGTGGCCGACTTGTTCGACGACGTGCTGCTGCCGGCGCTGGCGATGGTGGAGCGGGAGCGGCACGCGGGCAACCTCGACGAGTCGCGGCAACTGTTCGCCCACAAGGTGCTGCGGGACATGGTCGACGATCTCGGCGACCGCTACGCCGCGGTGCCCAAGTCGGGCAGCCTGGACGAGCAGGGCGAGCCGAAGCTGGAGATCCCGCCGCCGCCGACGATGATGGGCGGCGCGGGCGACGTGGTGACGGTGCCGCACGCCCTGATCCTGCCGGCCCGCGACGAGGCCGACGAGATCGCCGGGCGGATGCTGGCGAAGCTCATGCTCACCAGCGGCTACCGCGTGACGGTGCTGCCGCACGACGGGCTCGTCTCTGAAATGGTCGACGCCGTGACCCGCGACAAACCGGGCGCGGTCCTCATCAGCGCCGTGCCGCCGGCGGGAACGACGCACAGCCGCTACCTGCTGAAAAAGCTCGTCTCGGCGTGCGAGGCGACCAACAGCCGGGTCATCGTCGCGCTCTGGGGCAGCCGCACCGAGCCCGAGCGGCTTCGCCGCCGCCTGACCGAGGGCAAGCTGACGCCCCGCGTCGCCAGCACCTTGCCCGACGCCGTCCGCCACATCCGCGAAGCCGCCCACAACACGATGCCGACGCCCAAGCCGACGTGAGCGGCATGCATCGGTCAGATTCTTCAGACCGGCCCGCAACGCAACGTCGCTGAAAACCCCCACCGCCTCGTAGAGGCTTGCGTAGCCCCGCCTCTACGAGGCGGTGGGGGTTCCAGCGACGCCGTTAGACCAGACGGGCAGACTAACCAGGATCGTCGCCACGCGCGGCACAGCGTGCCGCAGGGTCGGCCGCAGTCGTTATGCTGCTATCATCGGACAAGTGATTGAGTACGAAGCCGACCGTCCGGCAACCGCGCGGGGGCCGGGGCGGGGGTTGGCGGCGTGGGCACTGCTGGCGACGTTCCCCGTGATCCTCCTCGGCGGCTTCATGTCGGCCGTCGCGGCGGCGGGGGCGGGCGAGGACGAACTGGCCGTGGCGACCGGCGTCGGCGGCGTCCTGCTGCTCGGGGTGGCCATCGGCTGCGGGCTGCTGTGGTTGCTCGCCCGCCAGTGGTGGCCGGCGGCGATCGTCGGCAGCCTGACCGTCCTCGCCGGCGCGATGACCCTCGGCGGCGGCCTGGGTGGGTTCCTCGACGAAGCGTGGCAAGCCAACTTCTTCACGCCGTATGGCGACGCCCCGCTCAACCCGTGGGTCGTCACCCTGCTCGGCGGCGTCACGACGCTCGCCGGCTGGCTGCTCATCATCGCCGCCGGGGCGGCCCGTGCCTCGCTTCGCCGCGGCTGGCTCCACCGTCCGATCTGGCGGCTCGCCACCGCCCTCGTCCCCCTCCTCGCCGGCGGCACCCTGCTGGCCCTGACCCTCGCCAAGCCCAGCCCGCCGCCCTACGGCCTCCCCGAGTGGACGGCCGCCGTTGAGGCCGACCCGTTTGACCTAAACGCATTCTCGGAGGACAGCCGCACCTTCCGCCGCGTCGGCCGCGAGATGGCCGAGTTGCTCGCCGCGCCCGAGGCCGGCGACGCGCTGGGCACCGCGTTGCACCACACGGTCGAGATCCAGTTCCGCAGGGCGTGGGGCGAGCCGTGGCAGGCGGAGGTCGAGGCGTGGCGGGTGAAGGTCTTCACGCCCGCCATCCGGCTGCGGGAGGCGCTCGCCGCCGAGGAGCCGCCGGTGTGGTTGAAGGAAGCCCGCGAGGCCGAGCGGGCCGCGCGGCGG
>CAYLSV010000006.1:29068-29777 GCA_964386435.1 uncultured Tepidisphaerales bacterium
CCGCCGAGGAACCCGACGACGACGCGTTCGGCTTCTACGGCGGCGAGTTCGGCGGCATGGGCATGGACAGCCTTGGCTTCGACGACCCGGCGGCGTTCGACCACGACTGGCCCGGTTTCAAGCAGGTGCCGCCGGAGGTCATGCACCGCTGGCAGGCGGACCCAGTGACGTGGGACGAACTGCGCGACGCTCAGGGCCGGCCGATGCTGCCGTTCGGGGAAGAGGATGCCTGGACGCTGGCGATCGACGGCAACGGCGTGACCGCATCGGAGGCCTACGAAGTGCAGGGCCGACCGTTCAGCCTCAGCGGCGTCTTCACTCTCGATGAATTCCGCGCCGTTACCCTCGACGGCGACCACCGCCTCGCGTTCACCTACCGGTCGCCGGCAGCGCGAATGACGCTTCTGGCGAGAGCTGACGACAGCCTCGTCGCCGCGGGTGGACCGGGCATGGCACGGCAACAGGCGGAGGTGCTGAACCAGTACCTGGAGGTGCCGGGTTACGAGCAGCCGGGCGAGTCGGTGCCCCTGCGGCACGCCGTCACGGGGGCTGAGCCGTGGGAGCACGGCTTGATGCGGATCAACTTTGCGAACGACCGGCCGCTGTACATCTCGTCGGTGGGCGAGCACGGGTTCGTGGCCGACGAGGTGGAGGCGAACCGGCTGGCAACGTTCCGCGAGGCGAACCCGCCGCTCGTGCCGGGGCCGTG
>CAYLSV010000006.1:29787-62786 GCA_964386435.1 uncultured Tepidisphaerales bacterium
TGGTGGCCGGGGGCGGTTCTTTTGGGGCTGGGCGTCGCGGCGGCGGCGGTGGCGTGGTGGCCGCGGGTTTGGGTGGGCGTGGCGATGCTGCTGCCGATCGGGGTGGCGTTCGCGTTCAACGTGCCGTGGCGGTTGGCAGAGGATGATTTCGTCGGGCCGCTGTGCCTCGCAATCGGCGGCGTGTTGGCGGCGCTGATCGTCCCCATGCTCGTCCACGGCTGGCGCGCGGCCGTGGCGACGCCGGGGCGTTGAACCGGGTTAAGCCGGTCGTGCCGGGTGCCGATGCTTAAGGCATGGCCGAGCACCCCAACCGCAATGTCGTGGACCGTCGCCTCGGTCTGGAACGCCGGGTGGCGGACGATCCGAATTACGACGGGCCCGAGCGACGCGTCGCCAGCAACCAACGGCGGACGGGGCTGGAGCGCCGCCGCGGGGCCGGCATTCGGCGGGACGAGGACCGCCGCAGCGCCGAGGAAGGCGAGATGACGCCGGGACAGTACGAATTCATCCGCGCGATCGAAACGTACAAAAAGGTCAACAAAAAGTTGTTCCCGACGTGGACCGAGGTGCTGGAAGTCATCGACCAGCTCGGCTACCGCAAGGTCGAGCCGCGGACCATCGATTTGCCCGGCGTGCCCGACCCGCTGGCCGCCGACGGCACCCGCCCGGCCGACGCCCCGCCGGTGGGCGAGCTGGCCGACCCGGAGCTGCCGCCGACGACCTCGAAGCCGCGCAACTCGGCGGCCGCCTGAGGCTTTTTCGTCTTGAAGATCACGACGCCCGCCCCCGCCGCGATCAGCGCGCACGCCGGGTAAAACGCCCACGTCGGCCACTCCCCCAGAACCGGCACCGCCAGCGCCGCGGCAACGAAGATCTGCCCCAAGCTCGCCACCGCCACCACCTGCCCCCGCAGCCGCGTCATCGAGTAGTTGAGCAGGCTGTGCCCGATGACCGTCGGCAGGATCGCCAGGAGCAGCACCAGTCCAACCTCCCGCGGCCAGTCCGGCACCTCGCCCAGCCGAAACCACTCGCCGCTGAGGCCCGAGTACCCCAGCGTCACCAGCCCGGCGACAAAGTACAGCGGCACGAGGTAGCTGAAAATGCCCCCGCCGACCGCCCGGTTCACCCGCCGGGCCAACACGAGGTAGATGACTGCCAGCACCATGCTGCCGATGCAGATCGCGTCGCCGAGCAAGCCCTGCCGGTCGATCTTCGCCTGCCCCAGCCCGAGCACCAGCACGCCAACCACGGCAATCAGGCTGCCGAGAATCTCCCGGCGGTTGATCTTCTCGCCGACCATGAAGTAGACGGCGAACGGCATCGCCACCGGCGAGAGGTTGACGATGAGCGTGGCGTTAGCGGCGGTCGTGAGCTTCACGCCGGCGAACCAGGTGACGAAGTGGGCCGCGAGCATCACCGCCGCCGGCGTCGCGATCCACATCAACCGCCCCACCGCCGGCCCCTGCGTGCCACGCCGCTCCCAAACCATCAACGGCGCGAGCATGCCTGCCGCCGTCAGCAGCCGAAGCGCAGCCAGCATCGCGATGGGCAGCTCGCTGAGCTTGATAAAGATCACCGCCGTCGCCAACGCGATTACGCCCGGTCCCAGCAGCAGAAAGATGAGCCAACGGTTCGACAACGCGCCGCAGGGTAGGCGAGGGCGTGTGGTGCTCGGCCATGGACCATCGACTCACCCGCGCCCGATCATGGCCCGCCCCACCCACAGGCCCAGCAGCACCAGTGCCACGCCGCCGGCGTTGCTCAGCAGGAGGTACGCGGTTGTCCACCGCCACGGCCGATCGTCGGTGAGGTCGAGGGCAAAGGTGCTGAACGTCGTGAACGCCCCGAGGAAGCCGACGCCGAGTGCCGCCCGGACCTCCGGCCGCCCGAGCCACGGCGGGGTGCCGCCGAAGAGGATGCCGATGAGCAGGCAGCCCAGCAGGTTCACGGCGAGCGTCCCGATCGGCAGCGGCACCCCCGACATCGCCTGCCGCGCCGCCGCCCCCACCAGGAACCGGCACACCGCCCCCGCCGCCCCGCCCAAGGCGATCAACAACACGATGCGCGGCGACACCTCCACGGCTGGCGGTTATAGCACGAACTACCATCGGACATGATCCGCCGCCGCGTTGGGGAGCATTACTGGCTGATCGACCAGCACGAGCATGCCCGCCTCGCCGGCGAGTTCGCCAAGCACTTCGGCAACGACGTCTACGCCCGCCCGGCGCGCTTCGACGGCTGGGTGCTGGGCGTCACCCACCACGACGCCGGCTGGCCGCAGCACGACGAAGCGCCCACGCTCAATAAGACCGGTCGCCCGCTCGACGTCTTCGAGAACCCGCCGGAGGTGGCTTTCCAAGTTTGGCCCGAGTCGGCCGAGCGGGCGGCGCAGGTCGATCCCTACGCCGGCCTGCTCGCCAGCCTCCACAGCATGAGCCTCGCCGCCAACGCCACCGGCGGCAAGCGGGATCACGAAACGTTCGACCTCGACACCCGCCGCCGCCAATTCCTGCACGTGCAATTCACCCACCGCATGGCCGAGCTTCAGCTCGAGCTTCGGGAAAAACTCGGCTTTCGCACCGACCGCCCCACCCACCACGGCCTCGCCCACGGCTGGACCGACCCGAACGAAGCCGCCCTCCGCCGCGACTTCGAGCTGTTGCAGTCGATGGACAAACTCAGCCTCGCCGCCTGCTGCACCCGCGTGCCCAACGCCGAGGTCAAACCGACCCGCCTCACGGTGAGCGGCCCCGATGAGCCACTCCACGTCATCCGCCCGACGCCCGAGAAATTGCAAATCGACCCCTGGCCGTTCGGCGTGCCGACACTCGAGACGACCTTCGAGTACCGCTCGATCCCGGCTCGTTCGTACGAAAGCGAAAACGATTTGCACGAGACGATGCGGGACACGCCGCAGCAGACGCAGCAACTTGCGCTGTGTCCTCGCCCGCGGTAGCCGCAGCACCACGTGCTGCAGGTTCGCCCGGACCTGCGGCACGTGGTGCCGCGGCTACCGCGATCAAACTGTCTCGCTGACCCGCGCGTCGCAGACAAGAAACGCTCACGCCGCCAGGAGCAGACCGACGCGGCCGGACCACTTGAGGGTGCGGTGGGGGACGACGCTCACGCCGACTTGGGCGGCGGCGTGGCGGACGGCGGGGGCGGAGCTTTCGCCGTCGCGGATCAGCAAGGTCAGGCGGGGCGTCGCCTCGACGTTGATGTTCGCCGCGGGCAGGGCCAGGGCGATGACGGCGGCGGACTGGCCGAGCCAGACGCGGGCGGCCTCGCAGGCGTCAAGCTTGTGCGGCTCGCTGCCGGTCACGGCCACGAGCTGCAGCACGCCGCCACTCACGGCGATGACGGCCTCGGGAAGCTGCGGCGGCGTGATCGCCAGCGGCTCCAAACCTTGCCGCTGCAGGTAGCCGCGGGCGACGTCGGCGGGCGAGCCGCTGGCGAGGGTGACCAAATCATCGTCGCCGGCATCAGCCACCGGGGTCGGGGCGGGCGGGGCGATCTCGCGCATCACGGGCTTGAACGGCATCGTTGAATCTTCCTGAATTTCGGGCTCCATCGCCTCAGTCGGCACGGGCCGATCGGGCAGCACGTCCTGCCGCTGGCGTTCGCGGCCGATGGCGCCCTCGGCCGCGTTGGCCGCCGCTTCCGCCGCCCGGCCGTCGGCGAGGAACTTGCCGAGCAAGCCCCACTGCGGCGCGGCCGACGGCACCGCCGCGTCGTCGGCCAAGCCGGTGCTGCGGGCGCGGAACCACAGCACGTTGTGCTCGGCCACCGTGCTCGCCGCCCGCACCCGGCCGCCGTCTTCGAGCGTCACGTTCAAGAACTGCCGGCACACCTCGGCCAGCTTGTGGTGCACCCGCCGGGCCGCGCCGTCGTCGGTCGCGTCGACCAGCGCCACCGCCACCTCGCTCGGCGAGACTTCCTCGCAAAGACCCTTGACCGTCCGATACCCGGCGACGACGCCGTCGTGGTCGGCCGTCGCCAGGACGACGCACTCGCGGAGTTCGGCCAGCAAACGCTTCGCCTCGGGGTGCCGCGGGTCGGGCAGCAGCACGAGCCAGCGGTCGACGTCGTAATCGAGCTCCGACAACGCCTCGGTGATCCGCCGACAACGGCGGGCGTCGTTGAGGTCGCCCTCGGTCGGCCGCGGCCGCTCGGGCGGGAGCGTCGCCGGGTCGGCGTCGTGTTCCACCAGGTGCAGCCGGATCTCGTCGGCGTCGATCTGCACCAAACCGACTCGCCCGCCGCCGGCAACGAGGTGGGCGGCGTACTCGCGGCCGCGGGTGAAGAACGAGCCGTTCATGCCCGCCCCGATCACCGCCCGCACCGGCCGACCCAACGCCGGCAACGGCCCGACCTCCTCCTCGCCTCCCGCCGGCCCGTCGTACAAAACTGCCGGGTCGAGGTGCAACTCTTCGGCCAGCGCCGCCACCTCGTCGGCAACGTTGGCATCCTCGGTCGCCTCGGGCGAGCTGAGGAACAGGTGACTGATGGCGCTAATCGCGCGGTCGGGGTTGGCGGGGGCTTGGTCTTCCATGACAGATACCTGGAGAAAAGTTGCTCACCCGACCTCGACGACGTTGTTCAGCTCGCCGAACTGGTTGGCCTCGACGAGCGTGTTGTGCGGGTCGGTCTGCCACTGCCCGTCGACGATCAGCCGGTAGCGGTACCGCCCTGGGGCCAACGGCATGCTCGCCCGGAACGTGCCCGGCTCTTCGGCGGGCAACAGCGGCGTGACGGCCGACCAGTTGTTGAAGTCGCCCGCCACCTTCACCGTCTTGGCGTCGGGGAAACTCACCCGCCACTCGACGCTTTGGCCCTTCTGGTGCACGCCGTAAATCTGCCGCAGCTTCTCGCCGAACGTCTCCTCGGCCACCGTCTTCTGCGGGACCGGCATCGGTTCCGGCTGCTCGATCGCCGGCACACTCGGCCGCGTCGCCACGTCCGGCACGCCGCCGAAGCGGGCGCTGCGGACCGCCTCGCGGTCGCCGAACTTGCGGTTGGCGAACTGCGCGAGCTGCCGCGCCCGCTGCACCAACTCCGCCGGCCGGCTCATCGGCTGGTTCTCCGAAAGTGCCGACAGCGACGCCGCCCGGTGGCCCATCAATTCCTTCGCCAGCGTGGCGAAATCCTTGTACCCCCGGCTGCCCGGGTCGTACTCGGTGATCGGCTGCCCGAAGCTCGCGGCTTCCTTCAGCTTGCTGTTGAAGTTGATGACGCTGGCCATCAGGTGGTCGCGGAACTTCGCCCGCAGCTCCGCCAGCACCTCGCGGGCCAGCTTCGTCCGCGTGTCGTACAGCGTCGGCAGAATCCGCACCGCCACGTCCTTGTCCGCCGCGACCCGCAGTTCTTCGAGCGTTTCGAGCATTTTCGCCAGCCCGTGCAGCGAGAAGTACCCGGTTTCCACCGGCACCACGCACTCGTCGGCGGCGAACAGCGCGTTGAACGTCAGCAGACCCACCCCCGGCGGGCAGTCGATGACGCACCATTCATAATCGTTTTCGACCTTCGCCAGCGCGTTTTTCAAGCGCTTCTCCCGCCCCTGCCGCCCGGCGAACATCGGGTCGAAACCGGCCAGCTTCAAATCGCTTGGCACCAGGTCCAGGTTGCTGGCGATCGGCCAGACGACCTCCTTCACCGCAAGCGGCTCGGGCTCGCCCAGCACGTCGAGGACGGTGCGGCTCACCTGATCCTCCGGCACCGCCAGCCCGGTCGCACAGTGCCCTTGCGGGTCCATGTCGACCAGCAGCGTCTTGTGCCCGAGCTTGGCCAGACACGCGGCGAGGTTGATGGACGTGGTGGTTTTGCCACATCCGCCCTTTTGGTTGATGATCGCGACCGTACGCATGGACCTTCCTTGGCCGGGAATGAGGCGGGGAAACAAACGAACCGAACAAACCGAACAAACACGGCGGCCGGCCCTATCGGACCTGCCCACCCGTGGCAAGATCGGCAAGATGCCGCCGAAGCCTTGAATGTTCTCGGACCCAACCCGCCCTCCCAGCACTGGCGGCGGCGATCGCTTGCCCCGGCAGCACAGGGAACCGAAGGTGCGCTGACCACCCACCCAAAACGACAGCGGCGGCGTGACTTGTATCACGCCGCCGCTGGTAATTGAACGAGTTGGTCCTCAGGGATTCGAACCCCGACTAAATGGATCAGAACCATTCGTGCTACCGTTACACCAAGGACCAGTTGGCGGGCGAGGAGTTTAGGCAGCGTCGGTGATCGTGTCCTGTTGATCAGGTCATGCCGCAGGCACGCCGCCAGGCCTTGAGTTGGCCGAGGTGCTCGGCTTCGTGGACGGTCATCAGGTAACGGACCATGCCGGCGTTGGTGGCGAAAAGGGGGCCGTAGTCGGCGTACGGGGAGCGGGCGGCGGCTTGGGCGGGCGTGATGGCGGCGGCGGCTTCGAGCACGGCATCGGTGGTTTTTTGCAGGTCGGCTTCGAGGGTGGCTTTGTCGACGTGGGGGGCTTCGGCGGGTTGGGTGCCGCCGCCGTAGGCATTGAGGTCGATGTTCAGCTCGGGCGGGGTGCCGCCGCATTGCTTGATGATGTTGACGCGGGCGCCGATGAGGTGGGCGATGGTCCACAGGGCGTGGTTCATCTCCGACCGCTCGGCGAGGCGGTCGGCGGGGGTTTTCTCCAGCTGCTTGGCGATGCCGCCGGCGAACTGGCGGAAGGTCTCGAGGTCGGCTTCGGTGAGGGCGTCGGTCATGGCGGAGGTTAGGGCGTGGCTACCTCACGCGGCGGCGTAGACGGCGACGATCAGCGTGTCGTCATCCGGGGCGGTGTTGCGGTGGCGGGTAATCCGCTTGAGCAACTGCCCCGGCCAACCGTCGGCGCCATCGGGCGGCTCGCACTCGTCGAACCAATCGCACAGCCCGTTGATGCCCACGATGCGGCCGCGCTCGTTGCGGGCTTCGGCGGCGCCGTCGGTGTAGAGCAGCAGCACGTCGCCCTTGGCCACCCGCACCTCGCGCTCCACCGGGTCAAACTCGGTGTTGCCCATAACGCCGAGCATGAAGGTGGTCGGGTCGAGCTTCTCGGTGTCGCCGCCCGTGCGGCGGAGGAACGAGGGCGGGTGGCCGGCGTTGGCGTAGACGCCGTTGGCGCCGCCCTCGCCCGGCTCGCCGCACTTCAGGCGGACGGCCAGGCCGGTGACGTAGACGCCGTGGGGGCTGAGGGTGAGGTGGACGTACTCGTTGACCCGCCGCAGCACCTCGCCCGGCCCGGCGTCGGGGAATTCGGCAAACGTGCGGTCCAGCTCGCCCAGCAGCCGGTTGACGGTCAGGGCCGCGGCGATGCCGTGGCCGGTGACGTCCAGCAGCACGGCGGTCAGGCCGTCGCCCCCCTTCCCCTCTTCATCCCGCCGGACGTACAGCAAGTCGCCGCCGATCTGGCTCATCGGCTCGTAGACGTAGCTCAACCGCAGCGGGCCGTCGGTCTGCTGCTCCGGCAGGGCGCTTTCGTGGATCTTGCGCGCCCCGTCGAGGTCGCCCGAGAGCTGGCGGTAGCGGCTGGATTCGTAGGCCGTGCGGAACCACTTGGGGAACCGCCAATCCCGCAGGTAGCACCACGCGGTGCCGGGCACGATGGCGAGCACGGCCAGCGCGAGGAACAGCAACGCGACCCACCACCACAGCCCGGTGAGCAGCACGTCGGCCGCCAGCACCGCCACGAATCCGGCGAACACAAACGACGCCGGCACGAGCGATTCGCGGGCGGTCCACGGGATGAACAAGCACGCCAGCAAGTGATTGAAGAAGAACATCGCGAAGACGGTCAGCCCCGCGCTGGCCCTCGCCTCGATTCTGCTTGCGTCGGCCGGACTCACGGCCACTCCATTGATTGTCACCCGACCCGGCGTGATGCGTATCCCAAACTCATCGCGGGCCATCCCGCTGGAGATCCACGCGAGGTCGCTGCGCGCGTCGTCGACCTCGTCTTCCCAATCGTCGATCATGTCGACCACGGCTTCGTGAGACGGGTCGTCCGTCAGCGGCGGCAGCGCTGCGAGTGCCACGACGAGTTGGTCTTCGAGCTCATTCAGCCCGGTGTGCAGTGCGGCCAGCGCCGTCTGACTCGCCTCATCCAGCGGGCGGGTGGTGGGCATCTCCTCCGGCCAGACCTGCCGCATGCCGTCCTGCACCTCCGCCCCGGCGGCCACCTCCTGACTGAAGCCGCCCAGCAACATGCTGATTCGCGTGTTCACCACGCCGATGAGGCCGAGGATGATGTACAGCCAAACCGCCGCCCGTAAGATCACCGTCTTCTTCGGCGGGCTCCGCCACGCATACACAAATGCCGCCGCGGTTAGACTCAGCGTGATGAGGCTGGCGATCAGCAAGAAAGTCGCTTGACCGGCGTTGGCAAACAGCAGCGGCAGCAGCAGCGGGATGCCGAGCACGAAACTGATGCCCGTGTACCACAGAAACCGTCGGCGCAGCCAGCGGCCGCGTTCGGCGTCCATGGCGTGCTCGAACCGCGTGGGCACCGCCGGCTTCGGGCCGTCGTAGCCGAGCACGACGTTCTCCATGCTGTGGTCGGCCCGTGGCATCCGCCGGGCAGCATACAAGCTGCGGCTCAGATTGTCGTGCCGAAGCGGCTCCGCAACACGCCGAAGTCGGCCAAGTTCACCACGCCGTCGCCGGTGGCGTCGCCAGCGTCGAAGAACCGATCCGTGGCCCCGAAGTTCGCCCGCAGAATGCCGAAGTCGGCCAAATCGACCCGGAAGTCGTTGTTGAAGTCGGCCAGCAGGAACCCGAAGTCGACGACCGCCGAAGCGATTAGGGCGTTGCCGGCGGCGTCGGCGACGGAGCCGGCGGCGAGGGTGGCGGTGAAGCGGCCCTCCGGCAACGCCCCCGGCTGGTTCCATTGCAGGGCGAGCGTCTGGTCGTCAACTGTCGCGTCGAAGTTGCTGCTCGGCAGAATCGTGTTCGTCGTCGTGTTCCGCACCGTCACGTCGGCGGCGGCGAACGTGGCCGGATCGATCGGCTCGTCGAGCTCGAACGTGATGGCGAACGCGCCGCTCATCGAGAAGTCGCTGGCGACGAGTCGCGGGGCCGTGGTGTCGAGCAGGTTGAATTCGGCGAACGTCCGGGCCATCACCGTCTGGCGGGTGGCGGCGTCGGTGATCGACTCGAACGGGAAGCCGAAGTTGACGACCTGGCCGCCGGCGGCGTTGGTGAACGAGGTGGCCGCCCCGCCGCCGGTGGTGTACCGGAGGACGACCTCGCCGCCGGATCGGGCGTCGAGGACGTCGGGGAAGTCGACGTCGTAGCTGCCCTGGCTGCCGTCGTCGAAGGTGAGATTGATGTCGGCGAAGATCGTGTTGCTGACGCCGCTGGCCGCGTAGGAGTTGGCGTCGTCGGCGACGTAGTCGCTGCCGAGCGTGCTCTGGTAAAAGCCGACGCCGCCGCCGAGGGCATCGAGGTCCCAGCCGATCTCCGAACCGCTGGCGAACAGGTTGCCGCCGTTATTCAGGTACGCGGCCACCGCCGACTGCTCGGCGCTGCTGAACGTCTCATTTGCCGTCGACTCCTCGCCGGCCAACCAGATCACGGCGTCGTAGTTCGCCAAGCTCACGCGGCCGTCGGCGACGTGCTCGTTCTGCACCGTGGCGACGTTGAACCCCGCCGGCAACGCGTTGGCGGCGACGGCGGCGTAATCGAAGCTGTTGACGCTGCGGGTGCGGACGCGGTCGAACATCACGGCCCCGAAGTTGCTCGGCGGGTTGTAGTTCAGGCTCGTCGTCTGCCGGGCGTTCTGCTGCCGGGTGACGCGGTCGAAGGCGTCGACGATCAAAACTGACGGCGCGGCGACGCCAACCGATGCCACGCTCACCACCCGGCTCGGCACGCTGCTGCCGCCGGCGTTTTCGAGCATTAGCCGGAAGTGCAACGGCCCGTCCGACGCCGGCAGCTCGTTCGCCGCGACGGTCACGCTCGACCCGCTGATCGGCTTCGTCACCAACGGCACGTAGCCGCGGCCGTCGGTGGAGACTTCGACCCGCACCCGCTGGGCCGAATCGACGTTGTAGCCGGCGAAGCTGCTGCCGGTGTTGCCGCTGACCTGGGCGAAGTCCAGCCGCACGCCGCCGTCGAAGGTCGGCTCGCCCCGCACCGCCGCCGCCGGGAGCGGCGGGAAAACCAGCGGCGTGCCGGAGAACTGGTTGAAGTACCGGATCAACGACTCGGTCGTCGCCCGGCCGGTGGCGTCACGGACCGTCGGGTCCCGCAAAAGCTGGGCGTCCTGCACGTTGTCGTGGAAACCGATTTCGATGATCGTCGCGTCGAACTCGTTGCCCGTCGCCTGGCCGCTGATCTCGCCGTAGGCCGCGCCCAGCGTCAGGGTGCCGCGGTTGGCCCATGAATGCTCGAAGCCCGCCGGGCCGTCGACGCCGAGGAAGGTGTCGTTGATCTCGCGGGCGGTGAGCTCGGCCAGCGTCGCCTGGTTCGGCGTGCTGCCGCGGCTGCTGGTGTTGATCAACGACAGCACGCCCCGCGCGTTGCCGTTGAACGCGTTGGTGTGGTAACCGATGTAAACCGCCTCGCCGTATGGGGCGGCGTTCATGTGCCGGGCGAACCGCGGCGGGGCCGAGACGTTGGCCGACTCGTCGTCGCTGCTGACCACGAACTGCCCGAAGCTCGTGCCCTGGCCGACGCTCCGCTGGATCCAGTAGAGGCTGGCCTCGTCCTCGCGGGTTTGGCCGCTGATGCCGCTGCCGCGGTCGACGTCGCCGCGGCCGTTGCCGAAGCGAATGGCGTCGGCGATGATCACGCCGCCGTTCGCCTCGCTGCTGATCGTGACGCTGCCGTTGGTGCCGGCGTCGAAGTGGTAGGTGCCGAGGTAGACCCAGCCCTTGCCGATTTTCGTGTGGTCGACGCGGATCTCGCTGATGCCGCCCGAGTGCTCCACCTGGTAAAGCTGCTCGGCCCGGTTGGCGCTGTCGAGCACCCAGGTGTAAACCGGCCAGTCGCCGCCCTCGGGGAGGTCCGGCCGGTAAGTGGCGGTGTTGCTGCCGCTCGGATTAGATTGGGCGAAGCGGTACGGCAGGTCGCCGGGGTCGCCGTAGTAGACGGGGCTGCTGCTGTTGCTCCAGTTGCCGCTGAAGCTGACGCCGAGGTCGTCGTTGTCGAGCACCACCTCCAGCGGCTGGTTGCCGATCGGCCGCAGCGGCACCACCGTCGCCCCGGCCCGCAGCAGATGATCCGCGGTGTAGCGGAGTTGGTCCTGATTACCAAAGTCCTCGACCATGCCGTTGGTCAGCGGTCGCCCGGCGCGCCAGTTGTTGCCGTCGGCGGCGTAGCCGTGGCCCGCTCCGAGGAACACCGTCCGGCCGCTGAGCGCCCCGTCGTGACCCCCCGTATCGGCCGCCGCGCCGGCAACCACGTCGGGTGCCGCGACCGTCGCCGCCGCGGCCTGGGACATTGCCACCGGGCCGATCGTCCGCACCGGCTGCCGTTCCATTGTGATGGCCGGAAAAAACGTCCGCACGTCCGCCAGCAACCGCCGCGGCTCCAGAACCTCCACCGATGCGTCACGCTCGAACATTCTAGAAGTTTACACCAAGGCTGACCGCTGTGTTCGATCTTTTCCCGCAAAAGCGGCGAAAATCGACGAACTCGGCGGCGGCAACGTCTGGCCGAAGTTGCCCCGCAGGATGCCGAAGTCAGCAAGGTTCACCGTGCCGTCGTAGTTGAAGTCGCCGGTGGCGAACGTGCCCGGCTCGCCGAACCCGGCGCGGAGTCGGCCGAAGTCGGCGAGGTTCACCGTGCGGTCACGGTTGGCGTCGGCGGCGAGGACGAAGAAGTCGAGCACCGCCGGGCCAACCGATGCGTTGCCGCTCGTGTCCGTCACCGCCCCGGCCGCCACCGTCGCCTCATAGTTGCCGTCCGGCAACGGCCCGAAGTTGGCGGTGTCGTAGACCAAGTCGAACGCCCGGCTCGGCGTCACCTCGATGACCGAGAACCGCGCCGCCGGCAGCACGGCGTCTGTCGTCAGGTTCCGCACCGTCACGTCGGTCGCCGTGAATGTCGCCGCCTCGATCTGCTCATCGAAGTCGACGCCAATCGCCTGGCGGTCCTGGAAAAAGAACCGAAGCTCGTCCACCGCCGGCGGACGCAGATCGCCGCCGCAGCAACTGAGCAGGCGGCGGTCTTCCAAAGGTTCGAGAGTCGGGTTCATGATTCACCTCGCGAAAATGCCCGACGCCACGCCCCGCCGCGTCATGCCGCCGAAAAACAGCGACGGTGCCGCGGCCATCGGCGGCGGCACGGTGTCGCCGAAGTTCGCCCGCAGGATGCCGAAGTCGGCGAGGTTCACCACGCCGTCGTAGTTGAAGTCGGCCTCGCTGAACAACGGGTCGTCCGCCCGGCCGAAGTTCGCCCGCAGCGCCCCGAAGTCGGCCAGGTTCACCGTTCGGTTGCGGTCGGCATCGCCGGGCAGCCAGAAGAAATTCACGGCCGGGGCACCCTCCAGCGCGTTTTCCGCGGCGTCGATGATGCCGGCGTTGTTGAGTGTCGCCTCATAGTTCCCCGGCGGCGTCTGCACGGCATCGAGCGCGAATGTCGCCGTTCTGGCCAGGCTGTCGTAGATCACCGTCGCCCCGACGATTGGCAGAAAAATGTTGGTGTCGACGTCCCGCAGCCGCAGATCCAGCACGTCGACGCTCGGCCCGACGTCTTCGCTGAACTCGAAGATAACGGCCAGTTGTTGCTCGAACTCGAACGCCGTGGCCACGACGGTCGGGTTGATGATGTCGTTGGTGCTGTCGAACTCGGTGGAGCCGGCGTCGGCCAGGCCGCCGATGATGCGGGCGAACGGGTTGTCGCGTTGATCGAAGCTCAGCGGCTGGTCGTCGCCGCCGCCGAGGCGGTTGTTGAAGCCGGGATCAACGGCCAGGGCGTTGGTGCCGATGTCGATCGCCGGGCTGGTCGACAACGGCGGCTGGGTGCGCGTCCGGCCGCCGTAGGCGTCGAGCGGGGAGAGGTTGGGCGTGTCGGAGAAGACGTCGCCGCCGCTGGGCGTGGCCGGGGTGAGGCCGATGCCGAGCAGGTTGCCGCCGAAGCTGCCGATGGCCGCGTCGACGGCCCCGGTGTCGCCCACCGGCCGCGAGACGTCGGCGTCGCCGGAGACGTTGCCCGAGACGATCGAGTTGGCGAACGCCACCTCGGCGAGGTCGAGGTTGGCGACGGTCGCCTGCGCCGTGAGGCCGCCGGTGCCGTTGGGGTCGGTGGCGGTGTTCTCGGTGATCGTCGCGTGGATGAACAGCGCGTCGACCTCGGCCGCCCCGCGGTCGGCGCCCGTCAGCGGGTTGCCAAACGCATCGGTGGTCCGCCCCGCCGCGGTCAGATCGATGCCGCCGCGGGTGCCGGCGGCGTTCTGGCTGACGATCGAGTTCACCACCGTCACCGGCACCGCCACGTCGTCGGCCGCCGAGCCGGGCAACGGCGCGTCGGGGCTGGCGATGACCGAGAAGCCGCCGCCGAAGCTCAGGCCGTTGGGGTTAATCGCCGAGTTTTCGGAAATTTCCGAGCGATCAATGAACAACGCGGTGCCGTTGCCGCCCTGCAGGACGAACCCGCCGCCGCTGGCGTCAATGCCAACGGCCCGGTTGTCGATGATGCGGGCCTGCACCAGATTCGCCGCCGCGTCGACGGCGAAGAACCCGCCGCCGATGCGGGCGACGTTGCTGTCGACGCGGGTGCGGATCAGGTCCAGACTGGCCGGCGCGATCGGCGACCGCGTCGCCCCGCCGCCACCGCCGGCCATCGCCGCCGAGATGTCCGGGTCGATGGCCGCCACGCCGGTCGAGCCGTCGACGAGGAACAAGCCGCCGCCGAAGTCGGCGCTGTTGCCTTCGATCGAGAAGTTCTCGAAGCGGGCCCGGTTCCAGACGTACGCCCCGCCGCCTTGGCTGCCGGGGCCGCCGGCCTCGTTGTTGAGAATCGTGCCGCCCGAGGTCGAGAGGCTGCCGCCGGGCAGGATGAAGATCGCCCCGCCGACGGCAATCTCGCCGGCCGGCGCGGTGGCCGGTTCGGACGCGTTGTTCAGCTCGATGGTGCTCTCGATGACGACCACGTCGCCGGGCATGCGAATCGCCCCGCCGTCGGCCGCCCGGTTGTTGGCCAGGCGCGAGCCGTCGAGCGTGAGCGTCGAGCCGACGCCGTTGGGGCCGGGCTCGCCGAAGGCGGCGGCATAGATCGAGCCGCCGTCGTTGCCACGGCCGTCGGACGCGACGCCGGCGAAGCCGTTCACCAGCTCCATCCGCTCGAGCGTCAGACTCGTCGGCCCGTTGATGCGAAAGTGTCGCGAGTTGAACGCGGCATCGATCCGCAGACCGGTTGCCGGGGGCGAGAGCGTCAGGTCGTCGCTGACCACAAGCTCGCCGCCGGTGAGGTCGATGGTCTGCTTCGTATCGAACAAGCTGGAGAACGCGATCACGTCGTTGCTGCCCGCGGCGTTGGCCTGGGCGACGGCCTCGCGAAGGGTGGTCACGCCGTCGTTCGGGTTCACCACGTCGAGCGTGCTGTCGACGGTGAACGTCGCGAGCAGCCGGCGGGATTCGAGCGGCTCGAGTAAAGCCGGGGGGCGGGAGGGGTTGTCGTGCATTTTCGGTCCGGTCGGTTGGTGGCCGGTCAACCTAATCTGACGCCGCCGCGGCGGGAAGCGTGATCCGATAAAAGTTGTGCGACTGTTCGCCGTGTCCGCCAGCTCCGGGTGTGTCGGTGGTAACGGTTGTGCAACGGCGGGTCGGGCTGGGAATGATGAGGGCGTGGGCGACGCCGCCAACATCCCGGCCGAGGGCGTGTTGCTGTGCGAGTCGTGCGGGTACGCGCTGCAGGGGTTGCCCGAGGGCGGCCGTTGCCCGGAGTGCGGGACGCCGATCGCCGACAGCGCCCGACCGAGCCGGGGGCCGACGCGGTTCGAGCAGAAGCCAAGCGTCGTGACGTTGCTGCGGACAGCGGCAACGTCGGTCGTGCGGCCGGTGGCATTTTTCAAACAGTTGCAGTCACGGCCCGGCGAGGTGGTGCGGCGGCGGGCGCGGTGGTTCCGATGGCTGCACGTCATGGTCATCGCCCTGCTCGCCGCCGCGGCGCTGCTGACGCACGCGCGGCTCATGGGCCTGATCAACTGGCTGCCGGGCGGCTGGCTCTACCCGGCCGGCGGGCTGCTGGTGCCGATCCTGGGGTTGACGCTGCTCGGGTTGCTGTGGTGCGTGACGGTGCTGACGGCGTGGGAGGCCGCCCACCGCGGGCTGCGGCTGCCGGCGGCGTCGCGGCCTGACCTACCTGCTGCCCGGCGGGCTGCTGGTCACGCTCATCGTCGCGGCCACGGTCGGCACCTATGCCACGCTGTTCCTCACCGGCCGCACCGACTTCGGCAGCGTCGGCTACTACCTCTACACGCTCGCCGGGCAGGTGGTGCTGGGCGGCATCTACCTGTTCCTGACGTACTGGCGGGCGATGACCGGGCTGATGTACGCGACGCGATGACGTGGTTCTAGCATCGCTGCGTGTTCACCGTCACCGCCACCGCGACCCGGACCCACGAGACGCCAAACCACCCTGAGCGGCCCGAACGGCTGGAGGCGGCGCTGGCGGGGTTAAATGAGGCCAAGGTGACGCCGGACCTCGACCTCGCCGAGCCGCCGGAGGACGTCGACGAATTGATCCGCCTGATCCACCCGCAGCGGCATCTGGACGAAGTCTGGGCGGCGTGCAAAAACGGCGTGCCGCTGGACGCCGACACCGACGCCGACCCGGCCGCTTGGTCGGCCGCCCGCTTGGCCGTCGGGGCGACGGCGCGGGCGGTGGAGAAGGCACTGGGCGGGGCCGACCGCGCCCTTGTCGTCACCCGGCCGCCGGGCCACCACGCCGAGCCGACGCGGGCGATGGGGTTCTGCTACTTCAACCAGATCGCCATCGCTGCGAAGCTCGCCCAGACCCGGTACAACCTTGGCCGCGTCGCCATCGTCGACATCGACGTCCACCACGGCAACGGCACCCAAGCCGCCTTCTACGCCGACCCGTCGGTCCTGTTCATCTCCCTCCACGAGGACCCGGCCACCTGCTACCCCCACACCACCGGCCATTCCGCCGAAACCGGCGCCGACGCTGGCCTCGGCTTCAACCTCAACCTCCCCCTCCCCGCCGGCACCGACGACGTCGGCTTCCTCGCCGTCCTGAGCGGTGATGCCCTGCCGCGGCTGCGGGAATTTGCTCCCGATTTGCTCCTGATCTCTGCCGGCTTCGACGCCCACCGTGACGACCCGCTGGCCCACCTGAACCTCACCGCCGGCGGCTTCGGCCAAATCACTCGCGACCTGCTCACCGCGACCAACGTGCCGACCGTCAGCGTGCTCGAAGGCGGCTACCACCTTGATGCCCTGCGGGAAAGCGTCGCGGCGCACGCGGCGGCGCTTCATGCCGGCTAAGCGTCTGCTCTACGGATCCGTCGGCCGCTGGATGGTCGGCCAGACGGCAACCGTCGCGAGGGTGTGGCCGATGCGTTCGGTGATCGGCACCGTGCGGACCTGACGGAAGCCGGCGAGGACTTCCTTCGTCGCCAGCACGTCCTCGAAGAGTTCGAGGTCCTTGGCGAGGACGTCGGCGTTGCTGTTGAACACGACGAGCACGAGGGCCGCTTGACGGATCGGCGTCTCGGCCTCCATCTTCTTGAGGTCCTTCACCACGGCCTGCCGCCACTGGGCCCCGTAGCTGCGGTGCGGGCGGTTGCCCTCGGCGTACTGCTTGGCGATCTTGATCTCGAGCCACAGGCCCTGCTCGGGGCCGACGGTGTTGGGCGGGTCGAACAGTGTCGGCGGCCGGCTGTCGAGCCGCAGCGGCGAACCTGGCGGCGTGAGGACCAGATCGCACCGCTGGCGGTTGTTGAGCTTGCGGCCGACGGTCGACGGGTAATGCACCTCGCGGGCCACCTCGTACCCACCCAGCCCGGCGGCGAGGACGTCGTGGAGTTCGACTTCCTTCATCGAGTCGAGGCCGTAGACGGCCTGCTCAAGTTGCAAGTCGTCTTCCCGCTGCTTCAGCGCCGCGTGCAAAGCGTCGGCGAGCACGTCGTGACTCCAATCCACGGGCAAAGCGTACGCCGGATCAGCGGTTGCCGAGGGCGCCGTCGGGAAGCGGCGGGATGGTCAACACGGTGCCGGGGCGGAGGCGGCCGGGGTCGTTGCCGATGGTGGCACGGTTGGCGTCGTAGATGTCGCGCCACAGGAACGCCTTGCCGTAGCGGGCCAAAGCGATGTCGGAAAGGGTGTCGCCCTCGGCGACGCGGTACTGGCGAACGGGATCGATCGCCCGCTCGACCGTCGTGGTGCTGCCGACGCGGCCTTGGGCACCGCTGGTCAGCTCCGCCTCGGTGGGCAGGATGATCGTCATGCCCGGCCGCAGGCGGCGGGGATCAACGTCGGGGTTGGCCCGCATCAGGGCCTGCCAACGCTTCTCGTCGCCGAGCTCTCGGCGAGCGATGCTGCTGAAGCTGTCGCCCTGCTGCACCGTGTACGTCCGCGGCCCGCTGGCGAGCGGCGTCGGCTCGATCGGCGGCCGCGAGGCGTTGCCCGTGGGTGCCGGGTCGTCATCCAGCGGCGGGCGGGTGATCAGCGGCGGCTCGTCGCCCCCGGCCCCGCCGTAAATTTGATCCCAATAATCGGTCGCACCAGCGTCGGCATACGTCGGCGTGGCGGCCGGGCCGTCGTCAAACATGCCGGCCCCCGGCTCGGGCTCGTCGGCCGTCAAATCCAGCACCGGGCCGCGGTCGTCGTCGATGGGCGGCGTCGGGCTCGTCTCGGTCACCACCAGCGGCGGCGGGTTATCGTCCACCACCGGCTCCTCCGGCGTCACCAGGTCCGTCGGCTCCTCCCCGTCGGCCGCCAGATCCCGCCCACCGTCGTTGCCGACAAGCTGCAGCACGGCGTAGAGGGCAAGGAACAACACCAGCACCGCAACGATGCTGAGGACGATCTGGAGCGTGTTGCGCTGGATTCGCATTAGGGTTCACGCGCCGGCACGGCACGCCTTTGACAGAGTATACCGCGGCGGACCCGGAACGAGGTACGGGCGTTCTGCGGGTGACAGCGGGTGGTTGTTATTTGTTCTTTGTCCTTCGTTCTTTGTCCCTGGTAATCTGCCTGAGCCGTCAGCGGGGCGAAGTAGATGACAAAGGACAAAGAACAAATAACTAAGAACCAAGAACAACCAACTCACAGCAACGGCAAGTGCTCGTACTTGCCCTTGAGCACCGCGCTGCTGTCGCTGTTAAGCCAGTTGTCGAGCAGGGTGGCGTAGACGCGGCGGAAGTCGACGGTGTGGGCGAGGTCGCCGCGGATTTGATCGTCCTCGGCCAGCGACGGCGGGGCACCGAACTGGCCGCCCTGGACGGCGGGGCCGACGACGAACATCGGGCCGGCCGCGCCGTGGTCGGTGCCTTGGGAATCGTTCTGCCCCACCCGGCGGCCGAATTCGCTGAAGACCATGGTCGTCACCTTGCTGCTGAGCTTTTTGGCGTCGAGGTCCTCGTAGAACGCGGCGATCGAGTCGCTGACCTGGCGGAGCAGGTTTTCGTGGTTCTGCACCTGGTTGGCGTGCGTGTCGAAGCCGCCGATCTGGCAGTAGAAGACGCGGGTGCCGAAGTTGCCGCTGATGATGCGGGCGATGAGCTTCAACCGGTCGCCGAGCCCGGTGGGGTAGGTCGCCTCGGCCGTGTAGCTTTCGGCCACCTTGCGGATCTGGTCGGCGCTGACGATCGCGTTGTTCGCTTGGCGGGCGAAGTAATCGAGCTTCGGGTCGGCGTACTCGCCGCCGGCCATCTCGCGGATGATCGAGTCTTCCAGCTCGCGGTCGAAGTTTGTCGAGTCGTCGAACCGCAGACCGAAGTCGCTGAGGCGGTTGATGCTCGGCGTCGGCGGGCCGTCGGTAACAAGGGCTTGGGGCACCTCGTCGCCGATGTTGACGGCCGAGAGTGCCCCCGGCTGGGTGCCGCGGGCCATGTGGTCGAGGTAGTGGCCGAGCCACCCTTTAGGGTCGCTGCGGCTGGGGTCGGCCGAATGCCAGACGGCCATCGACTCGAAGTGGCTGCGGTTGGGCTGGGGGTAGCCGGTGCCGTGGATGACGGCGAGGTGGCCCTGGTCGTACAGCTTCTTGAACGCCCCCATGCCGGGGTTGAGGGCGAAGCCGTCGCCGATGTCGTGGAGGCCGTGCTCGCCCGGCTTGAGGCCGACGCGGGGGCGGGCTTTGTGGTAGTCGTCGTTGCCCAGCGGGACGAGGGTGTTCAGGCCGTCGTTGCCGCCGGAGAGCTGCAGGACGACGAGGATGTTGTCGTTGGCCACCGGCGTGCCGACGGCTTGGTCGGCGAAGGCGAGCTTTGGCACCAGCGTCGGCACCGCCCCGCCGAGGCTGATCATGCCCAAACCGCCCAAACCGACCTTCAGAACATCGCGGCGTGAAGTGTTGTTACGTGGCATCGGGTTCTCCAGGAGTTTCAGGCGAGTTGGAACTGCGGCGAGCACATCATCAAGTGCAGCATGCCCTTGACCTTCTTGCGGATCCGGTCGCCGTTGAGCTTCCAGTCCTCGGTCGGCTGGTTCTTGTCGTCGCGGCGCATGTAATCGACAAGCCGGCCCCGCAGCGATGGGGGCAGTTGGCCGTCGAGCAGGAGGTCGGTGTAGAAGTCGACGATCGCCTCGGGCTCGGTCGATTGGTTCTCGTTCAGCAGGCGGCCGAGGTTCTCGCCCTGCACGTACCACCGGCCGCTCTGGCGGGAGGTTTCCAGGGCGAACTGGTAGCGGACGAGGATGGTCGCGGCGTTGAGCCACGCCTTGCCGCCGGTCCAGCCGCTGACGTCCGGCGGGAACAGCAAACTTTGGCCCATTTTGCCCATGTACTCGCGGACGAACTCGGCCTTGATCGTGCCGCCCAGGGCGCGGGTCGCGCCAATGGTCAGCGTCACCGGGTCCTTGATCATCGACCGCCACGCCCACGGCGAGAGGAACATGCGGCTCTTGAGCATCTCCTTCAAGACCTTGCCGATGTGCCAATCGTGGTGCTGCAGCCGCTTGGCGTAATGCTCCACCGCGTCGGCGGGCGGCTCGGGGTGAACAAAGCCGCGCAGCAACTTCGCGGCGATGAACCGCGGGGCTTGGTTGGTGGCGAGCAGCAGATCGATGGCCTGCTCATCGGTGTAGTGGCCGGTTTCGCCGAGAATGGTTTTCTCGCCGTCGTCGAAGCGGCCCTTGTCGAACCGCCCCTGGCTGCCGCGGGCCTGCCAGCCGGTGAAGGCGCGGGCCAGCTCCTTGATGTCGGCCTCGGTGTAGCCTTGGTCGACGCCGAGGGTGAACAGCTCCATCACCTCACGGGCGTAGTTTTCGTTCGGGCCTTGCTTGTGGCTGTTGTTGCCGTCGAGCCACAGCAGCATCGCCGGCTGCCGGCCGACTTCGAGCAGCAGCTCACGGAAGCTGCCGAGCCCTTTCTGGCGGAACAGCTCGATTTGCTCGTGCATCCGGTCGTGCCGGACCTTGCTGCCGCCGGTGGCGAAGTGGTTGTGCCAGAACAGGGCGATCTTCTCCTGCAACGGCCGGTCGGTCCGCTGCATGCGGTAGATCCACCACTCCTGCACCCGCCGGTGGTTGTCGAGCCGGAACACCTCGGCCGCCCGCTCGAACAGGTCATTGAACGGGTCGTCGGCCGGATCGAAGTCGAACAATTGGTCGACCGCCGCCGCCGGGCCGCTCGACTCGGCGGCGTCGAACTCGTCGGGCCGCCCGCCGAAGCTGGTGCGGCGGAGCAGGTGCCCGATCCGCAACGTCCCCCACGGTTCGCCGGCCGAGGGCCGGTACGCCTCGAACGGCCGATCCGGAAAGATCGACATCGCCTGATTGGCGGCCACCCGCGCGGCAAAATGTGTCAGCAAAGACATGGCTTCTCCTGTCCAACCCCTCCGCCCGCGTCGCCGCAGCGTAGCAGATTATCGGGGCCATGCTCAACCCCAATCGCGCCGGTTTGCCGAAAGTCGCGTCGTCGGCGTTACCCTCACCCCATGCCCAAGCCCGACAAGAAGCAGCGGCACCGTGCCAAGCGGCAGGCCAGGCGTCGCGACACCCGCCGCCGCGGCGCCGTCAGCCCGCTGAAGCAGCTCGCCGAGGCCGCGGGCGACGTCGAATGCTTCATCTCGGCCGATTTCGAGCAGTTCGGGCAGTGCCAGATCGTCGTCTACAAGCAGGCCGGCACGCTCAGCGGGTTGACATGCTTCCTGCTCGACCGCGGCGTGGTCGGGCTAAAAGATGCGTGGACCCGGCTCGACTTGCCGCGGAAGGAGCTGCGGGAGCTGCTCGCCGACAGCAACGCCGCCGGCTTGAAGATGCGGCCGGCGTCGCCGGAGGAGTTCCGACGATTGATCGCCGGCGGGTTGCGGTGGGTTCGGCAGCACGGGCTCAAGGAGCCGGACGATTGGCCCAAGCCCGCCGCCCTGCTCGGCGGTGTCAGCGAGATCGCGACGGCCGACGTCTCGCCGTTCGTCAAGGAGTTCGCCGGCCAACCCGACGACCTCCGCCAACGCCTGGTCGGCAGCACGTTCGACGCCTTCGTCGCCCGCGACGACATCGCCTTCGACTTCGACGACGCCGCGACGTTCATGGACCAGGCGACCGACGACTACATCGACCCGAACGCCGGCAGTTTGAACGACGTCGTCGCCGACCTGCCGGACACGATGCTGGCCCGCATGAAAAAGCGCCTCCGCCACGCCGCCGAAGCGCTTGCTCGCGAAACCGATCCGATAAACCCGTCAGCAATGCTCGTGGAAGTGTGGACCTCGTTGATGCTCGCCGTGGAGGTGTCACGGGCCGCCTACGACGACGAACGAGAAGCCGCCGACCGCTCCAGCGAGGTGCTGGACGCCTTGGCCGATCGCATTCCGGAGAGCGACCAAGCTGCCTACCACGCCGCCCTCGAATTCGCCCTCACCCGCCTCGATGCCGACCCCGACGCGATGCAGCGTGCCGTGGAGGCCGCGGGGCTCGGCGAGTAGAGCATTTTGATCTGCCAGTATCGTTCTGCGTCCGTCGCTGAAACCCCCACCGCCGTTACCACGGCGGAGGGGGCCTCAGTGACGCTGATGCGCAATTGGAGTGAGAGGTGCGGCGACGATGGATATTCGCGTTAGCGGAGGTGCTGTGGACTTCGGCCACCCTCACCCCACCGCCGGCGGCGACAGTTCGATTGGCGTGTCGTCCTCCGCCGCCGCCCGGCCCGGCCGCATCTGCCACAGGGCGTGCAGGCTCGCGCAGCCGACGTAGAAGTAGCCGGCGGCGAACAGCGTCGTGAACGGCAGGCTGCCCCAGGCGAAGCCGTACCAGGTGGTGACGAAGATGAAGACGGTCATGTAGACGCCGAACGCCAGCTCGAGGATCGGCAGGGGCAGCTTCTTGAACCACCACGTCAGCTCGCCCGTGCCGCCCGTGTTGACCGCGGCGTGCCGCTGCTTGCCGGTGACGCCGAACTTGGGCGTGCGGACGAACTCGTTCTTCGTGCTCCCGCCGTCCTGGAACCACGCCTCCAGCACCGCCCGGGCGTTTGAGAGGCTGATGCCCACGCCAAGTGCCATGACCATTGGCAGCTGCAGAATCGTCCGCCACGTCACCCCGCGGCCGAACAATTCCCGCTGGGCGACGACAAAGAACGTGCTCGCCCCGCAGGTGGCCAGCAGGAACATCGTCAAGCCGAACAGGAACCCGGCCAGCGGGTAATGCTTGAACGGCCCGTGGGCGGCGATGAACGCCGGGTAAATCAGGACCGTCAAAATCACCATCAGCGGGTAGACGATGGTGTTGGTCAAATGGAAGAACGCCTCGGTCTTGACGTGGCGGGAGAGCGTCTTGCTCCGCAAAATGCCCGGCAGCAGCTTGAGGGCCGTCTGCATGCTGCCCTTGGTCCAGCGGTGGGCCTGCTGCTTGAACGCGATCATCTCCGGCGGCAACTCCGCCGGGGCGGCGAACTGCGGCAAATAGACGAATCGCCAGCCCTTCAGTTGGGCCCGGTACGAGAGGTCGAGGTCCTCGGTCAGCGTGTCGTGCTGCCAGCCGCCGGCGTCGTCGATGGTGCTGCGCCGCCAGACGCCGGCGGTGCCGTTGAAGTGCATGAACCGGCCGCTGCGGTTGCGGGCGGTGTGCTCGATCACGAAGTGACCATCCAAGAAAATCGCCTGACTCTTGGTCAGCAAACTCGCGTCGCGGTTGAGGTGCTCCCACCGCACCTGCACCATGCCGACCGAGTCGTCGGTGAAGTGGTTGACCACGTTGCTCAGCACGTCCGGCGGCGGGATGAAGTCGGCATCGAAGATCGCCACGAACTCACCCGTCGCCGACTCAAGACCGGCCTCCAGCGCCCCCGCCTTGTAGCCCACCCGGTCGATTCGGTGGGCCAGTGAGATGTCGTAACCCTCGGCCCGGTACCGCTCCACCGCCCGGCGGCTGATGTCGACGCTTTCGTCCGTTGAGTCGTCCAGCACCTGGATCTGCAGCCGATCCTTCGGGTACTCGATCGCCACCGCGGCATCAATGATCCGCTCGGCCACCACGCCCTCGTTGAACATCGGCAACTGCACCGTCACCCGTGGCAGCTCACCCCACGCCTTCGGCTGCTGCTCTCCGCCGTCGCGGTGCTTGAGGTACAGCCACACCAGCCCGTAGCGGTGGGCACCATAAACACACATCGTCACGAGAATCGCAACGTAAGCAACGAGAATCAGCCAATCAGTCCAATGGTCCAACATGGGGAGGCGGGCAGCGCCCGAACCCCATCATAGCAGCAACTACATCGACACGTGACGACGGTGCGACATCTTCAACCGTCACTGCGACGCCGCGTCACGATGATCCGCCAGCGCCGCCTCCACCTGATCCGGCCGCAAATGCGGAGCGATGATGCTCCCGTCCGGCCCGATGAGCCAAAGACTGGGAATCGCCCCGACGCCGTACGCTGCCGCGACGTCGCTGTCGTTCATCCGCCCGGCATGCACCTGCCGCCACGGCAGCTTGTGCCGAGCCGCATAGGCCGCCGGTGCCGCTGCCTTGTCATCGAAGCTGATGCCGACGAAGGTCACCTCGTCCCCAAGCCGCTGGTGCAACGCCTTCAACTCCGGCGTCATGGCCATGCACGGCCCGCACCACGTCGCCCAAAAGTCCAGCAGCACAAACCCACCCCGCAGATCCGCCAGCCGCACCACCTCGCCGCCCGCCACGTTCGGCAATTCAAAGCCCGGGGCGAGATCTCCCGCTCGCAGCCGATCCACCAGCGTCACCACCACGTCGCCCACATCGAGCGCGTGGTCACCAACCGGCACGTCGATGGCCACCTCTGCTTCGGCCACCAAGTTGCCGACGCCGCACGCCTGCGTCACGTACTGCTGCACCGGCACCCGCAGCACATGACGCCCGGCCGGAACGTCATCCACTCGGAAGCCGTACGCCGCGTCGAACTGCAGCGGCAACGGTGCCCGCGGCGTCAACGAAGCGAAGTCATTGGGCGACACCGCCTTTCTGGCCACCGCCCCCTCCACCGGCCACAGCCCCGCTGAGGCGAAGAACCAACCCTCCCCCAGACCCAACGGCAGCGCCAGCCGCCCCACCACCGCCCGGCCGCCGCCGAAGTCGACTTGTGCCGCGCCGCCCGGCTCGATGGCCATCCGCCGCGTGTGCGACATCGCGGGCCGATTCGGCTCCGCCATCACCATCCGACCGACCTGCACCTCGCCAGGCCGCACCCGTTCGATGCGATAGCGGCCCGCTTCGTCGGTCGTTGCCGTGGCAGTGTGTTGGATCTGCGTGCCGTCCGGCCGCCGCGCATCAGCGTCCCACGCCCGCACCTCGACCCCCGCCGCCGGCTCGCCGTTGATCGTCACGGTTCCCGCCACCCTCGCCCAAGGCCGCACCATGATCCGCCCGTCCCAATCCTCATCGACGGCGACATCACCGAACCCCGTTTCGCCGATCGCCAGCAAGCGCAACGCGCCTTGTCGCGGCGGCAACTCGAAGCGGCCCTCGACGTCGGCCACCGTCGGCTCGGCGACGTGGTTGCTGAACCAACTGTTGTAGCCGTCGAAGTACCCAACCATCGTCCCGGCCTCAAGAACTTGCAACTCGACGCCCGCCGCCGGCGATCCGTCCGGCAACACCGCCATCCCCGGCCGCGGCTCGCCGGGAATTAGGCGGAAAATGTGCTCGACCTCCACATCGCCCGCCGGCCAGACGGGCGACTCGGCTGGGAAGTAGCCGGGTGCCACGAGTCGCACCGCGAGCCGCTCCGGCTCGTTGTACGTTGGCACCCGTACCTCGAACCGCCCACCCTCGGATCGCAACGTCCCCGTGCGGAACCAACTCGGCTCCGTCTCGCCCGGCCGGATTTCGCCCAAAATCATCTGCAGCCCGTCCACCGGCTCGCCCGTCGCCGCGTCGAGGGCTACGCCACGTAGCAATAGCGGCTCGGCGACGACGATGTGGTTTTCGCCACCGGCAATCACCGTCGCCGACGCCCGCAAGCCGGAGGCGTTGCGAATCTCGACAGAGATCTCGCCCGCCGGAGCATCGGCCCATATGAAGCTGCCAGCGTCGTCGGTTGTCCAGCCGATGTTGCTGAGCGCGCCGTGGCCTTTCCACCCCGTGATCCGCACGTAGGCGGCGTCGAGCGGTTGCCCCGCGGACGTCGTCACCCGGCCCGTCAGCATCTGGCCCCGCTTCAAAACAAGATCGATTTGCTGCGCCTCACCGGCCATGGTCACCGCCGCATCGGTCGGGGCGAAGCCGTTGGCGCGGGCGAGCAGTGTCGTTTGCTCGTCAGGCCACAGCGTCAGCGAGTAGCTGCCGTCGTCGGCCGTTTGAGCGGGCGAGTGCTCCGCGTGGATCCTTGACGAACTGAACGTCACCTCGGCCCCGCCGATTGGTCGGCCGGCTTCGTCGAGCACCCGCCCCGTCACCCGGCAGCCGTCCGGCAGCACCAGCTTGGCCGTGCCATCAACCAGTTGTTCGGCATGTTCGAAACGCTTCAGCCCCGAGTAGTTCGTGCCGCGGATGTGGGTCGGGTACTCCGGGTGCCAGGCCGTAACCGACATCCCTTCGCCGGGGGTCGGCGACTTGTCGAATTGCCATCGCCCGGTGCCGTCGGTCGTCACCTCGCCGCGGCCGACGGGGATGAAAGCCCCGGGCTGATGCGGCGGCCTTTCCAGCCAATCGATCTTGACCACCGCCCCCGCCACCGGCTGCCCGGCCTCGTCGACCACGATGCCGCCGATCGTGTGGCCGCGCCGCAACTCGACGCGAAGCTCGGCGGTCGGCGGGTTGACCTCGCCAAAATGGGCGCGCATCGGCAGCCACGGCTCGGCCTCGACGAACACGTTAATCCAGCGCTCCGCCGGCCACGCCACCCGCGCCACGCCGGCGTCGTCCGTCACCGCGTCCGCCGGCTCCCCCGGGGCATATCTCACCCGCACCTCTGCCCCCGCCATCGGCTCGCCGGACGGATCGACAACGTGGACCACCACCTCATCCGGCCGCGTCGCCGGGGCGGCAATGACCGTGGCGGCCAGCGTGACGGTGATGAGCAACGCGGCGATCGGGCGACGCAACATGACCCGGCCGTCGTACCCGAAGGTCGGCGGCCGGGTCAAGCTGATCGGGCACGGCAAGTTGTCGGCGGCTTAGGCCTTGTCGCCGCTTTCGGGGGCTTGGGTGACTGAATCGCCGGCGTCGGGGGTGCCGGCGGCCGGGGCGGCGGGAGTTTCGTCGCCACTTTCGGGGGCGGCGGTGGTCGGGGCGTTGTTGCCGCCGACCTTTTTGGCGAATTGGAACTTGCGCTCGGCCCGCTTGCGGCGTTGGCCGGCGGGCTTGCGGACGGTGCCAGTCGGCTTCTCGGTGCCGCCCATGTCCTCGTCGACGAGGCTGAGCATGACCACATCGCCGCCGTCGCCGATGCGGTACTTGTCCAGGCGGACGATGCGGGTGTACCCGCCGTTGCGACCGTTGAACTTCGGGGCGACGTCGCTGAACAGCTTCTGGACGACGCTTTGGCCGGTGAACTCCTGATCCTCGTCGACCAGCTGCCGATCCTGCATCATGGCGATGACCCGGCGGCGGCTGTTGAGGTCGCCGCGCTTGGCCAGGGTGATGAGCTTCTCGGCGAAGCCGCGGACCTCCTTGGCTTTGGGCAGGGTCGTCTGGATGCTGCCGTGCTCGAACAGGCTTTGGGCCATGTTGCGGCGCAAAGCGATGCGGTGTTCGGTGTCGCGGCTAAGTTGGCGGCCTCGGCGGTTGTGGCGCATGGGGTTCTCTTAAAAAGGCGGGTGGACAGGGTAGGCAACCAACGGGCGTGACGCCCCTCAAACCTGCTCGGCGGCCTCGGTTTCGGCGGGAGCGTCGTCGGCGTCGTCGTCATCGTCGGGCATCACGAAGTCGCCGTCCTGCATGCCGACCTTGGGCAGGTTGTTCAAATCCATGCCCAGCGACAGGCCTAGGTCGACCAGCTTTTTCTTCACTTCGCGCAGGCTCGTCTTGCCGAAGCTGCGGACCTTGAGCAGCTCCGACTCGTGCTTCTGCACGAGCTCGCGGACGTTGGCAATGCGGGCCGACTCCAGGCAGTTGTTGGCCCGGACGGAGAGGTCCAGCTCCTGGACGGTCATGTTCAGCTTCTGCTCCAGCTCTGGGTCGGTGCTGGGCTGGGCCGCCTCGGCCATGCCGCTGACGGCCTCCTCGGTGGCGAACTCGTCGCCGAGGTCAAAGTAGCTGACGAACGGGTTGAGGTGCTTGCGGAGAATTTTCGCCGCCTCGACCAAACCCAGCTCCGGCGTGATCGTGCCGTCGGTCCAGACCTCCAAGATCAGGCGGTCGTAGTCGGTCCGCTGGCCGACGCGGGCGTTCTCCGTGCTGTAGCGGACCCGGCTGATCGGGCTGAAATCGCTATCAACGGCGATCGCCCCAAGCTCGACCTCGTCGCCCTTGTCCATGTTCTCCGTCGCCATGCGGAAGCCGCGGCCCTTGCCGACGGTGAGGACCATGTCGAACTCGATGTCCTCGGTGAGCGTCGCCAAGACCAGGTCCTCGTTGATGACCTCGACGTCCGGGTGCAGCTCGATGTCGCCGGCCTTGACCTCGCCGGCGGTGTTGCGGGTGACGCGGATGTCGCGGTCGTCATCGCCTTCCAGGCTCACGACCAGCGACTTGACGTTCAGGATAATGTCGGCCACGTCCTCCAGGACGCCGGGGATGCTGGTGAACTCGTGGTCGGCCCCCTTGATCTTCACCTGCGTGACGGCCGCCCCCTCGAGCGACGACAGCAGAATCCGCCGCAGGCTATTCCCCACGGTGGTGCCAAAGCCGCGCTCGAAAGGCTCGGCGGTGAAGCGGGCGAAAGTGTCGGTCGACACTTTTTCATCGGCTTCAACGCGGGCCGGAAGCTCTAGTCCTCGCCATTGCATGCGCATGATGGTTTTCCTTTGTGGGGAAGGGGGTGATGGTTGACCAACGGTCCGCAACGGATCGCTCGGATTGCCGCCTTCACCGGGAAGGCCATCTTTGCCGAACCTCGCCGTTGCGAAATCTGTGAATTGTAATTGCTGAGTGCTGATCTTACGGATCAGGTTTTTCGGGCTTTGGTTGTCTTTGCGGTGGCGACCAACATCTTCATAATTTCTTCGCCTTCGTCTTTCAGGTCGCCGATCCGGCCGGCGGGAACAAGGCGGCCCTCCACCAGCAGTTCAAGCCAGTACAGCGACTCGTCTAACTCCTGCGTCGCGCTCTCTACCTTGCTGATAAATTCGGCCCTTGATCGCGCCCGACGTGCCTCGCGATACTGAGCACCCACCGAGGTGCCGGATCGCACAAGCTGCCGTGAGATGACACCCGCAGGCCCACCGTTGCCGATCGCGGAGCAAAGCCGAATGATCCGCAGGGCGAACCGCTTTGTCCGCACACCGACATCCCGCGACTTGTTCGGCAGATCAGCAATCATCAATCACCGATCCGACATCTAGACACGGCGTTTCTTCGGCGGGCGGCAGCCGTTGTGGGGCATGGGCGTCACGTCCTCGATGCCGATGACCTTGAGGCCGGCGTTTTGGAGGTTCAGGACGGCCTGTTCGCGGCCGGCACCGGGGCCCTTGACGCGAACCTCGATCTCCTGCATGCCGGCCCGGCGGGCCTCGTTGGCGGCCGTCTCGGCGGCGCGGCCGGCGGCGAAGGGCGTGCTCTTGCGGCTGCCCTTGAAGCCCTTGGCCCCGGCGGACGACCAACTGATCGTCTCGCCGGCCAGATCGGTGATCGTCACGATCGTGTTGTTGAACGTGCTCTGCACGTGTGCGATGCCGCGGGTCACGCCGCGACGGGTCTTTTTCTTGCTCTTGGCCATGAATGGTTCCTGCGGTTCAGTGGGTGAAAGCCCTCGCCGCGGTTAGGAAAATGATGAGTGATGAGTTGAGGAGTGATGAGTGCCGGAAGAACCACAATTCCAATTCGGCACTCATCACTCACCCACTCATCATTCATCACTTCCGGCTTACTTGACGCCCTTCTTGCCGGCGACGGTTTTCTTCTTGCCCTTGCGGGTGCGGGCGTTGGACTGGGTCCGCTGGCCGCGGACGGGCAGGCCGCGGCGGTGGCGGAGGCCGCGGTAGCAGCCGATGTCGCGGAGGCGGGCCACGTTCTGCGACACCTGCCGGCGGAGGGCACCCTCGACGACGTAGCCGTTTTCCAGCACGGTGGTGATCTGGGCGAGCTCCTCTTCGGTCAACTCGCTGGCCTTGCGGTCCGGCTCGATGTTGGCTTCCTTGAGCACCTCGAGCGCGTTGGTCGGCCCGACGCCGAACAGGTAACGCAGCGAGATGCCGATCTTCTTGTTGTTCGGGATGTCGACGCCGGCGATACGGGGCATGGGGGAGTCCGGAAGTGGGTGAGTGATGAGTGGTGAGTACCGAGTTCCGGAGCAAGACAGCGGTGCCGATCCGGCACTCGGTACTCTTCACTCGGTGTTCGGTACTTCCCCTAGCCTTGCTTCTGCTTGTGCTTGGGGTTGGCGGAGCAGATCACGCGGACGATGCCTTTGCGGCGGACGATCTTGCAGTTCTCGCAGATGCGCTTGACGCTGGCACGGACCTTCATGACTGGCTCCACAATCTCGGGGTTCAACGGCAAACCGCGGCCGGGCGGCCGTGGCGGGCCGATATGGTTGGCACGCCACGGCCGGTTTTCAAGTTTTCCGGCCGACTACTTCTCATCGGCGACGCACCAACGCCAGGCCGGCGGCCGCCAGCAGGCCTAGTGAGGCCGGCTCAGGCACGGCAATTGTCATCAACGCCTGCCCCGCGTTGGCACCGCCAACCGTCCGCAGCCGACCGGCGAACAGCAGTTCGCCCGTGCTTGACAACACGGCGTCGTCGATGCTGAAATCACGCAGCACATACTCGGCGGCCGACCCGTCCACATTCACCGGGTCGCCGCTGGTGATCAGAACATCAGTGTTGTTGTAAACGGCGACAAGGTCGCCGTCGCTGGTGTCGCCGATGATGACGAAATTGCCGTTGCCGTCGACGGTGATGCCGTCGAAGTCGGTCCAAATCGCCGACCCTCCGGCCACGGCGTCGCCTTCGGTGGCGATCAGGGTGCCGTCAATCACGACCCACTCGGTGCCGTCGGCGTTGCTGCCGCGGGCGAACCAAGTGCCGTCCTCGATCATGGCGGCGGTGCTGACGGCTCCGTTGCTCACCGGCGAGGTGAACCCGCTGCCGGGCAACGGTTGGCCGCCGACGATCACGCCCTGGCCGTTGACGACCACCGTGTCAATGGTGCCGGCCCGGGCTTGGGTGAGATAGCTTTGGCCGTTGTTGCCGAAGAAGGTTGTTTGGAATTCGAAAAACTCGGTGGCCGCGGGTGCCCCAGGCGGGGTGGTGCCAACCTCTTGGTAGGTGGTGCCTTCGAAGACAACCGCCCCGCCGAAGTCGGCCACATCCTCGAGGCTCCCCTGCAGGCCCAGGCCGCCGGTGGGGGCGAGGTAAGGCGAGTTGATGCCGCCGCCGCTGAGCGTGCTGCCGCCGAAGCTGTCGCCGGCGGTGGCGAGAACGCTGAGTTGCTGCGTTACCGCGTCGAAGCCGTAGACGAGGTCATCGCCCTGGCTGACGCTGCCGAGGCGGCGCTGGCCGGTGAAGGCGAAGCCGCCGTTGTCACGGATCGAGAGCTGGCGATCGAAGCTGACCGTCAGGCTGCCGTCGCTGAAGCCGGGGGCAGGCTCACCCTCCACGATGACGCTGGCGGCCGACGGGTTGGCGAGCGGGGCAACAATAATGGCGTCATCGAAGAAAGTGCCGCTTATTTCTCGGTCAACTTTCACGCCAAAAAATGTGCCGTCGGGGCTGAGGAATGGGCGATCGAAGGCGGTTTGGCTGGACGTTGAGTCGTTGAACGTGCCATTGTTGCCCGGCAAGTTGTTGGTCGGTGAGCCGGGGATGCCGGTGAAGATGGCCTCCGCGGTTTGGGCGTTGGCGGTGGTCGCGGCGGCAAAGATGGCGGCGGCGGACGTGAGGTGGGCGAGCTTGGGCATGAATTCTCCAGAGACAGGATCCGCCGAGCGCGGGGGGCGGATCGCCGCACGATAACGAAGGACGTAGTAGAAGCCAACCGCCTGCCAACATGGCTGCCGAATCGGCACCGCCGCCATCCCCGCTGCCAGCGTGGCAGCACGAACCCGCGTTGCCTTGAACTGTAAGGCTTATCACGGCAACACCTTGCGGCTAATCCCCGACCCGGCACGCCGGTTGATAACGAGGGTGGCATCGGCAACGCCCCGCGTCGCCCTGACCTTTACGTTCAACTTCCACCACCGCTTCGGAGACAACCACCCCATGGCCGCCAAGACGCTTCAGTTCGAGTCCGACGCCCGCAAGTCTTTGCTTACCGGCGTTCAGAAACTGTCCCGTGCCGTCAAGACCACCCTCGGCCCCCGCGGCCGGAATGCCGTGATCGACAAGGGGTGGGGTGCCCCGACGATCACGAAGGACGGCGTGACGGTTGCCGAGGAGGTCGAGCTGCTCGACAAGTACGAGAACCTCGGGGCCAAGATGGTCAAGGAGGCCAGCAGCAAGACCAGCGACGCCGCCGGCGACGGCACGACCACCGCCACGGTGCTGGCCGAGGCGATCTTCGCCGAGGGCTACCGCTACCTGACGGCCGGCACCGACGCGATGGCGCTCGCCCGCGGCATCCGCAAGGCCGCCGACGCCGCCAACCAGGCGATCCTCGACCAATCCAAGCCGATCGACGCCGGCAACAAGGACGACATCGAAAACGTCGCCAGCATTAGCGCCAACAACGACCGCGCGATCGGCAGCATTATGGCTGACGCCTTCATGAAGGTCGGCAAGGACGGCGTCATCACCGTCGAGGAAGGCAAGTCGCTCGACACCTACATCGACGTCGTCGAGGGCATGCAGTTTGATCGCGGCTACCTGTCGCCGAACTTCATCACCAATCAGGACGAGATGGCCGTCGAGTTCGACAAGCCGCTGATTCTGGTGTGCGAGGACAAGATCAGCAACGCGACCAAGCTGCTGCCGATCCTCGAGATGGTGCAGGAGGCCAAGAAGCCGTTGCTCATCATCGCCGAGGACATCGACGGCGAGGCGCTGTCCACCCTCGTCGTCAACAAGCTCCGCGGCATCCTGAACGTCGCCGCCGTGAAGGCCCCCGGCTACGCCGTCCTCACCGGCGGCCGGGCGATCATGAAGGATTTGGGTGTCGAGCTCGACGCCGTTGAGATCACCGACTTCGGCACCGCCAAGCGAGTTCGCATCGACAACGACAACACGACGATCATCGAGGGGGCCGGCGAGAGTGCCGACATCCAGAGCCGGATCGAGCAGATCCGCCGTGAAATCGAGACGACCACCAGTGACTACGACCGCGAGAAGCTGCAAGAGCGGTTGGCGAAGCTGT
>CAYLSV010000006.1:62836-79931 GCA_964386435.1 uncultured Tepidisphaerales bacterium
CATCGAGGACGCGTTGCACGCCACCCGTGCCGCCGTCGAAGAAGGCGTCGTCCCCGGCGGCGGCACCACCATGATCCGCGCGATGTCGGCCATCGACGAAAGCAAGCTCGACCTCCACGGCGACGAGTCGGCCGGCGCGAAGGTCGTCCGCCAGGCCCTGACCGCCCCGCTCCGCCAGATCGCCGACAACGCCGGCTACTCGGGCAGCGTCGTGGTCCGCCGCGTCATGGAGGCCAAGGACACCCACGGCTTCAACGCCCTGACCGGCGAGTACGTCGACATGGTGTCGGCCGGCATCCTGACCCCCACCAAGGTCGAACGCACCGCCCTTCAAAACGCCGCCGAGGTCGCCGCCCTCTTGCTGACCACCGATTGCATCGTCGTCGACAAACCCACCAAGGGCGGCGGCCACGACCACGACGACATGGGCGGCATGGACGACATGGACTTCTAAGGGTCGTTAAGAAGGCCACTCCAATGAACCAGTTGAGCAGGTACCGTGTAATAAGCCGAAGAGCCGGATCGCGGCCGGGTTCACAGTTGGGCGGAGCCCCGCTTCTTATTCCGATCGTTCGATGGCACATCATCGATGAGCGAACGGGTAAAGATTTGGAGGGATCGTTTACCAGTGAGGTTGCGGCGGTCAGAGAGGCGGACAGGCTGAACGCGGCGTCGGACTCCGGTAAAGCCATGGAATGATTGAAGGTTAGCCGGACGATCGGCATCAGATGGGGCTGCCGCTCGAGAGGTGACTGATGCTCTTTCACTGGGACTCGACCAAGGCTGAGGAGAATCGCAAGAAGCATGGCGTGACGTTTGAGGAGGCGACAACGGTGTTTGCCGACTCGCTCGCATTCACAAGGCATGATGAGCGGCACTCGCAGGATGAAGACCGTTCCACCACCATCGGCCGAAGCAACAAGATGCGTGTCCTATATGTGGTCTCGACGGAGCGAATTGTCGAGGATGACCGATCCGTGATCCGAATCATCAGCGCCCGGAAAGCCACAGCTTCTGAATCGAGGACCTATGTCGACCGAATCGCAGCCATCATCAACCCGCCCCGCCGACGAGGACGCAGAGTTCGGCGTTCCCGATGAGGAAACGCCGGAGCTGACGGGTAATTTTTTCGAGAACGCCGAGCGCGGCAAGTACTACTTCCGGATGATGCAAGGCTCCAACGTCGTTCGGATCGCACCGGAACTGACGGAGCATTTTCCCAATGAGCAGTCGGTGAACGATGCCCTGCGGGCCCTGCTCGGGCTGCGGCAGGTGATGAGCCGGCTGCCGACCGAGACCGAGACGAAACCGACCGAGCCGAACCGCGAGAAGCGGCAGTCGGCGTGAACCCAACCCACACCTTATCCATCACGATGGCCACTAACCTCAAACCGCTCAATGACAAGCTGATCGTCCGCCGGGACGAGGCCGAAGAAACCACTGCCTCGGGTATTGTCCTGCCGGACGCCGCGCAGGAGAAGCCGACTAAGGGCACCGTGCTGGCCGTCGGGCCGGGCAAGCTGGCCGACAACGGCAGCCGGACGGCCGTCGGCGTGAAGGTCGACGAGGTCGTCTACTACGGCAAGTACAGCGGCACCGAAGTCGAAGTCGACGGCGAAAAGCTCGTCATCCTCCGCGAATCGGACGTCCTTGGCGTCTTGGAGTAAGCGAACGTCAAGTTCGACTTGGTGAAGTGTGACTTGGTGATTTGCCGGAGACGGCAGGTCCAGGTCACTTCGCCAAGCTGCTCCAAATCAACAAGTCACTAATCAACAAGTCAAACTTAGGAAATCAATGGCTGCCAAACAGATGAAGTTCGACAGCGAAGCCCGCGCCTCGATGGCCAAGGGTCTTTCGCAACTCGCCCGTGCCGTTAAGGCGACGCTCGGCCCCAAGGGGCGCAACGTGGTGCTCCAGAAATCCTTCGGCGGCCCGCGGGTCACGAAGGACGGCGTGACCGTCTCCAAGGAGGTCGAGCTGGCCGACCCGTTCGAGAACATGGGGGCGAAGCTGATCAACACCGTCGCCACCAAAACTGGCGACAAGGCCGGCGACGGCACGACAACGGCGACGGTGCTAGCCGAGGCGATCTTCAGCGAGGGCCTCAAGAGCCTGACCGGCGGCGTCAACGCCGTGCAGGTGCAGCGCGGCATCCTCAAGGCCGCCGACGCCGCCGCCGCCCACATCGACTCGATCGCCACGCCCGTCTCCGGCCGCGACGACTACCGCAAGGTCGCCACCATCAGCGCCAACGGCGACGAGGGCATCGGCGACCTGCTTGCCGAGGCGATGGAGAAGGTCGGCAAGGAAGGCGTCATCACCATCGACGAGGGCAAGGGCTTCGAGTCGACGCTGGAGTACACCGAGGGCATGGCCTTCGACAAGGGCTACCTCAGCCCGTACTTCATGACCAACCCCAACACCCTCGAGGCCGAGCTGATCGACCCATACATCCTGCTGCACGAGAAGAAGGTCAGCAACCTGCAGGATCTGCTGCCACTCTTGAACAAGATCGTCGCCGGCGGCAAGCCACTGCTAATCATCGCTGAGGATGTCGAGGCCGAGGCGCTCGCCGCCCTGGTCATCAACAAGCTCCGCGGCACGCTCAACGTCGTCGCCGTCAAAGCGCCCGGCTTCGGCGACCGCCGCAAGGCCATGCTCGGCGACCTCGCCGCCGTCACCGGCGGCACGTTCATCTCCGAGGACCTTGGCATCAAGCTCGAGAACGTCGAGCTCGACCAGCTCGGCACCGCCAAGCGGGTCGTCATCGGCAAGGACGAAACCCTTGTCGTCGAAGGCGGCGGCGACGCGTCAGCCATTCAGAGCCGCACCGACCAGATTCGCAAGCAGATCGATGCGACCACCAGCGACTACGACCGCGAGAAGCTGCAGGAGCGCCTCGCCAAGCTCACCGGCGGCGTCGCCGTGGTCAAGGCCGGCGCGGCGACCGAGGTCGAGATGAAGGAGCGCAAGGATTTGATCGACGACGCCCTGCACGCCACCCGCGCCGCTGCAGAGGAAGGTATCGTGCCCGGCGGCGGCGTCGCCCTGCTCCGCAGCCTCAAGGCGGTGGAGGATGCCAAGAAGGACGCGGTCGGTGACGAAGGCGTCGGCTTCGACATCGTGCTGCGGGCCATGCGAGCCCCGGCCGCCCAGATCGCCGAGAACGCCGGCGAGGACGGCGAGGTCGTCGTCAGCAAGATCCTCGACAACGATACCGTCGGCTTCGGCTACAACGCCCGCCAAGACACCTATGAGGATTTGCTCCAGAGCGGCGTCATCGACCCGGCCAAGGTCGTCAAAACGGCCCTGCAAAACGCCGCCAGCGTCGCCGGCCTCGCCCTGACGACCGATGTGCTGGTCACCGAGGTGAAGGAGTCCGGCAAGGACAGCGAGAAGAAGGCCGTCGCCGGGGCGGTCTCCTAACATCATCCGATGCCGGAGACCGTCGAAGCCATTGTCGAAGCCGACGGCCGCGTCCGCCTCGCCTCGCCCCTCACCGGGCGGGGCGAGGCGAGACGCGCCTATCTCCTGATCCTCGACGAGGCACCGATTGAGCGGGAACCTACGCCGCTCGTGCCGTTGAAAGCCGGCATCAAGTTCAACGGCTCACCGGAGGGCCGGCGCCTTTGGGATGAGTGGCTGGCGAGTCAACCGGAAGACCCCGAGGTCGAGGCCCGTGTTTGGCAACAAGTTCAGGCCAAGGCGATCGCCGACGGATTTGGGGACGACGACTGGTCGGAGGCGTACAGGGAGTTCAAGCGTCGCAAGGCGGAGTCGGAATGAGGCGTGGCGACATCTGGTTCATCGATTTTCCGGACGACAAGGTACGACCCGGTGTCATCATGACCCGCGACCAGTCGATCGATGGCTTGATCCGGCTGGTGGTCGTTCCCGTGACCACGAGGCAACGAGGCTTGGATATCGAAGTCGAGCTCGCCCCACCCGCATCGCCGCTGCCCCGCCTCAGCTATTGCAAGTGCGACGAACTTTACACGCTCGACAAGACCCACTTTGTCGACTTCGTCGGCCACCTTGATACAGATGATCTTAACGCGGTGGCCGAAGCCGTCTCGCTCGCCCTGGATCTGGCATATTGAAGCGCCCGACGAACACGCGCGGCACGGGCAGCGTCCAAGATGATCGGCCGCGCCGCCGCCACCTGCCACACCATTATGCCCGCCACCTCTGCCAAGCGTGATTACTACGAAGTCCTCGGCGTCGAGAAGTCGGCGTCGGAGGCGGACATGAAGCGGGCGTACCGCAAGCTCGCCATGAAGTACCACCCCGACCGCAACGAGGGCGACGCGGCGGCCGAGGCGAAGTTCAAGGAGGCGGCCGAGGCGTACGAGGTGCTCTCCGATTCGGCCAAGCGGCAGCGTTACGACCAGTTCGGCCACCAAGGCGTCGCCGGGGCGACCCGCGACTACGGCCACATGAACGCCACGGATATCTTCTCGATCTTCGAGGAAATGCTCGGCGGACGCGGCGGGATGGGCGGCTTCGGCGGCATGGGCGGTCGGCAATCCCGCGGCGGCCCGGCTCGGGGTTACGACCTGGAAACCGAGGTCGAGCTGACCCTCGACGAGGTCGCCAGCGGCACCGAGAAGACGATCGAGTTCGACCGCAGCGGCGTCTGCGAAACCTGCGACGGCAAGGGCGTCAAGCCCGACGCCGTGCCCATGCCCTGTCGGACCTGCGAGGGCCAGGGCCGGGTCGCTCAGCAAGGCTTTGGCGGCATGTTCCGCATGGTCAGCGCCTGCCCCGCCTGCAAAGGTCGCGGCCAGACCGTCCGGCCGCAGGATAAATGCGGCGACTGCAGCGGCAACGGCCGGATCAAGGTCAAACGCAAGGTCAGCGTCAAAATCCCTGCCGGCGTCCATGAGGGGCAGGCCGTCCGCATCGCCAACGAGGGCGAGCCCGGCGCCGGCGGCGGCCCGGCGGGCGACCTCCCCTGCTACATCGCCGTCAAGCCCCACGCCCGCCACGACGACGACCTCGTCTGCCAGGTGCCCATCAGCTTCGCCCAGGCCGCCCTCGGCGGCCAGGTCCAAGTGCCCACGCTCGACGGCCGCGCCGACGTCGACCTCCCCGCCGGCACCCAGCACGCCCAAACCTTCACCCTCAAGGGCAAGGGCCTGCCCGACCTCCGAAGCTATAAAAAGGGCGACCAGATCGTGCAGATCCTGATCGAGATCCCCAAGAAGCTGACCGATCGCCAGCGCGAGCTGCTCACCGAGTATGCCGAGAGCGAGGACCACGCCGTGATGCCGCAGAAGCGGTCGTTCTTCGGCAAGGTGAAGGATCTGTTCGACGGCGACTGAACCGTCACCCCACCCCTGCTAAGTTGAGTCCAACGATGTCCCCGTTCCGCAGGAAACCCGCCGTGCCGCAAGACGAACCCGTGGCCGAAGAACAAGTCGATACCCAGGAAGAGGCGTACGAAGACGACGCCCTCACCGAGGAGGAAGACGCCCCCGCCGACGAGCCGGACGAGTCGGCCGAGTTGGAGAACCTGCGCACCGAGAAGGCCGCCCTCTTCGAGAAGCTCGCCCGCGCCCAGGCCGATTTCCAGAACGCCGAGCGGCGCATTGCCCGCGACGCCGAGCAGCGGCTGACCGTCGCCATCAGCAGCTTCCTCAAGGAGCTGCTGCCGGTCATCGACAACCTCGAACGGGCCATGCAGGTCGACCCGGAACTGCCCGCCAGCGCCGTCATCGGCGGCGTCCAGGGCACGCACAGCCAGTTCCTCGACGTCCTGAAAAAGAACGGCCTCAACCGCATCGAGCCCGCCCGCGGCGACGACTTCGACGCCGGCCGCCACGAGGCCCTAATGCGCCAGGCCGACGACGAGTTCGCCGATCGCACCGAGTCCGTCGTCACCCAGCTCCTCCAACCCGGCTACGCCCTGGGCGATCGGGTCGTCCGCCCCGCCCAAGTCGCCGTCAGCCAACCTTCTTGAGCCCCGCCATGCCCACCTACGACTACCAATGCAAGGCGTGCGGCCAACGCTGGGAAAAGTTCCAGAGCATGTCGGCCGACCCCGACAAGACCTGCCCCCATTGTAAACAAGATCACGCCCAACGCCTGATCGGCACCGGCGCCGCCGTCATCTTCAAAGGCGGCGGCTTCTACGAAACCGATTATCGCGACGCCAGCTACAAAAAAGCCGCCGACGCCGACAAGCCCGACTCGGAAAAGAAGGACAAGTCCGAGACGAAAGAATCCAAACCCACCGAAAAGCCAGACAAACCAATCAAGCCCGACCCCAAGGTGGAGGCTCCGAAGACAGAACCGAAGAAGCCGGACCCATCCAACTGACCGTCTAGGCAGATATTGGCTTGTCTGCTCATGCGTGGTGGCCGCAGCTTTCGGGGAAGGCTTGGCAGGCCTCGGCGGTTACGCTCTTCAGCGCCTCCCTGATCACCGCCTCAAGTTCCTCCGGCATACGGACTCGTGGTCTCGCAGGAACGCCTTGACCTTCGACCACGCCTTCTCGATCGGGTTCAGGTCCGGGCTGTACGGCGGCAGGTATCGAACGGGCGCACCGGCGGTCTCGATCGCGTCCTCCACGCCGGCCACCTTGTGGCAGTTGAGGTTGTCCATGACCACGATGTCGCCTGGGGACAGTTCGTGACAGTGCCGGTGCCAGCGACTGGCGGGCCCACGCCACAGACAGGTCGCCGGTCATCGGCTCGTCGGCCAGCAGCGACGCCTCCTGCCCGGACCGCCGCCAGCACCGCATAACGGTCCGCCAGCGCCCCGCGGGCGTGTGGTCGACGCACCGGCTGCCGCCCTCGCTCCAGCCGTAGAGGCATGTCATGTGACACCATGTGGCACCATGTGGCACCATGTGGCACCGGGCCGCCGACTTGTTGAGCCAGACGAAGCGGTCGGCATCGACGAAGCGGCGGGCGATGGCGAACAGCTCCCGCTTGCGGGCGACGTCCGGCCTGAGCTGCTCGCGGGCGGCAAGGGCTTTTTTAAGGCGCAGGCCCATCTTCTTGAGCGTCCGGCTCGCCAGCTCGCGGGCGGTAGCCCTCGGCTTGGCATCGACAGTCGCCCGGATGGCCAAGAGATCGGCCTCGGTCAGCTTCGTGTGCCGGCCGGTGGCCCCGCCGACGCGTGGGGCGTTGATGCCGTCCGCCGCCTCGCGTCGCCAACGCCTCGCGGTGGCGGGATGCACCTCGAAAAGCTCGGCAGCCTCAGTGGGAGGCTGCCCCGTCCCATCGCCCGAACCACGCGTCGTCGCAGGTCCACGGAGCAGCTCGGCATCAGCCGAAGCATAACAGGCGAGCGACGAAAGCGCAAGCTGCTCTAGCCGCATCACGGCACAAGTCCAGTTGAATGTGCACCGCCTGAAGCCGTCTTCAAACCCTGATCCGGCCACCCCCCCTGCTGGCAGCCATGCCGGCCAACCGAAGTGTGTGAAGCAGCATTCAGCCACTGATCAAATCAACTTGCGCAGACCTTTGTCGCTCGTGGAGTGCATCCGCCGTACAAACCGCCTCCGCCTCGTAGAGGCGGGGGCGTCTTCAGCGACGCACACACACGCCACGAGCGACACGACCAAGTGCAAGCTGCTCTAAGGCGGATCGTATCTGGAGCGACCGGGTCGTAGCTGCGGATCCACGATCCGCAGTGGCGACGTGGACCCGTTTCGTGCAGTCACGACCCTGCTGGCGTCGAGAAACCCGACATTGCGGAGCAGGGATCCGCAGCGACAACCGTGCAAGCTCAAATCATGGACCGTATTGCGGATCATCCGATTGGGTTCCTACGCCTGGTGAGGGGACGATCAAACGGCGTTTGCCTCGACACCGCCGCAGTCGGGAGCAACCAAAGAAGCCACCGCCGGCGGGGCCGGCGGTGGCTCTGGATTGTGGATCACGGAGATGTCCCGCCCCGCGGTGCTCGGGGTTAGGCCGAGCGGCGACGGATGAGGCCCAGCCCGGCGGCGGCGACAAGGCCAAGGCTGGCGGGCTCGGGGACGAGCGTCACCGGCAGGCCGGTCAAGGTCACATTGTCTGCCGTATTAGCAGTGAACTCGAACTCGACAGCCAGGTCGTCGTTGTCAAGCAGCCCGTTGCTGTTCGAGTCCGGGATCGCGGACACATCAACCAACGACGGGAACAGAAAGTCGCCATCGGGAGGCGACGCCGGCACGCCGAGGTTGGCGAGTGCGATGCGGAACTCGTTCTGACCATCGACATCGGCGGGACCGAAGATCGACAAGAAACCGCCCTCACTGAAGTCGATCTGACCCAAACGAGGGGGGCCACCAAGAACAGGCAAGTTGTCCGGCAGCAGCACGCCGCTGGTGCTGATGATGTCCATAGCCGAGAACGGCTCGGTGTTGAACAGCGTGACGTCGCCGTTCTCCGGGTTGATCTCCAAGCTGAACTGGGCCGAGGCGATGGCGGGGACTGTGGCGGCGGCGAGAGCCGCGGCGATGAGGGTTTTCTTCATGACAATTTCTCCGAGTGGATCCGAGGGGGTGCGGGTTTCTGCGCGGTTGCCCCGGAGGGCGGCCGCACGGTAGACAAAATACACGAGGTGGACGCGGTTGGTAAAGACAAAATTCGATTTATTTCCGGCGGCGGCGGCTCAGGAGGCCGGCGGCGAGGCCGAGGGTGGCCAGGGCGGCGGAGGGCTCGGGGACGGCGGTGAGGCTCGGGCTGTAGAACTGGCCGTCGCCGCCCAGGAGCAGCACGGACAGGTCGATGTCGGTCCCGCCGCCCCACAGGTTGCCCAGGCTCAGGACGCCGTCGACGGCGATGCCGCCGCCGAGGTTGCCCGCGGCGGTGAGGTCGTCGCGCTGGAGCAGCACGTCGAGGCCGCTGGCGAGGATCTCGGCGTTCTCGTCGATCAGGCCGGCGGCGCTCTCGAGCTCGAACCCGGCGAGTTCGCCCTCACCCTCGAGCCAGATTTCGCCGGTGCCGGTATTCACGAAGGCCTGCAAATCGGCGCCTTCGCCGAAGATCGGGGCCATCTCAGGGCCGCCAACGCTGTCGCCGAAGTTGGCCCGCAGAATGCCGAAATCGGCGAGGGAGACGGCGCCGTCAAAGTCGAAGTCGCCGTCGCGGTAGTTGCTGGCCGGGTCGCCGAAGCCGGCCCGCAGGTTGCCGAAGTCGCCCAGGTTGACGGTGCCGTCGAAGTTGGCGTCGGCCTCGACGAACATGTCGTTGGCGGCCAAGCCCTTGATGATCCGCTCGACATCGCTCTGATCGCTGCCCGAGGGGCTAACGAAGGTGATTGCGCCGTCGTCGGTCATCTCGGCGGCCACCAGGTCGGTGCTGGTCGAGAGAACGTCGTCGATGTTGCGGTAGTCGAGACCGGCGGCGTCGTTGACGAGACGGGCGTCGGCGAGGTCGCCGAGGTCGTCGTGGTTAACATCGAAGGGGTCGAACTTCAGGCCGGCGTCGCCGCCGATGGCGTCGATGCGGGCGTTGAAGCGGCTGATGGCCTCGTTCTTCTTGAGCTGGCCGTTGATGACGCCCAGCGTGCGGCGGTCGGCAGCGCTGGCGTAGGTCTCGCTGCCGTCGGCGCTCTGGGTCGTGTCGACGCTGGCACCATATAAGAAGTAGCGGACGTCCTCGCGGCTGACGGGCGTGACGCTGTCGGCGGCGCTGCCGTCGGCACCCAGCGCGGGGGCGAAAGCGGGGTTGACGCTGCCGTCGGGCAGGAACTTGGGCTGAACGTTGCCGGCCGCGTCACGGACCTGGACGTTGAAGTCGCCGTTGAGATCGGTCAGCGGCACGAGCGCCAGCTTGCCGGCGGAGTCGAGGGCGGAGATGTCGAGCGTGCCGCGGTCGGTTTGGCCGCTGTTGTCGACAACGGTGGTGCCGGCACCGATGTCATCGCCGGCGGCGAGGCGGTCGGCGAGGAACTGGTCGGGATTGGCCAGGGCGTCGGCCCAGCTCTCGGTGTCGGACAGGCCACGCACGCCGTCGTTGTTGAGGTCGCCGGCGAGGAAGGTGCGGTTGGTAAAGCCGATCTCCACAGTGCCCTCGGGGCTGCGGGTGGCCGAGTTGTTGGCCACGTCGAAGCCGCGGTAGCGCTGGGCGGAGACATTGCCGTTGTGGGTGGCGGCGTCCTGCCAGTTGAGCACCTGCGAGAGTGTGCCGTTGGGGTTAGAGATTTCCTGAGCGAACGTCTGCTGGGCGGCGGCGTCGCGGACGCGGAACTCCTGCGGGGCCCCGTCAAACTCTTTCTCCACGCCCATGAGCTGGGTTGGGATAAAGCCCTGCTGGATGAGGGCGGCGACCGGGGTGGCCGGGTCGAGGTTGCCGTCGTTGTCGACGTCGTTGAACTGCGGGTCGGAGATCGACTGGGTGATGTTCGTCAGGAACTTGCGGGCAACGCCGGGGCCGGTCTCCGCTCCGTTGGTGGCGTCGGCGATGTCGTCGATGTCGCCCTGGATCGAGCCGTCGGTCAGGGCGTTGCCGTTGGCGTCGACGGGGACGACCGTGACGGCCTGGGCGGCGCTCCAGAGTTGGTACTGCCCCTCGGTCACGGCCAGGGCGGTCGGCTGGACAGCCCCGGCGTCGAACTCGCCACTGGCGGCGGCGTTCTCGTCGAAGTCGATGGCGAGCACGCGGAGCGGGTCACCAGTGTTGCTCTGGCGGCCGCGGCTGCCGACATCGCCGACGCTCAGGATGCCCAAGCCCATGCGGTTGCCCAGGACGGTCGGGCGCAGGGCACCCGAGCCGGACCGCTTGTCGGCGAAGGTGGCGATGGCGCTGGGGCGGTGCTCGTTGGGGTTCTCACCCGACTCGCCGGTGACGAGGTCGGTGCCGGGCCGCATCTCTTGGCCGGCGGTGACGGTGGTGGTGTCGCCGTCGCGGTCGCTGAGGTTGAACGGGCCGGCGCCGAGGGTGACGCGGTCGCGTTCGCCGGCGGCCCAGGTCGGGTCGACGTTGACGTTGTTGCCGCCTTGGTTGCGGGTGCCGCTGCCGATGTCGCGGGTGGTGTAGTTGAAGTTCGCCCCGTTGGCCAGGCGGCCTCGGAGGTTGAGGAACTTGGCGTCGGCCTCATCGAGCTCGCCCAGGCCGGTGCCGGGGTTGGCGCTGATGGTGAAGGGCACGACGGCCAGCGACTCGTTCCGAACGCGGTTGGCCAGCGTGTCGAGGCCGGCGTCATAGGCGTCGCCGGCTTGGTCGAGGGCGTCGGCACGGGCCAGGGCCTGGAAGTTGACCTCGGGGTTGGCGTGGCCGATGAAGCCGCGGTTGGTGGACGACTCGGCCAAGCCGTAGCCGGCGGTGAGCGGGGTGCTGTTGAAGGCCGCGGGTGCGCCGCTGAGGCCGAACGCCTGGTTCGCGCCGACGTCGCTGTAGCTGATAACCGGGGCGGGCTTGGCGTCGAGGAAGCCGCCGTAGCGGGTGCTGAGCGTGGCGACGCTGTTGGCCTCCTGGCCCATGATGAAGTACGGGTTGCTGCCGGTGATGGCGACGTTGTTGGCGGTGGGCTGCAGGCCTTGGGCGCGGACGAGGTCGTTGATGCCGTTGATGCTGCCCGTCTCGTGGTAGCCGTAGACGATGCGGTCGTCGTTGTTTTCCGGCTCAAGGATGGAAACCGGGGCGTTGCGGATCTGCTGGCCGAACGCCTGGCTCTGACCGATGCCGGGGCGGGTGTAAAGGGTGTTGCCGATGCGGAGCTCGTTGAGGCCCAGCGTGTAGGTGCCGCGGTTGCCGTCGGCGCTGGTGAAGGCTTTGAGGGCCGTGGCACCGGTGGTGGGCACGAGGTACTCGCGGCCGGCACCGCCGGTGGTGCCGGGGACGTCGGTGTCGGCGGCGAAGGTGGAGGCCGTCGGGAGCGCGACGGCGGAGACGGCCGCGACGAGGGCGGCACGGGCGATGAGCGGGCGGTGGGTTCGCATGATTCTCGGATTCCTCGGGGGGTGGTGTGACTGCACCGGTGGCCGGCAACGGATTTCGGCCACCCAAAGCACGCCGCCGCGGTCAGGCGGCGGCGGGCGGGGTCGGGATTAGTCGGCGTCGCTGGCGAAGATGACCTTGGCGTTGGGCGAGAGGCTCTTGATGCTGCGGCCGGACCACTCGAAATCGCCGGGGCCTTCGCCCAGGGTCTCCTCCATCCGCTTGGTCTCGGCGTGGCCGTCGACGTAGAGGAAGTTGGTTTGCTCCTCGTCGCGGTGGTTGCGGCCGATCCAGTAGGTGCGGTTAGGCACGGTCAGGCCCGGCTCGTAGGCCCAACCGACGGGCTTGGCGTTCTGCTCCTCCAACGCGGCGAAGGCGGTGTTAACGCCCTGCTGGTAGAGGTCGTTGGAGTCGCCGGCACCGAAGGCGGTGAAGGCGTGGACCGGGCGGTGGCTCTTGACGACCGTTGATTCCCCGCCGCCGGCCCCGCCGGTGAAGTCGGAGATGACCCGCCAATCCTCGGTGAACTCCGTGGCCAGCACGGTGCCGCTGGAGTTCTGGATCTGCCCGGCCTTGACGTATTGGGCCTGGTACTGGTTGGGGTTGGTCGGGCCGCGGGTGACGCCGAGGAACTTGTTCCGCGGCATGATGGCCTCGTTGACCGTGTAGGCGATCCGCGGGGCCTGGTCGTCGACGACGCCGGAGGTCTGCACGGTTTGGCCGTCGATGCGGTCCTCGGGGGCCGGGTTGGTCGCCGGCAGGCCGCCGTCGTAGCTGCTCAGCGACGGGCAGGTGAAGGCGTCGGCGCTGACGGTGTCCACGGCCTGGCGGGTGTTGTCGCCGGCCTGGAAGCTCTCGCCGTAGATGTAGAACGACCAGTGCCGGTAACCGGCGGCGTCGCTGGCGTTGGTGCCGCGGATCATGGTCGCCCCCGGCTCGGGCCGGTAGGTGTAAGCCAGCGGGTAGCCGTCCTGGTTCTCGGCGAGGTAGATGGCAAAACCCTGGCCGAGGCTGCGCATGTTGCTGGCACACTGCACGGCCTTGGCCGAGTCGCGGGCGGCGTTGAGGGCCGGCAGCAGAATCGAGATCAGCAGCGCGATGATGCCGATGACAACAAGGAGTTCGACGAGGGTGAAGCCGTGGCGGCGGTGAGAACGCGGGGGCATGGGCGGGTGTCTCCGGCGGTTAAGTTGGCAGGTTGCGGTGACCGCGGCGAAGGGCCGTCGGCCGACGCGAGGGTTTTAGATTCGGCGTGAGGTCGCCGCATGTGGGTTTCGTCAGGACTTCCAGTGTTTTCCGCAAAGACGACCGGAATTAACATGATCCGATGACGGCCCTGACGCCGGCTGAACCGGGCGCTCACGAACGGGCAGCTCCTCAAGCTTCCCGGCGGCCGGATCGCGCGGTGCTACCGTCGCCCGTGACCACGCGGCGACCGGCCCCGGCGAAGCTCAACCTCGATCTGCGGGTCGGGCCGGCGCGGGCGGACGGGTTTCACCCGGTGTGCTCGTGGATGACCACGATCGGCCTGTTCGACACGGTGAGCCTCCGCCGTGACTCCGAGCGGCGGCCGACGGCCGTGGAATTCGCTTGCGACGCCCCCGGCGTGCCGAGCGATGAATCAAATCTGTGCGTGAAGGCGGCCCACGCCTTCGCGGCGATGCGCGGGCCGATCGGCCGGATCGGGCTGACGCTCGAGAAGCGCATCCCCCACGGCGGCGGCCTGGGTGGCGGCAGCAGCGACGCGGCGGCCGTGCTGCAACTCCTCGCCGACGGCGACGAACATGGCCTCCACGAGATCGCGGTCACGCTCGGCAGCGACGTGCCGTTTTTCCTCGGCGACGGCAGTGCGCGGGCGACCGGCCGGGGCGAGGTGGAGATCGCCCTGCCCCGCCCCCGGCCGAGCCACGCGATCCTGATTTTGCCCGGCGAGCCGCTGGGCACGGCCGAGGTGTACCGCGCCTTCGACGCCCTGCCGCCGCGACCATTAAATATGGTCGACTACATCGATTGGACCGACCTCCCCGCCGCCGAGTTGCTGCTTCGTTTGGCGAACGATCTCGAGCCCGCCGCCTTCGCCCGCCGCCCCGCCCTCGGCCGGTTGCGGGCCGAGGCCGAACGCTTCGCCAATCGTCCGGTCCGCCTGACCGGCAGCGGCTCGACGCTCTTCACCCTCGCCAACGACCCCGATGACGTCAAGACGGTCGTTGATGTCCTGTCGCCGCTAGAAGCGGACGTGCTTGCCGTTGAACTGTGCCCCCGTCCCGCATCCGGGTGATCATTGCGTGCCCCACCCGGCTTCTCGCCAGTGTGTTGAACGGTTTCGGTTGTGCGGTACATTGCGGCCATGCTCCGACTGATGTTGTTTGGCCTGATCGCCCTCTGCCCGCTCGCTGCCGTGGCGGAGGTTCGGTTGTTGACCGATGCCGAGCGCGAGCTAGGGGAGGCGTGGGTCGAGGCCGTCTTGTCGAACGATCCTGACCGGGTCGCGACCATCCTCGATCTGGACGCGCTGCGCGAGCATGTCACGCAAGGGTTGAATCTGCCGAAGGAGGCGCAGGTGGGCCTCAGGTTTGGCATGCGCGGCTTGGTCAACCGGATGCTCCAGAACGTTCACGAGCAACAGGTGCCGGTTACATATGATCTGTTGGATCACACGCCCGGACCGGGCATCGAAGGCGATCTGCTGGCACGGGTCACACTCGGCGGCGGCATCAACTACGTCGGACTGGTCATCTCCGACGACGGTCGGCGGATCATTGACTTGTACCAACAAATTAGTGGCGAAATGCTCAGCGAGACGCTACGCCGCAACATGGTGGCCATGGCGCTGGCGGATGAGCAGGGGCAGCCAATGCCCGTGATTGATGTCACCACTGACATTCACAACGCCTACGTCGCCGGCGACTTCGCACGAGTCCGTCAACTTTACGAGGCCTTCGACGGCGAACACTGGCCGGGCGGCCACACCAGCTACATCAACACGTTCCTGTTCGAGGCACGGCAAACCGGCATCTACGGCGACGAGTTCCACCGCGCACTTGATCTGTCCAAGCAGCACCTCGGTCCCCTTGTGGCGGCGTCGGCCGGTTACGAGGCGGCCATGGTGCGGGGCGATGTCGAGGCGGCGCTGGCGTTTGTCGACATCACGGACGCCGCGGCGGGCGGTGATCCGCTGCTCGACGTGCTGCGGGCCGCCGCGCACGTGGTGAACAAGGATTCGGCCGCCGCGCAGGAGGCGATCGCGCGGGCGATCGAGGCCGAGCCCGACCACCCGATGCCGTGGGAAACCGCCATCGACGTCGGCCTGCTCGCGGAGGACCACGACCTGACGCTGCGGGCTCTCACCGAACTGCGGGACGTGTTCGGCTGGACGTTTATCGATTTGGCTGCCGCCGAAGGGTTTGGGGCGTTCGTCGGGACGCCGCAGCACGAGCAATGGGTTGCCAGCGGCGGGTAAACAAGTCGTTTGCCGACCACGGGGCCGGTCGGGTAGGTTGGTGGCATGTGCTTTCGACACGCCGTGCTCGCCCTGCTGATCTGTGGGTTCATGACCATCGCCGGCCGCGGCTTTGTCTCGCCGGCGGCGGCGGCGGCGACTCGGCCGATCACCGAGGCCGAACGGGCGGTGGGTCAGGCGTGGATCGACGCCGCGCTGAGGAATGATGCCGCGGCATTCAAGCGGGTGTTCGACACCAACGCATTAATCGATCGGATCGCCCGCGGCATCGAGTTGCCGCCGGCGGTGATGAACGACTTGCGGCGGGGGCGGGGCCGGCTGGCCGACAACTTCCTGGCAGGTGTGCTGCTGGATCCGGACGATTTGCAATACCAGCTGCTCGACCACACGGGCGGGCCGGGCATGGAGGGCACGCTCATTCTGCGGCTGACCACGTCGACGGCGCTGGGCTACCACGGACTGGTGCTGTCGGACGATGGCAACCGGGTCGTGGACGTGTTCGCCTCCATGACCGGCGAGTTGCTGAGCACCACCGCCCGCACAAACCTGGCCGTGGCGCTGCTGGCCGAGGAGCAGGGCCGGGCCGCGCCGGCGCTGGTGGTGATGCAGCAGATCGAGCAGGCCACGATGACCGGCAACACTGCCCGCGTTCGACAGCTGTACGAAGGGTTCAACGGCGACCACATGAAGCCGGCTCGGCTGATGTACCTCAACGCCTTGGTCGATCAGGCCGTGCAAACCGGCGAGATCGGCGAGGCGTACACGCGGCATTTGCAGTGGTTCCGCGACAACGGCGGCCTGGTGATGGCCGAGTCGTCGGCCGCCGACGCGGCGGTGCTGCGGGGCGATCTGGAGGGGGCCATCCGGCACCACGACGCCATGGCGGCGGCCGTGGGCGGCGACCCGTACGTCCACGTCCTTCACACCAACAGCCTGTTCCAGTTGGGCGAGCCCGAGGCCGCCCGCGAGCATCTGGCGCAGGCCATGCAGCAGCTGCCCGGCCACATCGAGACGTGGTGGCACGCCGGCAACATCGGTCTGGCGCTGGACGATCACGACCTCACGCTGCGGGCGCTGCGGCAGCTGCGGGATCAATTCGGCGTCGAGTTCGACGACCTCTCGCAGGTGCCGGTGTACGAGGCGTTCTCGAAGAGCCCGCAGCACCTGGAATGGCTGCTCGATCGGGAGTAGCCGCGAGAAGTTTGAAAAGGACTTGATTTTTGTGGAGGGATTGGGCTTGAACCGGCGTGGCCGCGTCGGCTATGCTTGCGGCCGCATGCGGAACCGTTCCGTCATCCTCGCCCGCGTCGACGTCAAGATTCTTGGCGTAGGCATCGTCGTAATTTTCTGACACACGACGCCGCGGGCCTGCAACGGCCAACTTTGCCGATCCTGTTCAACGGATCAACCAGGCAGACCGACGCGGCGACCCCCGCATCGGCCTTTTGTCCGCACCGCCAACCGCCCCACCACCATGACCGCCCTGCCCAAAGACCAGCCCGCCCTGAAGCCTGAAGAGTCCTCCCCCGCCGCCGGCTCGAAGTACGCCGGGAAGACGGGGGCCCGCATCCTGTGCGACATGCTCGTGCAGGACCACGGCGTCGACACGATGTTCGGCTACCCCGGCGGCGCGATCCTGCCGGTGTTCGACGAGCTCTACAGCACGCCGGCCGACTTCATCCTCAACCGCCACGAGCAGGCCAGCGGCCACGCCGCCGACGGCTACGCCCGCGTCACCGGCAAGCCCGGCATCTGCATC
>CAYLSV010000007.1:0-9639 GCA_964386435.1 uncultured Tepidisphaerales bacterium
GGTGGCGCTGCAGCTCCCCTTGGAGTTCGCCGGCATGCACCGGTTCATCCCCGCGATGACCGCGCTGCTGGGCGGCCGGGTCACGGAGATGCCCGTCAGCCACCGCCAACGTCACAGCGGCACGACAAAGTACGGCCTGGGCCTGCTCAGCCGCGGCCCGGCGGGGCTGGCCGATTTACTCGTCGTCCGCTGGATGGGCAAGCGATTGCGCGACACGTCGGCGTCGCGGGTCGACGGGTAAACGCATTGATCGCAATAGCCGCGGCACCACGTGCTGCACGTCCGGACCTGCGGCACGTGGTGCCGCGGCTATTGCAGCGTTGCACCTGATTGAACCGACGCTTACGCCGCCTCGTGCTCCGCTTCTTCGACGCGGCCCATGTCGCCGGAGAGTTGGGTCTGCTGGCTCTCGCGGTGGGCGATGCGGCCGGGGACGCGCATCTGGTAGCCGGTGTCCGGGACGTGGTCGGCCATGCCGAGCATCTCGAGCTTTTCGAGGTACTTGATCACCGTGCTGACCACCGTCGCATGGCTCCACGTCAGCGGGCTGACGCTCATCGGGGCGTTCGTGTACGGGTTCACCTGCTCGGCCAAGCACCCGCTCGGCAGGGCGTGATCGGCGACCCACTCGAAGATGCGGTGGGCCTTCTTGAGGTCCGTCGGGCTCTTGGCGCGGGCGATGGCGTAGTCGGCCAGCCAGAGGGTGCAGATGAACCACGGGTTGCCCGCGACGTTCTCGATGTCGTCGCTGACGCGGTGGTAGTAATCGTCCTCATACCGGGCGACGCCGCCGACGTCGGTTTTGACCCACAAACGATCTTCCACGGCTTGCATCGTCGCGACGACGCGGGGGTCGTCCGGGGCGAACAGCCAGAACTTGGGGATCGCCCACAACGAGGCGTCGATCGTCAGATCGATTTCGAACAAATCCTCCGTCGACGGGTTCGCGATGCCGCCGATCTGCTGAGATTCCTTGGGCACCAAGCGGCGGGCGAAGCGGTCGGCCTTCTCGTTCCAAAGGTGCTTGGCCGCGCCCTCGCGGACCTCGTTGGCGGCCCGACGGTACTTGCCGGCGCGGTCGTTCTCGCCGAACGCCTCGGCGAAGCACGCCGCCGCGTCCAAACCGCCGTAGACGGTGCCGACCGTGAACGCGTGGATGCCGTACCGCTCCTCCCACAAATCATAACTCGGCAGCGGCAGGCCGGTGTTCTCATCGCGGTACTTGCACATGAACTCTGCCGCCGGCACGACCACGTCGATCCACAGCGGCCGGATGAACTCCAAATCCCGGTAACGGATGTAGTGCCGCCACAGCGCCCAGACGACCAGCGCCGTCTCGTCCTCCTGGATCGGCAGCGACGGTCGGCCGTCCTTGACCCACGGGTGCCAGCTGCTGGCGGGCGAGCCGTCGGGGTTGTACTTGTGCAGGAAGTAGCCTTCGTCCTCAATGGTCCGCTGGCAGAAGCTGTAGAAGCTGCGGGCCAGATCGCTGTACCCGGCGAGGTCCAGCGCGTCGGCGACGAGGGCGCCGTCCCGCGGCCAGACGTAGCTGTAGGTGTCGCGGGCGAACTGCATGATGTCCGAGTCGTTCGCCGCCAAAATCGCGCCGCCGTTGTCGATTTGCGTGCGGACGGTGAGCAGCGAACGGTTGAACAGCTTCACGACGTCCTCCGGCAAGTCGCCGAAGTTCACGCCGGTGCCGCTGGTCCAGAGTCGCCAGTAGCTGGTCGTCCGGTCCAGCACCCGCTGGGGCGTCTGCCGCTCGAGCCAACCATTAAGCTGCTCCAATTCGTCGCGGCTCTCGCCGGCGAGGATGGCGAAGTAGAGCGTCGCCTCCCCGTGGGCCGGCACGCGGACGGCGGCGGCGATGGTGCTGTCGACCGCCCCCTGGGCGATGGCGTTCATGCCAAGCTGCCCGTCCTCGGCGTCCCGCCAAGTGCCCTCGGCCCCGCCGAAGCCGCTGGTGCCGGTGGCGTACTCGTCGACCCGCTGCTCGCCGCCGACCATGAACGTCGCCATCAGGTACCGCTTGCTGCGGTAGTGGACGAGCCCTTTCAGCTCCGGGTCGTAGTACGCGGTGTCGCCGATCCGCGTGCCGTACATGGCGAAGTCTTGCTGATGGAAGATTTTGATCAGCCGGTCGCGGTCGTGGTGGTTCTGAACGGTGACGCGGCGGACGTAGACGTTGCGGTTGAAGTCAACGCACTCGTTGCACGAGAGCCCGATCTTCATGCCGTCGTGGCGGAGGTTCACGTCCGTCGTCAGGGCGTCTTCCAGGTACTTCTGCTCGATGTGCCAGTCGGCGTGATCGGACCACGCGAGATGGGCGGGCAGCTTGTGATCGCCCTCGCCCGAGGCTTCGGCCCAGACGCCAAAGCGGCAGGGGCCGCCCCCGGCGTGGTTTTCCTGGCCGACGTGGGGGTAGTAGAGGTCGCGGAGCTGGTAGCGCTCGTCGAAGTTGATGAGCAGCGAGCCGTTGCCGACGGGGATGTCGCGGGGCATGGGGCGGGGTCCTGCGGCCGGGGGGCCGATTGGTGCGCCGGCCCGATCCACGGGCACCGGCGTCGATCTTCTCCGTCCGGGTCCTCCGCCCGGCGATGTCGTTCAGTTCGGCGTCAATGCTCCGGCATCCACGCCGCCTCTCACGCTCGGATCGCGGCCACTTTAGGCCGCACCACGAACCAGCGTACATCAAGTGTCGGCATACCCACGCGAGCAACTCAAGCCGCAAGGGCGTGTTGATCGACCCGAAAGGCCGATCCCCAGGCCGCCGAAACCGCGTGATCGTCGCAGCAGGCGCAGGCCGTCATCATATGGTTGATCCGGCACGTCCGATCATGAAGAACGCGCCTCAACGCGTCCCCCGATTAGGTACAGAAGGGGCAAGATGAGCCACTTGCCTGTCGCCGCCAGCCTCGTTTGCACCTTCGCCCTCGCCGCCGCCGCAACGGCCGGGCCGGTGCCGCCCGCGTCGCCGCCGACCTTGGCGGAGGGTGCGTGGGTGCCCGACGTTCTGCACGCCCCGACCGCCGACCTCGTTTCCGACGAATCGTCCGTCCGCACGCTCACCCCCGGCCACAACTCGCACTGGGCCGCCGGCGATCTGCCGCTGATCCGCGACGACCGTCTGCCGATGCGCGGCCACAAGTGGTCCACCGACCAGCCCGTCAACCTGCCGCAGCGGGTTCGCGTCTTCCACGCCAACGACGAATGGCTCCACCAGCCGCCACAGCGGCGCCGCACGCAGGACCTGAACACGGCCGTCGGCCTCCACCGCCCGCCGGAAGGCCCCGACGCCCCGACGCCGCCGGTGGTCGTCGGTGCCGTGGTCGGCGGCTCCGGCAATGACGACGCCGCCCAACCCGCCGGCACCGTCGAGCCGGCGATGCCGTACGCCCGCTCGATTATCCTCACCCTTAACGCCGACGTGTACGAGCCGGCGGACGAGACGGTCACGCTCCTCACCGACGGCCCGGCGATCCGGGAGTTCCCCGAAGCCGTCGCCGTCCCCCTGCCCGCCGCGGCCTGGGCGGGCCTGGCCACCCTCGCCGGCCTCGGCGTCCTCAAGCTCCGCAAGTGACGGTCAACAGAACTTACCGCGGGGCCAGCACCGGGGGGGCCTGCATCTCGGTGATGAGTTTGTCCGTCGCCTCGACCTCGACGCGGCGGTTGGCGGCTCGGGTTTCGTCGTCGTACGCCCGGCGGACCAGCGGCTCGTGGGGGCCGCAGCCTTGGACGCGGATGGTGTCGGCGGCGACGCCCATGACCTCCAGCGTGTCGGCCACGGCCTGGGCGCGGCGGAGGGAAAGCGCCATCAAATCGTCTGTAAATGCCGAATCGTCCGGGGCGGCGTGGCCCTTGATCAGCACGACGTTCTTGTGGCCGCGAATGCGTTTGGCGACGTCTTCAAGGTCGGCCAAATGCTTGGCGGTCAGGCTCGCGCTGCCGGGGGCGAAGGTCAGGTGGCCGCCGTCGGTGTAGAAGTCGCCGGGGCGGACGGTGGTGACCTCCGGCTCGGTGCCCTCGGCGCCGTTGGGCTTGAGCTTGGCGTTGCCCTTCTCGCCGGGGCCGTTGGTGGCTTGCCGCTCGAACTCCTTGCGGAGCATCCAGAGGTCGACCGGGTCCATGTCCTTGCCGTCGGGGACGTAGCCGAACTTCTCGCGGATGGCGGCGATGATCTCGATCTGTCGCGACTCATCGGCCTGCGCCTTGGAGCTGCTGCCGGCCCCGCCGCCGTCGGGCTTGAGCACCCACAGCAGCACGAACAGGCCCATCATGCACATGAGCAAATCGGCCAGCGTGAAGATCCACTCGGGGCACTCTTCACAAATCTCTTCTTCGTCGCACTGGCAGGACATGGCGGGGGGAGGGACTAAGGGACTGAGGGACTAAGGGACGAAGTGTCAGAAGGGCGGGACCAGCGGGCGGTCGGAACTTTGTCCCTTTGTCCCTTCGTCCCTTTGTCCCTTTCCGCACTAAGCCGCCGTCGCCAGCGCTTCCTGCTGGCCGGCGCTGACGAAGCTCAGCAGCTGCATTTCGACGACGCGGGGGTTGTTGCCGGCCTGGATCGAAAGGATGCCCTGCATCACGACCTCGCGGCCGAAGAGTTCGTCCTTCGAGAGGCCGGTCAATCGGTCGGCGATCGGGCCGGCGATGACGTTCTGGATGATTGCCCCGTACAGCGTGCCGGTGAGGGCGACGGCGAGGGCGGCCCCGATCTTCGCGGCGTCGCCGTCAAGGTTCTGGAACATCGCCACCTGCGCGACAAGGCACGCGATCAAGCCACAGCCGGGGCCGAATTTGGCGCACGTGTGCCAGAAGTGCTTGCCATGCTTGTGCCGCTCGGCCATGGCGGCGACCTCCATCTGCAACGTGCTTTTGACGACCTCGGGGTCGGTGCCGTCGATGGTCAGCTGCAACCCCCGTCGGACGAACGGGTCGGGGTGCGTCTTGCTGACGCTCTCCAGCGCCAGCACGCCGTCCCGGCGGGCCGTCTCGGCGAACTCGACCATCTCCTTGATCAGGTGGTCGATGTGCACCGGCTTGTTCATGACCATCTTTTTGACGCTCTTGAAGGCTCCGAGCACCGAGTGCATGGGCGTCGAGGCGATGGCCGCCCCGACGGCCAGGCCGCCCACCAGGACGACCTCGGTCGGCTTCCAGTACGGGCCCAGCGAGTGGGTGAGGTGCCACATGCCAAACATCATGCTGCCCCAGGCGAGGCCGTACCCGATGATGGTGCCGAAGTCCATGCCGGACCTATCGGACGTCGGCCGCCAATGGCGTTACCGGACGCGGCCCGGCGGGGCGGGTCGGCAATTTCTGCCGATCGGGCGCGCGGTGATCTTGGCCGGGCGGCGGCTTGCCTCTATCATGCGGCCCCCACCGGCGACTCCGGCCGGCAGAAAGCCGATTATCATGTCCACCACCGTCACCAGCACCATCCAAGACCACCTCGGCGACGAGGCCGACGAACTCCTCTCTTACGAGGCTAAGGGCGTCAAAAAGTCTGACCTCCATCTGCCGGGGCCGGATTTCGTCGACCGCGTCGTCTCCCAAACCGACCGCTCGCCCAACGTGCTGCGGAACTTCAACCACATCATGGGCTCGGGACGACTCGCCAACACCGGCTACGTCAGCATCCTGCCGGTCGACCAGGGCATCGAGCACTCCGCCGGGGCGAGCTTCGCCAAGAACCCGCAGTACTTCGACCCCGAGAACATCGTCCGCCTCGCTTACGAGGGCGGCTGCAACGCCGTCTGCTCGACGCTGGGCGTGCTGGGCATGTGCAGCCGCAAGTGGGCCCACAAGATCCCGTTCATGGTCAAGCTCAACCACAACGAGCTGCTCACGTTCCCGAACAAGGCCGACGAGGTGATGTTCGGCCAGGTCGAGCAGGCGTTTGACATGGGCGCCGTCAGCGTCGGGGCGACCATCTACTGGGGCAGCGAGGAATCAGGCCGGCAGCTTCAGGAAGTTTCCGAAGCCTTCCATCGTGCCCATGAACTGGGCATGGTGACTGTCCTCTGGTGCTACCTGCGGAACAACGCCTTCAAGAAGGACGGCACCGATTACCACGTGTCGTCCGACCTCACCGGCCAGGCCAACCACCTTGGCGTGACGATTCAGGCCGACATCATCAAGCAGAAGCTGCCGGAGAACAACGGCGGCTACAAGATGCTCAACATGGGCGACTCGTCCTACGGCAAGTTCGACGAGCGGATCTACGACGAACTGACGCCCGGCGACCACCCGATCGAGCTGACCCGCTACCAACTGGCCAACTGCTACATGGGCCGGGCCCCCTTGATCAACAGCGGCGGGGCGAGCGGCAAGAACGACTTCGGCGAGGCCGTCCGCACCGCGGTCATCAACAAGCGGGCCGGGGGCATGGGCCTGATCAGCGGCCGCAAGGCGTTCCAGCGGCCGATGAACGAGGGCGTCAACCTCCTGAACACGATTCAGGACGTGTACCTCTCCGACGACGTCACCATCGCCTGAGCCGTTCGTTTGCTTTGCCCGACCTGCCGGATTCCCGGCGGGTGTCATTCTGCCGCGTTCTCATCCGCCGGGCGTCGCGCCGCCCGGTCCACCACAATGCCAACCACTGCCACCAAGCCCAAGTCGAAGCCGGCCGCCAAAAAGCCCGCCGTTGCTGCCAAAAAGCCCGTTAAAAAGGCCACCCCCGCCAAAAAGCCCGCCGCCAAGGCATCGGCCAAGTCCGCCAAGAAGGGCGGCCCCGACATCGGCTCGGGCAAGTTCAAGTACCGCTGGCACGACAAGTTCGCCGTGCTGCCCATGAGCCCGCTCTCCCTCGTCGGCGGCCGCACCCACGGCGTCGCCTGCCTCGACTCGGGCGACCTCCTTGTTTTTGCCCAGAAGGAGGACGCCCTGCTCCGCTACGGCCCGACCGGCCGCCTCAAGAGCAAGATCGGCGGCCAGCGCTGGACCGGTGCCCACGGCCTGACCCGCGTCGTCGATGAAGACGGCACCGAGACGCTGCTCTTGGTCGACTGCGAATCGGCCGAGGTCGTCCGCACCGACACCGCCGGCAAGGTCATCGAGAAGTTCTCCAAGCCCAAGAGCCCCGGCAAGTACTTCCCCACCTGGGCCGCCCAAGGGCCCGACGGCCGCGTCTGGATCACCGACGGCTACGGCTCGTCGCTCATCCACGTCTGGGACGGCAAGAAGTGGGGCAAGCACCTCACCGGCGAGGAAGGCGCCGGCCGCTTCGACGTGCCGCACGCCATCGCCTTCTCGCCCGAGGGCGAGCTGTGGATCGCCAACCGGAACAAGAAAACCGTGGCCGTCTACGACCACGAGGGCAACTTCCTCCGCTCGACCAAGGCCTGCCACACGCCGACGAGCTTCGCGTTCCACAAGGGCCTGGTCTACGTCGCCGAGCTGCACACCGGCATCAAGATCATGAAGCCCGACTTCACGATCGTCGCCGAGATCGGCGACAACCCCGGCGTCACGAGCCTCGAAAACTGGCCCCAGGTCCAGCGCAACGGCGGCCTGACCCCCGGCAAGTTCAACAGCCCCCACGGCATCGACGTCGACGCCCACGGCAACATCTTCGTCGCCGAATGGATCATCGGCGGCCGCGTGACGAAGCTGGAAAAGCTGTGACCGGGTTGTCGGTGGTGAGTTGCTGGTTGTTGGCCTGACCAGCAACCAGCGACTCACTACCAGCAACGCCTTCCGCCGCGGCCCGCCGCTTGCTGCTCAACCACCATGTTCCTCCAAACGAGCGATGAGACGGATGCCAAAGTGGTCGCCGGGGCCGTGCCGTTGGTGGGCGGCATTGCCGCGGCGGCGATCGGCGTGGGCTTCCTGAAGGCGTGCTGCGGCGTCAAGTACAGCAAGGTCGACCCCAAGGGCCTGCTCCCCACCGCGATGGCCGCCGCCACCGCCGGTGTGGCGATCTGGGCCTACTTCAACCCCGAAGCCGTCTACGACCGCGACAAGAAGTAGGGCAGGCTGGAGCCCCTCCTACTGTGGCCGCATGCCTGACCCCCAACCCCTGCGCATCGGCGTCCTCGGCTGCGGCAAGATCAGCAAGCAGTACTTCGACAACGCCAAGAACCTGCCGATCCTCGACATCGTCGCCGTCGCCGATCTGAACCGCCAGACGGCCGAGAAGGTCGCCGCGGAGCGGGGCGGGTTGCGGGTGCTGACGCCAAATGAGTTGGCCACCGACGCCGATCTCGACGTCATCCTGAACCTCACGATCCCGCAGGCCCACGTGCCGACCATGGTGCAGGCGCTGGAGCACGGCAAGCACACGTTCTGCGAAAAGCCGCTGGGCGTGGATCGCGACGAGGCGAAGCGGGTACTCGCCGTGGCCAAGGACAAGAACCTGCTCGTCGGCGTCGCCCCGGACACCGTCCTCGGCAGCGGCATCCAGACGGCCCGGAAGGCCGTGGACGACGACCTCATCGGGCGGCCCATCGCCTTCACCGCCATCATGGCCGGCGGCGGGCACGAGACGTGGCACCCCAGCCCCGAGTTCTACTACCAGCCCGGCGGCGGCCCGATGTTCGACATGGGGCCGTACTACCTCACCGCGTTGTGCCACATCCTCGGCCCCATCCGCCGCGTCGCGGGCCTGGCGAACATCGCCATCAGCGACCGCACGATCACCAGCGAGCCGCTCAACGGCAAGAAGATCGACGTCCAGACACCCGACCACTACGTCGGCGTCGCCGAGTTCGCCAATGGCGTCACCGGCACCATGGTCCAGAGCTTCGCCATGCCCGTCACCGACTTCAATGGCAAGCAGCCGATCACGCTCCACGGCACCGAGGGCATGCTCCGCATCCCCGACCCCAACAACTTCGACGGCACCGTCCTGCTGAAGAAGAAGGGCGACGACGACTTCACCGAACTCGAGCCCGCGACCGCCACCGGCTATGGCCGCTCCGTAGGCCTCGCCGACTTGTGCCACGCCATTCGCACCGGCGGTCGCACCCCGCGTTGCGACATCGGCGTCGGCTTCCACGTCCTCGACGCCATGCAAGGCTTCCGCGACAGCGGCCAACTCGGCGGCTTCGTCGAGATGACCACCGACTTCGCCCGCCCCGACGCCATGCCCGCCGGCGACACCCTTGGCACGTTCGCGTGAGCAGGTGGCACGTCTAACGTGTCGCCATGGCCCAAGGTTCTGATGTCTCGCATTCGCTGTACGATTGGCAGGTCAGCACGCTCATGCTCGCCCGCGACGCCGCGGAGCCCCTGGATCGGGACGACTCGGCCGCCCTCGCCGAGCGGGAGCAGGCGGTCATGCTCGAACTGCGTGATCTGGCCCAGCGGGTCGTGCCGCCGGAGTACTGGCAGGAAGGGCGGGAGCTGACGCCGGCGCTCGCCCATGATCTGACCCGCGCCGTCTTGCGGCGGGCGGTGGAGATCATCGAGGGCCGGTGACGCGGTGGGCTACGCTGCGGCGTGCCGTTCGAGCCGCGGGTGGTGGTGGGCGTCGACTTCAGCGGGGCGCGGCTGGCCGGGCGGACGGCGTGGGTGGCCGAGTGCACGGTGATCGGCGGGGCGATGCCGTTGCGGTTGACGCGGCTGCGGCGGCTGGGCGATCTGGCCGGCGACGACGCGCTGGGGCCGGCGCTGGACCACCTGGTGCGGCGG
>CAYLSV010000007.1:9649-10969 GCA_964386435.1 uncultured Tepidisphaerales bacterium
CCGTTCGGCATGCCCATCGAGTTGCTGGGCGACGTGGTGCCGGATCAGCTTGATCTGGTGAAGAACTGGCCCGGCGACGCACCGGCGTTCGGGCACCATTTGCTGGCGATGGCCAAGCGCGACCACGGCCAGACCCACATGCGGCGGCTCACCGACGTCGAGGAGAAAACGCCGTTCGACGGCTACCACTACCGAATCATCTACCAGACCTTCCACGGCATGCGCGACGTCCTCGCCCCGCTCGCCGCCGACGAGCAGACGGCGGTGTTGCCGCTGCAGTACGCGCAGCTGCCGGCGGCTCGGCGGGTGGTGGCCGAGGTCTGCCCCAGCAGCACGCTCAAGCGGCTGGGGTTGCCGCACCAGAACTACAAGCAGCCCGGCGGCAAGCCCGTGGACGCCAAGCGGCGGGCGACGCGGCAGATCATCCTGCGGGCGCTCATGCCATGGGTGGAGGTGTCGGCCCACCGCCGGCGGGTGATGATGCAAGACCCCGGCGGCGACGCCCTCGACGCCGTGCTCGCCGCCATCGGCGTGTGGCGCGGCTGGACGATGCTCGACCACGCCGCGGTCCATCGGCACGAGCGTTACCCGCGCGAGGGGTTGATCTTCGCGTGAACTCGCGGCGGTTGAGTGGTTGACGTGGACAAGCGGGCGTTGCCGTTTAGACTCGCCGCGATGCCCGTGCCCGCTGATGCCGTGTTGACGCCCCAGGTGCCGGATCTGGCCCGCGAGTACCCGAGCAAGGGCAAGGTGCTCAGCCACAAGCACGGCCAGGTGATTTTCGCCCCCAGCGAGACGACATACGAGTGCCACCTTGGCTACGACTTCGACGGCGGCAGCTACACCCTGCCCGAACGCCGCCCGGTCCGCGGCATCATCGCGGTCAAGGCCCGCAAGATTTACACCGTGCCCAGCGGCGGTAACTTCATCGAGCCGATCATCGGCGAGCCCCGCCGCATCCAGGGCCGTGTCCGCGCCGCCACCGGCACGCACCTGCTCCTCCACGCCGGGGCGAGCGTGCTGGTCGAGCTGCCCAAGACCCCCGACGCCATCGACCTCCACAGCGGCGAGGTCACCATCGGCCAGATGGTCAACGTCGTCGCCTACCCCGGGGCAACCTACCTGCCCATCACCCCCGCCCCCGCAGCCCCGGACGAAAACGCCGCCGGCACATGAGCAAGGCACGAAGGCACGAAGGCACGAAGGCACGAAGGCTCGGAGGCTCGGAGGCTCGGAGGCTCGGAGGGTGAGCTTCGCTCGCGTGCGTAGCCCCGCCGCTACGCGGCGGTGGGGGTTTCTTATGCGTTCACACTGTTAAAC
>CAYLSV010000007.1:10979-37901 GCA_964386435.1 uncultured Tepidisphaerales bacterium
TACGCACGCGAGCGAAAGCACCTACCACCTACCACCTAACACCTAACACCTAACACCTAACACCTAACACCTCCTCACATATCCCCGCCCTCCTTCTTGTGGCGGATGATCTTTTTCAGGTCGTCGAAGGCTTCGTCGAGGTCGTCGTTGATGACCATGTAGTCGAACGCCCGGCTGCCCTTGGCCATGTAGATCTCGCGCTTGGCGGCGCGGAACCGTTGATACACCTCGGCCTCGGTGTCGCGGGCGCGGTCGGTAAGACGTTGCAGCAGCGTCTGCTCGTCGGGCGGCAGGATGAAGATGGTGACGGCCGCGGGGTGATGGTGGCGGACCTGCAGGGCGCCCTGAACATCGATCTCCAGCAACACGTCGCGGCCGGCGGTGAGGTCGTCGAGGGCCGGGTGCTTGGGCGTGGCGTAGTACTCGCCGTAGACGCGGGCGTATTCGAGGAACTCGTCGTCATCGAGCCGGCGGTAGAACTCGTCCTTCGTGACGTGCTCGTACGTCTTGCCGCTCTCGTCGCCGGGCTTTTTGGGGCGGGTGGTGACGCTGACGGTGTAGTGCACGCCCTCCCGCTCAGCGAGGAGCCGGGAGAGGGTGCTCTTGCCCACGCCGCTGGGCCCGCAAAGCACAAGCAGCAGGCCGGAGGCGGGGGTCGCGGGGGGCATGCGGCACTATATCGGTTGTGAGCCGGCCGGGGCGTGGCTTAGCATGGGGTGATGCACCGTTGCCAATTCTGCGAAGGCGAGATCAGCCAGACGGCCCGCAAGTGCCGCCACTGCGGCGAGTGGGTGCGCGGCGGGCCGATGAAGGAGCCGCGGTGGCTGGACGGTCATAAAGACGAGTCGGTCGGCCGGGCGATGGGCGACTTCGCCCGCATCGGTTGGTTCGCGGCGAAGTGGTATGTGGCCTTCACGATCATCGGGTTTATCCTGTTCCTGCTGTTCTTCCTCTTCGTCTGGCTGCCGGGGTTCAACGAGGTGCGCGACTTCCACCGCAACTTCTGAGGCGGGTGGCTGCGACGAACGCACCACCCGACCAGACCTCCACCGCGTAACGGCGGGGCTACGCCCGCAGTCCGAGCAACTCCCACCTCGGGCGTAGCCCCGCCGCTACGCGGCGGAGGTCCGGTCGGACCTCAGGCGCTGTCCCCCGCTCACACCTCCCGGCCCACCGGGGTTTCGCTGGGGCGTTGCCAGGTCAGGCGGAGCTTCCAGCGGGCGTCGTCGCGGTCGGGGCAGTCCATGCGGAAGTGGGCGCCGCGACTCTCGGTGCGGGCGTAGGCGGCGTTGGCGACGAGGTGGCCGGCGGTGAGCAGGTTCTGCAAGCTCCAACCCGCCGCGGCGCGGTCGAGGCCAATGTGGGCGGGGTCGAAGACCTTGTCCATCACGTAGCGACTCCAGAAGGCCACGATCTCCCGCGTCTCGGCCAAACGGTCGCCGGTCCGCTCGATGCCGGCGTTGCGCCACATGACGCTGCGGAGGCTGCCGGTGACGTCCGGCACGTCCAGCTCCGTCCGCTCGCTGGGCGGCAGCTCGTGGGCGAGCTTCTTCGGGTGGCCGTTGCGGATGCCGGCGGCCTCCTCGGCGGCGAGCCGCCCGGCCCGCTCGCCGAAGGCCAAACCTTCCAGCAAACTGTTGCTGGCCAGGCGGTTCGCCCCGTGCAAACCGCTGCACGCGCACTCGCCGACCGCGAAGAGGCCGGACACGGTGGTGCGGGCTTCGAGGTCGGCCGCGATGCCGCCGATCATGTAGTGGGCCGACGGATGGACCGGGATCGGGTCGGTCGCCGGGTCCAGATCGAACTGCCCGGCGAGCTTGATCAGGCCGGGGAAGCGGCTGCGGAATTTCTCGGCGTCGAGGTGGCGGGCGTCGAGGAAGACGTGCGTGTGGCCGGTGTCGCGAATGCGTTTCACGATGCCGCGGGCGACCACGTCGCGCGGGGCCAGCTCGCCGTCGGGGTGGTACAGCGGCATGAACCGCTCGCCGGCGTTGTCGATGAGGTGGGCCCCCTCGCCGCGGACGGCCTCGGTGATCAGCGCCCGCCCGGCCCCGGCGATGTAGAGCGTGGTCGGGTGGAACTGCACCATCTCCATGTCCTGGATGGCGGCCCCGGCCCGGTAGGCCATCGCGTGGCCGTCGGCGGTGGCGATGCTGGGGTTGGTCGTCTCCCGCCACAACACGCCCGCGCCGCCGGTGGCGAGAATCGTCTGCTTGGCCCAGATGACGGTCAGCTCGTCGTCGACCATCCCGAGCACGCCGGCGCAGCGGCCGTCGTCGTCGGTCAGCAAATCGACGGCCAGCGCGTGCTCGATGATCTGGATCGAATCGCGCGAGCGGACGGTGCGGATCAGCGTGTTCGACAGCTCGCGGCCGGTGGCGTCGCCGAAGGCGTGCAGGATGCGGGCGAAGCTGTGGCCGGCCTCCAGCGTCATCGCGATCTGCCCGGCGGCGTCCTTGTCGAAGTTGGCGCCCCACCCCAGCAGCTCCAGCACCCGCTCCGGCCCTTCCTCGACGGCCACCCGCACCGCCGCCTCGTTGCACAGCCCCGCCCCGACGGCCAGCGTGTCCTGGACGTGGCTCTCGACCGAGTCGTGCTCGTGATCCATGACCGCCGCGATGCCGCCCTGGGCGTACCAGGTGTTGGACTCGGCGATCGTGTCCTTCGTCAGCAGCAGCACTTCCGCTCCGCCATCCGCCGCTGCGATGGCCGCCCGCAGGCCGGCCACGCCGCCACCGACGATGAGCACGTCCGCCTCCCGCTGCGGCAGCCGCTTGGCCTTGAACGGCAAGAGGTACCGACGCTGGGTGAGGGGCTCGAACACTACTCGGCCGCCTTGGTCACGGGCACGCGCGGCACATGGCCAAGACGCCTAGCCAGATCGAACGCCGGGCGGTTGCGTCCTTCTTCGGGGTAGGGGAGCTTCCACTGCATCAGGTAATCCAAGCCTTCGCGCCGGCAGCGGATGTAGCGGGCGAAATGGGCTTCACACTCACCCGATACGTTGCCTTTGAGGATGGGGCCAACGCGTGTTCCCTCGTCGAGGTCTGGCCACTCGACGGTGTCGCGCATGAACGTCATGTTCTCCAACTCCTCCTGGCCGGCGACCAGCAGGCGGGGCGAGAAGTCGATGCCGAAGCGGACTTCTTGTCCGTCCTGAAGCTGCAGGACGATGTCGTCGCCGTCGACGCGGGCATCCGTGATCGTGTGATCGACCCCTTGAGCCGCATCAAGTGTTGCCGAAGAAATCATGCCATGCCTCCAGAAGCTCGGTTCGCCGTTCCTGCAAGATCTTCTCGATCCTACGCAACTCAACTTCACTGAATCGACCGCCGTCGGCCCGCTTCAGCGGGCTCAGCCAGTATTTCGCCTTGAGGTTGTCGCGCTTGATGTGCACGTGCGGCGGCTCACTCTCGTCGGCGGCGAAGAAGCTGAAGTGGTAAGGACCGTCCCGGAAGACCAGTGGCATCGCATGCTCCTCCGCCTCACGCCGTTTCGCGGGTGACGATTTTGTAGCCTTCGCGTTCGCCGACGCCGCGGAGGGGGTAGTCCTTGCGCAGCGGGTAGTTGCCGAAGCCGTTCCAAGTCATGATGCGGCGGAGGTCGGGGTGGCCGGTGAAGACGATGCCCATCATGTCGTACGCCTCGCGCTCCATCCAGTCGGCACTGGGCCAGACGGTGGTGACGGTGGGCAGCTTCAGACCGGGATCACCCTTTTCCTGGACCTCCTCGTCGCGGAACGTGTTCCACTTGCTGCCCGGGGCGGTGGGGTGCTCGGGGTCGAGGAAGACCTTGAGCCACAGGCGGCTGTTGTGCGGCAAACTCAGCAGGCCGTAGTTGATGCAGAACCGCCCGGGCATTTTCAGCGGGTAGCCGAGGTAGTCGACGGCGTTGAGCTCCAAGAGCTGGTCGTACCGCAGGTTCGGGTCGTCCCGCAAAAAGCCGCAGACTTCTTCGATTTTCTCACGCGGCACGACCAGCGAGACCATGTCGCGGAACTCGCGGGCAAGCCACTTGAACTCGGGAAACTGCCGCTTGAGCGGGGCGATGGCCGGGTGATCAATGGTGCGGCGGGCGGTGTTGCTCGGGTTTTGCGTGGCGGCAGACGTCTCGTCGGGCATGGCCGCAGCTTAGACGACTCGCCCGCCGGCCGCACCTCACTACACTACCCCAATCTTGCCCGACTGCGTCATCTACAACCCCAACGCCGGCAGCGCCGACGAACTTGAAGCACACCACGACGCCCTGCGCGACCTCGGCTTCGATTTGTGCCCCAGCAGCAGCCCCGACGACGCCAAGCAGATGGCCATCGAGCGGGCGACCTCGGGCATGTGCCGGATCGTCGCCGCCGGGGGCGACGGCACGGTGAACAGCGTCGCCTCGGGCATTCTCGACGCCGGCGTCGAGCAACCGCCGGCGCTGGGCGTGTTGCCGCTGGGCACTGGCAACGATTACCGCCGCTCGCTGCACATGCCCGACGACGTCGGCGAGGCCGTGGCGGCGCTGGGCGGGGCGGTGGTGAAGCACGCCGATGTGATGCGCTACACGATCAACGGCGACGACGGCCGCCGCGAGGGCTGGGCGATCAACCTGCTCAGCGGCGGCTTCGGCGGCGAGCTGCACGAGCACCTCACCGACGAGATCAAGCAGCGGTGGGGCGTGTTAGCCTACCTGCGTGTCGCCGCCGTCGCCGCGGCTGATCCGACGGCGTACGCCGCCACGCTGAGCGTCTTTGGTGCCGAACCGGCCGGCCAAGACGAGGCCGACGTCGAAGAAGGCTTGGCCCTGTCGAACATCGTCGTCGCCAACGGCCGGTACGTGGGCGGCGGGTTCGTCGCGGCGCCCGACGCCGACCCGTTTGACGGCAAGCTCAACGTCGTCGTCATCCAGCCGCCCCGGCACGTGGGCGAGTCGATCGCCATCGCCGCCCGCGTGATGGCCGCCGACCTTGGGGCCGATTACACCGACAGCGCCGCCGTCCGCACCTGGCACGCCCGCGGCGTCCGCCTGACCAGCGAGCCGCCGATGCCGATCACGATCGACGGCGAGATCACCGTCGCCCGGGAGCTGATCGCCGAGGTCCACCGTGCCGCCCTGCCGGTGCTGGTGCCGTCAGGCAGTACCGATGACGCCGACGCAGAGCCGCGCCCGTGAGGAAGCGGCGCCGTGTCGGCGTCGTTCGTCTTTGCCACGCGTCGCGCCTTGCGTGGCAATACTCCCCGCCATGCCGCGTGAGTCGAAAACCGTGCAGCGTCGCCGGGAGCGGGTCGATGCCATTCTGCCGATGCTGTGGCGGCTGTACCCGGACGCCTCGTGCTCGCTTGATTTCTCGACACCGCTGGAACTGGTCGTGGCGACGATCCTTTCGGCCCAATGCACCGACGAGCGGGTGAACCGCACGACGCCGGCGTTGTTCGCGAAGTACCAGTCGGCCGCCGATTACGCCGCGGCGGAGATGGACGAACTGGAAAGCCTCGTCGCCTCCTGCGGCTTTTTCCGCCAGAAAGCCAAAAGCATCCAAGCCATGGCCCAGGCGCTGGTCGACCACCATGACGGCGAAGTGCCGGCCGACATGGCGCAACTCACCAAGCTCCGCGGCGTGGGCCGCAAGACCGCCAACGTCGTCCTTGGCAACGCGTTTGGCATCAACGCGGGCGTCACCGTCGACACCCACGTCGGTCGCCTCGCCCGCCGATTGGGTCTGACGAGACACGACGACGCCGTGAAAGTCGAGCACGACCTGATCCCGATCGTCCCGCAAACGCAGTGGGCCGACTGGAGCCACCTGCTCATCCGCCACGGCCGGGCCCTGTGCACCAGCCAACGCCCCAAGTGCGAGGCCTGCCCGCTGTTCATCCACTGCCCCACCGGCCCCAAAGTGATCGCCGAACGCGAGAAGCCCAAACGCCGCAAGCCAAAGCCGAAGTAGGTTCTTGCGGGGCCTCTGCTCGACAGCCGACACGCCGACGCCGGGCGTCTTTCCATCCACCACGCGTCCAAGCACGGCAGGGCGGTTTGCACCAGGATCTGACGTCGCTGAAACTACTGCCGCCTCGTGGAGGCGGGGCTTGACGGTCCGGAACATGCGTCTCACCCACTGAAAGGCATCGCCCCAGAATCGGAGGAGGTTTGCCGGGATGCCGAAGTGCCGGTTGGGGTGCGATTTGGGGTCAGCTTGGGGCACCCGCCTTGTCTGGTCCGACGGTGTGGGTCAGCGGCCGACGTTGAGTGTGCGGATGCTTTCATCCAGCTTTTGCTCGGCGGCATTGATTTGCTGTTGCAACTCCAACCGTTGTTCCTGCAGCGCTTCGATCTGGGTTTCCTGCTCGTTGAGCTTCGTCAAGAGGCGGTTGTAGTAATCGCCTTGGCGGTTGACGCTTTCCATGTTCTGGCGGATGCGTTGCTGCTCCTGAGCGATCTCGTTGATCTGACCGGCGGCTTGCTGCTCCTGCTGGCGGAGCGTTTCAAGGGCCTGCTTTTCCTGGATGATTTGCCGGAGGGCTTTGCGGACCTCGTCGTCCAGTTGTCCGGTGCGGGTCAGGCTGATCAGGCTGCCGACGTCGCGGCCGAGCAGGGCGATTTGCTGGCGGGTGGTGGTTTGCTGGGTGACCTTGAACTCGCCGAGCTCGCCGGCGGGCAGCTCGACGCGGAAGCGGTGGAGGTCGGCGGTCGTCTCGTCGGGATCGGGCGTATCAGCCAACTCCCAGCCTTGGCGGCGGGGGTGCTCGATGACGACGGTCTTGTCGTCGCTCGCGCTGCTGTCGAGCTTGTAGGTCGTCGTCTGCTGCTGCAGACGGGTGAGCTCGAGCGTGCCCTTGACGATCTTGGCGGCGGTGAGGGTTTGGTCGCCGGTTTGCTCGACGTCGGCTTTGATCTCCTGGTCGACGCCGAAGCTGAGCATGCGGTTGCCGCCGGGCGGGGTGTCGACGAGTTGGGCGTCGCCTTGGTAGTCGCTGCCGTCGTAAACCGTCACCGGCCCCGGCGGCAGGTGGCTGTCGGTGTCGTTGGTGAGCTTGGCCCCGAGCAGCGGGTGGTCGGCGAGGACCGCGGCGTTGAAAATGCTCAGCGGCTCGGCCGTCACCTGGCCGATGATGATCGGGATCATCGCCCCGCTCTGCCGCGGCAGCTTCACGCTCGGCACGGTGTACTCGAACAGCGCCCCGGCCTCGCCACCGCTGGCCGCGGCGGCGACGCCGGCGGTCGGATCGAATGCGGCTGAGGCAGGTGCCGGGGCCGACATCGATAGATCGGCAGCCTCATCGGCCAAGTCCTCGCTAAGCATGCCCGACATTCGCGCCGCCCGCCGCTTGAGTTGCATTGGCTCTTTCTCCTCAATGCCCCCGGCGTAGCTCTGCGGCACCACGGCGGCGTACACCGGCACGTCCACGTTCGGGCGGTCGACGTACAGCGGGGCGTACAGATCCATCTCGAAGCTCACCGGCCGGCCGCTGACCAGGGAGAGCTGCACGTTGTCCCAGTCGAAGTCCGTCTGGTTCTCCACGACGGCCCAACCCTGCACCGCCGCCGCGTCGTCGCCGTCGCCTTGGCCCAGGACGAGGCGATAGCTGGTTTTCCAGATCGGCTGGGCGACGACGTAGCCGAAGACGACCTGCCGCTGGCCGTCGCCGTTGAAGTTCAGCGTGATCGCCTTCTTGTCGGCATCGCGAGCCTCGGCCACGGCGGCAAGCGCCCGCTCCAAGTCCTGCCGAAGCTGCTCGTCGGCGATCTCGATGCCGCGGACCTCGCCGACGTCCACGCTCCGCAAGCTGGTGCCGGTGAACAGGTTCAGGATCGTGACGTCGACGGCCTCGTCGTCCACCGGCTTCGTCTGGATTTCGACGCCCAGCACGGTGCCGTTGATCTCCTCGCCGGTCAGCTTCACCGTCACCTCGGCCCCCCGCAGTTGCCGCAGAATCGCCGCCAAGTTCGGCTCGCCCCGCAAATCGAGCCGGAAGCTGCCCAGCGTCTTGCCCAGCGGGTCGGCCGACGGGAACGTGACCGGCCCGACCTGCCCCCCGGCGTCGGAGAGGATCAGGCTCTTGAGCAAGTCGTTCACCTGATCCGCCGGAAATCGCAGCGTCGCCGATGCGTCGCCGTCGATCTCGCCGCCGTGGGTGAATGTCCCGACGCCGCTGGTGAACAGCGTCACCCGCCGCACCGGCACCTCGGCCTCGGCGGGGACATCATCTTGGGCAAGGGCCATCATCGGCACAGTAAGCGCCGCCGCGGCGGCAAGGGTAAGAAGGCGGTTCATCGCCGTAGTAGACGCCAGACCGGCGCGAAAGTTAATGGGTGTTCTCGTCTGGTTTTCACACATCAGTGTCGCTGAGGCCTCCAACGCCGCGTGGGCTTCTCTTGCCGCTAAGGAACAGGTGGGGTTTCGCGCTACGGTGGCCGGCAGCCGATCACGCCGGTGGCGCAGCCGAAGAAGTAGCTCGCCAGCCTCGCCTCCAGGCCGGCCGAGGCGAAAGCGTCCCGCGCCTGGCGGCAGCCGCCGAAGCGGGTGGTGTAGACGCCCAGTAGGCGGTAGTTATCTGGGTTACCCATGAACAACCGGCCGATCCGCGGAATCACGCGGTTGAGGTAGAACAGGTACGGCCACCGCAGCAGCCGGTTCGGTGGGACGCTGATCTCAAGGAAGCTGAACGCCCCGCCCGGCCGCAGAATTCGGTGGACCTGCTGGGCGAGCTGCTCGATTTGCGTCGGCGAGAACGTCTTGAGCCCGAACGAGCAGATCACCGCATCGGCCGATTGATCCGCCAGCGGCAGCCGCAGCGCGTCGGCCTGCACCACCGCCATCGGCAGCCGCCGCCGATCCAGCCGCTCTGCCTGCCGGCACATCGCCGCCGACACGTCCACGGCAATGACGGTGCCCGCCTTGCCCTGTCGGCGCAGCGGGTCGTGGAGCTCGCCCATGCCGCTCATCAGGTCGACCACCGCCGCCGCCGTCGGCAGGTGGATCGCATTAACGCACTGCCGTCGCCAGCGAATGCAGAAGCCGAAGGAGGAGAAGACATTGACGGTGCCGTAGGTCGTCGACATCTCATCGAACAGCCGCCGGACGAACGCCGGGTCGTATAGATCAACATCGGCGGGGAACACGAACCCGATGGTAAGTCGGGGTTGCGTCCGTCACGCAAGTTCAATTTGCTTGCACCGCCACGTCGCTGAAACCGCCTCCGCCTCGCAGAGGCGGGGCTTCGCATGCGAGGGCGAGATTGCTCTGGTTCGTGAAGCTCCGCCTCCACAAGGCGGAGGCGGCTTCAGCGACACCCGCACCTGAGTTGGCGGTGTGACAGAAGCCAGCTGCGGCCGGCAATGCGGCGGCCACAATCTTTTTTGCCACTCACCCGGCGGCGGCGTAGGTGGGTTCTTTTTCCTTCGGCTGATCGTCCGGTTTGGCGGCCGGGGGGCAGTCGCCGCGGACGAGTTTGTGCATGCCGAGTTCGACGAAGTCGCGGTTGGTGACGAGGTCCAGCGTCCAGTCGGCGGCGACGCGGACTTTGCGGGAGAGGCCGGGGATTTTGGAGAGGTAGGCGCCGCGCCACAGGAACCAGGCGAGCCAGCCGGTGATGGTCAGGCCGCCGATCTGGCCGATGGCGTCGCCGTAGCCGAAGGCGGCGAGCATGCCTTTGTTCTTCAGCTCGACGGGCTTGGTCGGCTCGCGGTGCATGGCCCGCTGGATGTTCTTGGCGCACTGCTGCCCCATGCCGATGGCCATCTGGGCGGTGGTGGGGTAGCTCTCGCCCTTGGCGTCGGGGTTGTACGCGCCGTCGCCGATGGCCCAGACGTGGTCGTAGCCCTGCACCTTCGTGTCGCGCTCGGCGAGGATGTAGCCGCGCCGGTCGACGGGGAGGTTGAAGTGCTTCACGACCGGGTTGCTCTGGATGCCGGCGGCCCAGACGACGGTGCTGCAAGGCAGTTCGCTGCCGTCGGATTTGAGCGTGACGCTGCGGGGGCCGATGGCGGTGGTTTCCTCGTTGAGCCGCACGTCGAGGCCGCGGCGGGTGAGGTGGCGGTAGGTCCAGTCGCCCAGCTTGGGGTCCAGGGCCTTGAGCAACTGGTCGCCGCGGTTGATGACCGTCACGTTCACGTCGTCGGGCGAGACGTTGGGATAGAACTTGGTGGCGGCCTTCATGTACTGATCGAACTCGCCGGCGACCTCGATGCCGGTGAAGCTGCCGCCGACCACGACCCAGGTGAGCAGCCGGCGGCGCTCGGCGGGGTCGGTGATGCCGTCGGCTTCTTCGAGCAGCATGATCGCCCGGTCCCGCAGGGCCATGGCGTCGGCGAGGTTCTTCATCTCGTAGCCGTGCTCGGCCAAGCCGGGCACCGGCGGGGCGAGCGTCACCGTGCCGATCGCCACGACCAAGTGGTCATACACCATCTCCCGCGGCACATCGTCGCCCATGACGTGGTACCGCACCACCTTGTCCTCCAGCCCCAGCGAACTGACCTCGGCCTTGAGGAAGTTGCTCCGCCCCACGAACTTCCGCAGCGACACCACGCAATGCTCCGGCGCCAGACTGCCCGTGCCGGCCTCGACGAGCAGCGGGTAGAAGATGAAGTAGTTGTTGCGGTCGATGAGCACGACCTCGACCTCGCCGGGGTCGACGATGGATTCGAGTTTCTGCGCGCAGTACGCCCCGGCGAACCCGCCGCCAAGGATGACGACGCGGCGACGACCGGAAGCGGGCTCTCGGGTAACGGCCATGACCGCCGGTTTACGGCATGCGCCGCCACGAGGGAACGGACAAAGCGGTGGGGGTGGTGGGTCGACCGCCGTCGGTGGGGGCTCAAGCCACAACCATACCAAGCCTCGCGGCCTTCTTCCGGAGTTGCCGCATAGCGCGGACGGCCGCCAGGCGTGGTCGAACCGCCCCGCGCTCCCAGCGCGAGACGGTCAGCTTGTCCACGTTCAACGCAGCGGCCAACTCGGCTTGCGTCAACCCCAAGGCAGCGCGAAACGACTTGATCCAGCCCGGCGAGGGATCGTCCGGCATGTCGACCGCGGCGGCCCGAGCCTTGTCCAAACGACGGCATCCCGCCGGCGTGAATACGAGATCCCCATCGACGTCATGCCCGTACTCGGCCGGCGTCAACTCGATCACGAGAGTCCGGCCCGCGCCCAAGTCGAGCGCGTAGGGGAGGTTCTCAGCGGCATTGTCAGTCGTGGTGCTCATAGCCAGTAGATCGTGAAGACGGTGGCGTGTGGACGGACATCAATAACCACAAGGGTCTCGGCACGAGTGCCGTCGTACAACGTGCCCGACAGGAACCAACGTTCGCGACCATGTCGGTCATGCCCATCACTCCAAGCTCCGTCGGCATCACCCAGCAGGTCGAACAGGTCAACCAGCTGCAGGTTGCGCTCACGGAGTCGAAGGTAGACGTGTTCCCGAACCGTGACGTCGCCGCGCTCGAGGCAGGCAGAGACGGTCGCGATGGCCTCGGCCGGGCTCACGCGGCGAAGTATACACTTGGTATGCGTTGGCCGAAAAATGATTCCGCCAACGGCCGCGACTCCTTCACGTCATAGTGCGTCCAGCGCCTGCCGCAGGGCGAAGGGGTCGGCCCATTCGTCCCTGGCCACGATCTTCAGGTCGGCGTCTAAAACCACCGCGCCGGTGGGGAAGGTGCCCAGCGTTTCGCTGAGCGTGGCGTTCATGGGGTCGACGGCGAGGTCCCCGTTGAGGTTGGCGAGTCGGGCGAGCTCTTTGGCGTGCTGCTTACGGCCGTCGAGGTCGGCGTGGGGGTTGACGCTCACGGCCTGCTCGGCGTTGCGGGCGAGTTCGGAGGAGCCGGCCGGGTGGGCTTCGGCGGTGTACACCCAGACCCAGCGGACCCGGCGGCCGGTGTCGAGCCGCAGGGCTTCCAACGCCGGGAGGTGGCGGCGGAAGTGGGGGCTGCTGGCGCTGCCGAAGACGAGGACCGCCGGGCGGCCCCTCAGCGTCTCGAGCGTCGCCGCCGGCTCATCCAGCAACGGCAACGGCGTGGCGGCGTCGACGGCCTCACCCACGGCAGGGCCGGGCGGCGGGGCGAACACGCCGGGCCCGTCGGCCGGCTTCAAACCGCGGCGGGGGGCGAAGCTCTCGCGGTCCTCGCCGCCGACGCGGGGCCGGCGGTTACGGCGTGGGGCGGCCTCGCCGTTGCCCTCGGCCATCGCGTCGCGAAGCTGCTGCTGCTGCTCGGGCGTCAGTATGTCCTGCAAATCAGCCCGCAGTTTTCGACCAACTTCGGCGGCTCTCTCACGGCGCTCTTCCGGCGATAAATCGCGCAACCCCTGCATAACCGACCGCATGTCGCCGCGCATGGTGCGGAGCTGCTCCTGCTGCTCGTCGGTGAGGTCGAGCTCGGCCAGCGCCCCCATCACGGCCCGCAAATCGCCGCCGCCGCGGCGATTGGGGCGGGCTTCGCGGTCGCCGCGGCGGTTGTTGCCGGGGCGGGTGGCGGGTCGGTCGCCGTCGCGGAGGGCGGCGAAGAACTCGACACGTTTCTCCTGCGGCAGCGCCTCGGCCATTCGGCGGGCGGCGTCGTCCATCAGGGCCCGCATCTCTTCCTGCCGCTCCTCGGGCGACAGATCACGCAGCACGCCGCGCTTCTCGCGGAGCATCTGCCGCAGCTCCTGCCCGACCTCGGCGATGGCGGCACGCTCGGCGTCGGTCAGCTCGAGCTGATCAAGGACGGCCTGCATCCGCGGCATAAGCGGCTGGCGGTCACGCCGCTCCTGCTGGGCAGGCTGGGCGGTGGCGACGCCGGTGCTCAGCAGCACGGCACAGGCGGCAGAAGCGATCAGGTGGCGAAATCGGGTGTGAATCATCGGGTTCTCCTCTTGTTGAACTGGATCGGCCGAACGTCGGCGGTTGCCCTGCACAACGCGGGCCGCGGGGCAGTTATTGCGACATCGCCGGGCGGCAAACCGCGGCCGGCGGCCGCGCCGTTTGCTGCGGCGGGGCGGGGCCGGTAAATTGTCGGGCCGCGGCATCGTCCGATGTCGTTGCCGATCGATTGCCCTGACCTCTCACCGCTGGTTGCTCCATGATTCGTTTCACGACGCCGTGTTCGCCGACCCGCCTGCTTGCCGCCGCTTTGGCCGTGACGCTGGGCACGGGCCTTGTTGGTTGCGCCACCGACGCCCTGACCGGCCCCGCCGATGTCGCCGGCGAGTCGCAGGAGCTGGCCGCCGGCAGCTTCACCGTCGACTGGCAGGTGCCGCTGGATTTGCGCGGCAGCGAGGTGGTCGGCACCTACCTGCTGGACGATCTGATTATCGTCAACACGGCCGAGAACCGCTCTCTTGGCGTCGCGGCGGCCTCGGGCACACCGCGGTTCAGCACGCGGGTCGTGCCGGCCAGCGAGAGCATGTTCCCGCCGGTGGCCGTGAATGCCGGCACGAACGTCGACCCGCGGCCGGTGCTGGCGTATCCGTCGGTGGCGAGCGTGGTGACGCTGGACATGAACGGCCGCGAGGTGAAAAAGAACCGGTTGCCTTACGCCTTCAGCAGCCCGGCGACGGCGGCCGAAGGACGCATGTATGCCGGCATCTCGACCGAGCGGGGCGGACAACTGGCGGCCGTGGCCCCCACGGCTGAGGCCCGGCCGATGCAGTGGCGGCGGCTGCTGGACGGGCCGGTGCTCAGCCGGCCCGCGGTCGCGGCGGGCATCACCTACGTCGCCACCGACGCCGGTGCCGACGGCCGGGGGCACGTTTACGCGGTTGCCCCAAACACCGAGTCGGCCTGGAACCGCTTCGGCGAGCCGGACTTCACCACCTACGGCGGCAACATTGCCGATCTGGCCGTCGACAGCTTTGGCTTATACGTTGCGAGCCTCGACACGCAGCTTTACTGCCTCGACCGGCTCAGCGGGCGGATCAAGTGGCGGTGGTACGCCGGCGAGTCGCTGCGCGATGCCCCGGTGCCGACACGCGAGCGGGTCTACCAGTACGTGCCCGGCCGCGGCTTGGCGGCCGTGCCCAAGCAGGGCGATTCGGACCCGCGGACCGAGGACTGGATCGCCGCCGACGCCCGGCAGTTCTTGGCCGAGGGCGAGCAGCACGTGTTCGCCCTGGGCGCGTCGGGGCGTCTGTTGGCGCTGGACAAGGAAGACGGCCGCGTCGCGTTCACCAGCGAACGGAGCGACTTCATCGCCGGCACCGTCTCGGACAACGGCGAGGTGTTCGCCCTCACCGCCGACGGCGTGCTGATCAAGGCGGAGGCGAACCTCAAGCCCGGCCGCGTCGGGACGCCCCTGTGAGTTTCGACAGCCTGCTGGCCCCGGTGCCGGCGGTGCTGATGATCTACGGCACGCTCGCCGGCGGGGCGTGGCTGCGGAAGCTGGGGCGGATGACCGACGCCGGCGACGCGCAGCTGCTGTGGCTGCTGATCAACGTGTTGGTGCCGGGGCTGATCATCGGCAAACTGCTGGGCGAGCCGCTGCTGCGGGAGCCGATCAACCTGGTGTTCGCGCCGCTGGCCGGCTTGGTCGGCACGCTGCTGGGCTACGCGCTGGCGATGCTCGCGGCATGGTGGCTTGGACCGATGATCGGGCTGCGGAGCGTGGGGGCGCGGCGGGCATTCGCCATGACGGCGGGCATGGTCAACTACGGCTACATCCCGCTGCCGCTGGCGGTGCAGCTTACCGCGGGCGGGATCGTGCCGGGCGGCACGGTGCCGGCGATTTTCCTGCACAACGTCGGCGTCGACGTGGCGATGTGGAGCGTGGGCATCGTCGTCATTAGCGGCCACCTCGATTGGGGGGCGTGGCGGAAATTGCTCAACGCGCCGCTGATCGCCATCGCCGGCGTGATCTTGCTCAACCTGACCGGCTTGCCCTACGGCCGGTGGGCGGAGAGTGCCGTGCTCGACTGGATCAACACGACCGGCAACTTTCTGGGCGGGGCGGCGTTTCCGGTGGCGCTGCTGCTCATCGGCTCGACGGCGATGGCCGCGTGGCTGGGCGGGGCGGGCAAGAGCTGGCGGGTGATGGCTGCCGCGTGCGGGTTCCGGTTGGGGCTGATGCCGCCGGTGCTGCTGGGGCTGGCATGGTTGATGCCTCAAGAACAAGCCGCCGCCCGCGCAGCCGTGGCGATCGAGGCGGCGATGCCGTCAGCGTTGTTTCCAATCCTGCTGAGCAAAATCTACGGCGCCGACGCCTCCGTCGCCGTACAGGTCGCGGTGGCCACGAGCGTGGTGAGCGTCCTGACGCTGCCGGTGTGGCTGGCGGTGGGACTGGCGATCACTTGATGACGTGGCGAAGTTTGACGTGGCGATTAATCCGAACTTCACCACGTCAAACTTCACCACGTCGCAACATCACATCGGTTCCTGCTCGGCGGTGCGGTCGTAGACCTCCAGCAGCTTTTCCTTGTCGAAGATCATCTCCTGCCGCGTGAGGCCGACCAGGTCGTAGACGCTGGTGAGCTCGATCGCGTCGACCGGGCAGGCCTCCTCGCACATGCCGCAGTAGATGCAGCGGAGCTCGTCGATGTCGAACTTGATCGGGTATTTCTCGCGATCTTCCCACGGCGACTCGCCGGCCTCGATGTGAATGCAGTTGGCCGGGCAGGCGGTGGAGCACATGAAGCAGGCGACGCACTTGACGCGGTTCTGCTCATCGCGGTTGAGCCGGTGCACGCCGCGGTAGGTTTTGGCGTTGATGCCGCCCTCGACCACGGGCAGATCCTCGCGGCGTTCCTCGGGGTACTGGATGGTGCGGTCCTTGCCGCGGACAACGACGTCGAACATGTGCCGCATCGTCGTGCCCAGGCCGGCGAAGACCTGCGGCAGGTAGAGGTTGTCGGACGTGGTCAGCTTGGGCTCGGTGAGCGTGACAAAGTCGGAGTCGGCCATCGTGGGCGATGATACGGGGCCGACCCCGCGGCGTCGGGCGGCGGGCCATTTTTGGCAGCCGCCCTCACCGGCCGCGGACCATGCCCGTCGCCCGGCCGCCGATCGGGACGCCCGAGAACAAGCCAACGGCCGGCGGGGCGAGGCTGGTGCCGAAGTTCGCCCGCAGCAAACCGAAGTCGGCGAGGTTCACCGTGCCGTCGTAGTTGAAGTCGCCCCGGCTCCAGCCCATGTCGCTCTGCCCGAACCCGCCCCGCAGCCGGCCGAAGTCGGCGAGGTTCACCGTGCCATCCAGGTTCGCGTCGGCCGTGCGGGTGAAGCGGATGAGCGTGTCGTCGGGGTCGATTGTTCGCTGCCCGAGCCAGAAGCCTTGCGGGAACAAATCGCCGGCGTTGCCGTAGCCCAGGTCCAAGCCCGAGGCTCCCGCGGCGCGGCTGAAGATGCCGCCCTCGAACGATCCGTTGCCGCCGTTCCACGCGCCGCCGTTGTACCCGAACCGCAGCAGCTCACCGACCGCTTCCTCCCCGCTGAACTGGCCGATGACGAAGTAATCGACCGTCGCGTTTTCGATGGCCATGGCGTGTGTGCCGACGTCAATGCCGCCGCCTTGCCAGAACAGATCGTCGATGTCGGTGTAGCCGCCCAGCCGCAGCACGGTGGGGGTGGCGGTGCCGACGTTGGCGAACTGTTGGTCGCCGACGAGGTCGACCTGCGTCGTGAACCCGCTGCCGCCGCCGAGGGACAAGTTGTCAAAGCCCGGCCCGGCGTCGAGCTCGACGGCGCCGGCGGTGTCGTCGACGCTAATCGAATCGCGGCCGGGGCCGGTGTCGAGGAACAGCGGGTCGACGCCGTCGAGGTTCACCGTGTCGTCGCCGGGGCTGGTGAGGATGTCGATGTCGGCGAAGCTCCGCCACGCCACATCGGCCGAGCCGTTGGTGGCGCGGATCTCCGCCTCGAAGAAGCCGAACACGTCATATCGGGCCGAAACGTCCGGCGGGCCGGCGAACGGGGCGGTTTTGTCTGAGTCGTCGTAAATCAGCGAGTCGTTGCCTTCCTCGCCGTCGATGAACAAGTCGCCGATGACGAACGAGGTGCCGAAGCCGGGGCGGTTGATGATCACTTCGTCGTCGCCCTCGCCGAGCAGGGCGGTGAAGGTGTCGGCCGAATCCTCGAACAGCGTGTCGACGATCAGCACGTCGGTGTAGTCGTTGCCCCGCAGGGTCACGTCGCCGGCCCGCGTCAGCGTCACGCCGCCGGCCCCCTCGATGTCGAGCCGGGTGCCGAAGGCGTTGGGGACGGTGGTTTCTTCGAGCGTGTAGATCAGGCCGCTGAAGGGATCAGGGTTCTGCAGCACGGCGTCGTCGGCCGTCGTCGTGCCAAAGCCGTCGCCGCCGTCGAACACGAGTTCGCCCTGAATATCCCGCAGGTCCGGCACGTTCAGCGGGTCCTCGCCGTCGCTGGCGAGGATGCGGGCCGTCACGGTCGGAAACAGGCTCGGCACGACCACCGGGTTGTCGCCCGTGTCGGGCAGATCGATGAACAACTCCTCGAACAACTCGTAGTCGATCTCATCGCTTCGGAAGCCGTTGCCGTCGGTGCGGTCGGTGACCAGGCGGTTCGCCAGCAGCGTCAGCCCGTAGTCGTTGAGGAATCCGGAGGGCGTGGCCCCGATCTGCCCGCGCTCGTCCCAGATGAAGGTGTCCTCGCCCGCGCCGCCGATGACGGTGATGAAGTCGATGACTTCCCCGTTCACGCCGCTGCGCCGGAACGAGGCGAGGTCGTCGCCGCCGCCCAGATCGAAGGTCGTGAACAGCGTGTTCTGATCGCTGAGAAACAGTTCATCGTCGCCATCGGAGGCGAGGAACGTGGCATCGAACCCGGTGACCGGCAGCTCCACCCGCAGCTCCGGCAGCACCGGGCCGCTGGAGCGGCCGACCTCGATGCCGCGCAGGCCGACGCTTTGATACTGCAGGCCGCTGGCGGCGGAGGCGGCGGTGTCATCAATGACGATCTCGTGCGCATCGACGTTGTCGGGGAAGCTGATCACGCCATCGAATGACCGCAACCCGTTGGTCGGGCTGCCCACGGTCGTCGTGTCCAGGCCGTTGCCGGCGTCGATGAACAGCTCGAGCCCCGCCACCAAGCCGGGCACGAACAAGTTGTCTGTGGCGACCGCACTGGTGGAACTGCCGAGGTCCGACAGGTAAAGCTCCATCCGGTCCACGCCGTTCTCGGCGGTGATCTGTTGCGTGCCGACGCCGACGCGGCGGAAGGTGTTCGTCGGGCTATTGACGCCAACGGCATTGGGCACCACCTCCCAATTGCCGCCGTCGACGAGCTGGCCGTTGTAAATTAGTTCGTCGACGGCGTTAGTCGTGTTGAAGCCGGGGTCGAAGAAGATGTCGCCGGTGATGCCCGACACGTCCTGCGAGCCGTTGCCGATGACGACGCGGTCGTCCGTGCCGCGGCCGAAGAGGGTGAAGTCGCTCGGGATGTCCGGGTCGCTGACGTGGCCGATGTTGATGATGTGGCGGCGATCGGCACCGAGGACCGTCACCTCGTCGGCGGTAATCGCGTCGAAGTCGATCGTCGTCGCCGCGTTGACCGGCGTCCCGTCGCTGGGGGCGAACAGCAGATCGCTCGAGTCGCTCCACCCGATCGTCTGGTTGGCCGCGAAGGCGTCGCCGGTGAGGAACTCGCCGCCGCCGAAGAAGGTGGGGAACGCGCCGAACGTGTACGCCCGGCTCTGGCCGGTGTCGGAGAGGGTCAGGCTGGTATCGACGCCGTCGAAGAAGATGCTGCTGCCGGCCAGGTCGTCCTCGATGTCGACTTGCGACACCAACGCCGCCGTCCGATCGGCATTGCTGTTGACCCGCAGGAACGTTCGGGCGGCGATCGACTGGACGTCGATGTTGTTGATCGGCGAGGCCGAAAGATTCAGCTCGACCCGCTCGAACTCGGTGTTCCATTGCACCGTCGCGTCGGCGGTGGCCGAGTCGAGCTCGAAGACGGTGCGGGTGTTGCCGGAGGTGGGGTCGATGAAGACGTCGTAGTCGTTGCGGGCGGCGGTGGTGTCGCCGTCGTCGTGGATGACCACCTCGTCGAAGTTCGGGCCGCCAAAGACCTGCACAGGCGAGGCGATGTCCTCGGCATAGCTGCCGCCGGGGGTGCCGATGATCATCTCGTCGTCGCCGCTGCCGCCGACCATGGTGACGGCATTGCCAGCGCGAACCTCGTCCAGCCGCAGCACGTCATCGGCGTTGCCGCCGACGAAGACAATGGCGTCGACCTGACTCTCGAAGAAGTCGCTGCTAATGCCGTTGACCGTGGCGCGGATCGTGGGCATGCCGAGGAAGCTGCTGCTGCGGATTCGCATCTCCTCGCCGCCGGGCAGGCCGTCGGGGTTGAGGAACAGCGTCGAGCCCTGCAAGCTCGCCGCCAGCAGCCGGCGGCTTTCCAAAGGCTCGGCCACAAACAAATCACGCGGCGGCAGGTGAGGCATGTGGGGCAATCTACCACATTCGCGCCGCGGGTGGGAGCCCTTTTGCGGGCGGTCGGTGGCTCAGCTCAACTCGGCCCAAGTCGGCTCAGCTCACGCCGTCGCCGGCTGGCCGCTCAGCGCCCGCAACCCGCGCGGCAGCGGCGTCAGCCGGCGGTTTGGCACGTTGATCCGGTCGTTCGTGCTCGGCCCGGTCGGCAGCAGCTTCGCCCCGACCATCGACACGCCCAGCGTCACCACGTTCGCCAGAAGCAACGCCGCCGCCTCGGCAAAGTTCAGCCCGTCGGCCGTGTTGCCGCCGCTGGCGACCACAACCACCGTCGTCGCCACCACCAAAATTAGCGAGATCGGGATCATCGCCTTCCACGCGATGTGCATCACCTGGTCGAACCGGAACCGCGGCAGGCTCCAACGCACCCAGATGAAGATGAACAGCACCAGAATCGTCTTCACGAAGAAAACCCCGAACCGCAGCAGGTTGATGAGGATGTTGTCCGTCACCATCCGGCTCTCCGGGTCCACCGCGCCGCCGAACACGGGGAAGATCAGGTCGATCCAAGGGATGTGCCACCCGCCGAAGAACAACGCGACGCACAACGCGCTGGTCGTCACCATGCCGGCGTACTCGGCGAGGAAGAAGATGGCGAACCGCATTGACGAGTACTCGGTGTGGTACCCGCCGACCAGCTCCTGCTCCGCCTCGGCCATGTCGAACGGCGCCCGGTTGGCCTCGGCGTGGATGCAGACGAGGAACAGCAAGAACGCCAGCGGGAACGCGAACACGTTCCACGCCGGGATCACGCCCAGCCAGTAGTTGGCCTGGAGGTCGACGATGCGGGCGAGGTCCAGCGTGCTGAAGCAGATGACCAGCACCAGCACGCTGATGCCCAGCGGGATTTCGTAGCTGATCATGTTGGCGGTTGCCCGCAGGCCGCCCAGGAACGAGTACTTGTTGTTGCTCGCCCACCCGCCGACGACCACGCCGTAGACGGCGAGCGACAGGGCGGCGAGGATGAACAGCACGCCGATGTTGATGTTGGCGATCTGGAAGTGCCACCCCTGCGTGAAGCTCGCCACCAGCCGGGTGTTTTCCGCCAGCGGCTGCAGCGTCTGCCCCGGTTGGACTGCCCCGACGCCGTTGAGCCGTGTCACCGGCGTTGCGCCGCCGCCGATTTCTGCCACCAGCGCCGCCTCGATGCCTGTTCGGGCCGCGCCGGAGCCGATCTGGTAGAGGTCGATGTCGCCGATCACGTCGTTGCCGCGGCGGAACTCCGGGCTCGCCTCGATCGCCGCCGCCACCGCCGGCCCGACCGGCAACCCGGCCTGCTGCGCCCGCTCGGCGACCACCGTCACGTCGACCACCTCCCGCTCGCCCTTGACCCCGCCCCACGGGATCACCGCGATCGAGATGATCACCGTGATGACCATCATCATCGGTGCGAGCGTGAACAAGATTTTGTCCACGTTCTTCGCGTTGTAATCCTCCTTCATGATGAACTTCAGCCCGTCCGCCAGCGGCTGCCCGAGGCCCCAGAAGTGGAATTTGGGCATGAAGTCCAGTCCGAAGCTGAAGCCCACGCGGTTGGGCCCCAGCCGGTCCTGCACCCAGCTGGCCGTTTTGCGTTCCAGCAGGATGATGTACGCCACGGCCCCCAGGACGAGGAAGTGGACCACGAGGGTCAAAATCATCCAGTGCAGGTTGTCGAGGATGAAACGCCCGATGACGGCAATCACGCCGTCGCCACGCAGCAGGTCGTAGTCATAAATCGACTGGTAGAAAGCGTCCACGCCCGCAGGATAGCCGGTGCGGCAACCGCTTCCAACCGTTCCCGCCGGCCGCGGCCCAAGACGTTCTGCCGCGGGTTGAACCAGGTGTTGAACCAAGTGTCGTTACCAACACAATGTGTGCCAGCCGCAGCATGTCGCCTGCCGCACGCCTCATGACCGATGTCGATGACCCGCTGTTGAACCTCCGACTCACCGGCCCTTTGATGCCGGAGCTGGGCGGGGTCATCCTCGACCGCCTCGACGAGCTGGAGCAGCAGTACGTCGGCATCATCCGCGAGGCCATCCCGCGGGCCGCGCTGCTCGACGATCTGGCCGTGGCCGACGACTTCCTGCCCGTCATCCGGGCCGGCGCGAACGCCATGACCGACCCGACCACATTGGGCGAGGTCTACCGCATGTCGCCCACTCACGGCGTGGCGCGGGCGGCCCAGGGCTACAACTTCGCCGAGCTGGTCCGCGATAACTGGGAGCGGAACACGCTGCTCACCACCGCCATCCACAACGCGCTCGGGTCGGCGATGAGCAACGACCACTTCGTGCGGCTGCACCAGGTGCTGCGGGTGATGGACGGCCGCAACATGATGGCGTTCTCCCGCCACCGCGAGGCCGGCTTCCGCTTGGCGGCCGATGCGCGGGCGGAGCATTTGGCGATGATGTCGCACGATTTACGCAACGGCCTCAACGGCGTGCTCTTGTCGCTGTCGATGATCCGTGACGGTTTGGGCGATGCGGCGGCGTCAACGGTGCGGGAAGATCTGACCGGGGCCGAGCAGATGATCCGCGGCACGGTCGACGTCATGGAGCGGCTGCTGGCCGGCGAGCGGGAGCGGGCCGCGGAGGTGAAGCTCAAGATCGACAACGTGCCGCTGCGGCAGCTGCTGCAGGGCGTGGTCCGCTCCAGCCGCCGCACCGCCGACGCCGGCGCGGCCACGGGCATTCAGCCCACGCCCAAAACCGACAGCGTCGAGATCGACTGCCCCGACGATCTGACCATCCGCTCCGACTTCGAGCTGCTGAGCACGATCCTGCTGAACGTGCTGGGCAACGCCTTCCGCTACGCCGGCGACGGCTTGATACGCATTGGCGTTGACACGAGCGACGGCACGCGGATCACCGTTGCCGACGCCGGACCCGGCATCCCGCCGGAGGCGTTGCCAACGCTGTTCGACCGCTACCGACGCGGCAAGGCGAACCCGACGGACGGCGGCAGCGGCCTTGGCCTCTACATCTGCCACCGCGCAACCCATGCGCTGGGCGGTGAGATCACCGCCCACAACGCCGCCGAGGGCGGGGCGGTGTTCACCATCCACCTGCCGGACGCCAACGCCAGTTGAGCCGGCGAAGATTTGCCGTTCCAACGACGGCCCGGCGGCGTCTACGTTGCCGGCGATGTCGAAGCCGAGCGAGATGGTGGAGTTTGACGTGCTGTTGCTGGGGGCCGGGCAGGCGAGCGTGCCGCTGGCGGGCAAACTGCTCGACGCCGGCAAATCGGTGGCCCTCGTGGAACGCAAGCACGTCGGCGGCTCGTGCGTCAATTTCGGCTGCACCCCCACCAAGGCCGGCCACGCCACCACCGACACCCTCGCCCGCCTCCGCAAAGCGGGCGAACTGGGCCTGAAGCTCGGCGACATCGGCGTCGACGTGGCGACGGCCATGAACCGCGTCCGGGCGGTCGCCGCCAAGAGCCGCGACGGGCTGCGCGAGCGGTTCGAGGGGTTCATGGAGAAAGGCCGGCCGTTCCGCCTGATCGACGGCCACGGCCGGCTCGCGGGCCGCGTGGGCGAGCGGTTCGCCTGCCAGATCGGCGACTTGCGGATCACCGCCCGCCACGTCGTCATCGACGTCGGCACCCGCACCCTCCGCCCGCCCATCGACGGCCTCGACGACGTGCCGCCCGATCGCCTCATCACCGGCGGCAACTGGCTCGACCGCGACGACGTGCCGGAGACGATGACCATGGTCGGCGGCGGCGTCATCGCGCTCGAAGGCGGGCAGTTCTACGGCCGTCTGGGCAGCCGCGTCACCGTCGTCGAGAGCGGCGACCAGATCGCCAAAACCGAGGACAAAGACGTCGCCGACGCCTTGCAAAAGGTGCTGGAAGATGAGGGCATGGCCTTCGAGCTCAACGCCAAGGCGAGCAGAATCGAATCCCACGGCGACGGCCTGCGCCTCACCCTCGACCACGCCGGCGGCGGCCAGAAAACGCTCGATGCCGCCGCCGTCTACCTCTCCCCCGGCCGCCGCCCCAACACCGACGACTGCGGCCTCGACACCCTCGACCTTGCCGTCACCGACAAGGGCATGATCGAATGCGACGTGCACCTCCGCACCAGCGTCGACGGCATCTGGGCGGCCGGCGACGTGGCCCACAAAAAGCAGTTCACCAACAACGCCAACGACGACCAATACCTGCTGCTGCCCCAGCTCACCGGCCGGAGCACCGGCCGCAGCATGAAGCACCGCAGCGTCCCCTACGCCATCTTCACCGACCCGCCCCTGGCCCGCTGCGGCCTCTCGGAAAAAGACGCCCGCGCCGCCGGCCACGACGTCGTCACCGTCACCTACGACGCCGAGTCCAACGGCCGCCACTACCAGATGGCCCGCACCATCGGCCACATCAAACTCGTCGGCGACCGCCGCACCGGCAAGCTCCTCGGAGCCGCCTGCTTCCTCGACGGCGGCGACGACCTCGCCCAACTCTACCACCTCCTCCTCGCCCAAGGCGGCGACCTCGAGCCGTTCGTGAACCTCCTCCCCATCCACCCCACCCGCACCGAAGCCGCCCTCTCCGCCGCGAAGAAGCTGCAGGAGAAACTCGCCGTGGCGCCCCCCTCAGCCTGATCCGTTACACCCAGCAACATGGCTCGCAGTGCGACGCCGCTGAGGCCCCCACCGCCGTCACCACGGCGGTGGGGGGGGCCTCAGCGGCGTGGAGGTAAGGATTAGGGTCTGCGAAAACTCCATCAAACCACCACAGCGCAGGCGTCCTCACCCGCATCGCACAAGCCGTTAATCAGCGCCTCGTAAGCCTCACGGATCGGCAGCTCCAGCTCGCGCCGCACTCGTCGCCGCTGCGTGATCGTCGGCGTGTTCGTCCGCGGGTCGACGCCCGGCTTCTCGAACGTCTCCCACCACAAGCCGACGCCGCGCTTTTGCCACGCGGGCAGATCGTTGAAGTTGATGCCGCGGGCGAACAGGAAGTCGTGCTTCTCGGTTCTCGACATGCCGCGCAGTTGCTCGTCAGCCTGGCCGGCGGTCGTCCCTTCGCGGCGTAGCGTCCAGTAGCCGTGGGCCGACAGGGCATTGCGGTGGGCGTCCTCGGCCCGCCAGCGGAAGTAGTCGATGACGTCCCGCCGTCGCGGCAGCTGGCAGATTCGGGCGTCGAAAACGCCGTGCACGCCCAACGCCAGCGAGAACGCCGCGCTCGCCTCGCCGGCCAGCACGCTGATCAGCTTCCGCTCCTTGCGGCCGAACGCCGCCTCGTCCGCCGCCAGCAGCAGCGAGATCTTGTCGCTCTGCGCGTACCCGTAGGTCACGGCGAACCCGCAGGTCATGCAATGCTCGGCCGTCGCCAGCATCGCGTCGCGGAACCGCTCATCGAACGGCCGCGCCAGCCTTGGGTCGAACGCGTTGCCGCGCTTGGTCAGGGCCGTGAAGTTCCGCCCGTCGAGCCGCACGACGATGAACACGCCCGGCAGCACGCACAGATCGTGGGCCGTCTCGAAGGTCCGCATCCGCCGGTCAAGATCGTCAAAATTCATCGCGCCATGCCTCGATCACGAAGTCGCCGTTCTCGCTGCGCACGTGGTGCAGCATATCGAACCCTTCGGCCAAACTCGGCCGTTCGAGCCGCCCGAGCGTGCCGAACAACCCCGCCGCCGGCACCCGCCGCCTCGCCCGGCGGGCCTCGTTACGGCGGGCACATGCCTCGACGTCGGCCGCGAAGTAGTAGCCGATGACCTCGAACTTCGCCGCCCGCGCCGGCCCGATGTACCGCGCCCGCTCGGTGGCCGTCGGGTTCGTGTTGTCGATCACCGTCGGCTGCTTCGCCGCCAGGCACGCTTCGAACAACAACCGCTCCCGGTGCCGCGTGCGGAGCATGTCGAGGTTGAGCCGCACGTGCGTGTCGGCGAACTGCCGGGCGTAGAACGTCGACTTGCCGACGGCTTGCAGGCCAATGAAGAGGATCAACTGCATGGGCGAACACCTTCTTCGTGGCTTGCAAGATCAGCCTGAAGTCGCCCCGGTTTCCGCCTCCTCCGCAAGGCGCTTGGAGTCGCGGACGGCCACCGTCACGTCCTGCGGCTCGGGCAAGTCCTTGTTGCTGCGGGCACCCAACTCGTCCAAGCGGCGGGCGGCGGAGGTGAGGTTTCGGTCGAAGCTGCCGACCGCCTTGTTGTAGGCGTCGACGCTCTTTTTCAACTGCCCGCCCATCGAGTCGAAGTGCTCGGCGAAGGTGGCGAGGTAGCGGTGCAGCCGGGTGCCCAGGTCGCGGATCTCGTCGGCGTTGTCCATCATCCGCTGCTGCCGCCAACCGAGTTCCACGGTTTTGAGCAACGCGACCAGCGTCGTCGGCGTGGCCAGGACGACCTTGTTCTGCAGCGCGTCCTCGATCAGATCCGGCTGCCGGTCGGCGGCGGCGTAGAGCAAACTCTCGGCCGGGACGAACAGCACGACGAAGTCCGGGGCCGGCTTGAACTGCTCCCAGTACGACCGCCGGCCGAGCTGCGTCGCGTGGTCCCGCAGCGCCTTGGCGTGGGCGTCGAGCAGCCGGCCGCGTTGCTCGGGGTTGGGCTCGTCGGCGGCTTTCAGAAAACTGTCGCCGGGGGCTTTGGCATCGATGACGATGTGCCGATTGCCCGGCAGCTTGACCACCATGTCGGGGCGCTGCCGGCCGTTCTCCTCGCCACCGACGGTCATCTGCGGGTCGTAGTCGACGTGCTTCTGCATGCCGGCGAGTTCGACGACCCGCTCCAGCTGCAGCTCGCCCCACTGGCCGCGGCTGTTGGGGCGGGACAGGGCCGTCACGAGCTGCGACGTCTCGCTGGACAGCGCCCGCTGGGCCTCGCCGACGGCGGAGAGCTGCTTGTGGATATCGAGCTTGTCGGCCTCCCGCTTGGCCTCGCTCTCGGCGAGCTGACGGCGGTAGGTTTCCAGCACTTCGCGGAACGGCGTGAGCAGGCCGGTGATCTCCAGCTTCCGCTGCTCCAACACCCCGGCGGCGTCCTTCGCCAACGCGTCGAACCGCGGTCCGGCGAGGTCAAGGAACTGGCGGTTGTTCTTCGCCAGCGAGTCCGACGCCAGCGCCGCGAACGCCTCCCGCAGCGTCGCCTCGGCGGCGTCGAACGTCGCCTTCTGCTGCTTGGCCCGATCGTCGGCGGCGACGGCCTGCTCCTCGGCCCGGACCCGTGCCGCCTCGGCCTCTGCCATACGCTGCCGCTGGGCGTTGATCTCGTGGCGGGCGGCGTCGCGCTCGGCCAGCGCTTCCTGACGAACGGCGTCCCGCTCGGCCGCGGCGGTCTGCGCCCGCTGCTCCGCGAGTGCCGCGGCCGTCCGCAGCTTCGACAGCCAAGCGGCAACGGCGGCCGCTCCAAGCAGGGTGCCACCAACGAAAGAGAGGATCACCCAAAATGCCGTCATCGCCGCGAGCGTAGGCGGGGACCAAGACCGATGGTCGGGCGTTGTTAGAGCGGCCTGTGTGGGTGCGACGCGCGGCGTGTGCTGGTGTCGCTGAAACCCCCACCGCTGCGTAGCAGCGGGGCTACGCACGCGCTTCAACCGGATCGG
>CAYLSV010000007.1:37911-42560 GCA_964386435.1 uncultured Tepidisphaerales bacterium
CCCGCTGCTACGCAGGGGTGGGGGTTTCAGCGATGCACGCATGCCCGGACAGGCAGAATGTGGTTGGTCGTGCCTGTTGCGTCCAGAGCGGAGTCAACCTCGCCGCCACGTGGCGGAGGTCCGGCCACCTGCGACGTTGATCAATTACCAATCATTCACCTGACGATAATCGACTCAGGCCGGGGGATGTTGCTGGCGTCGTAGTCGATGGTCAGCTTGTCCTGAAGGATTTCGCGGATGGCGATTTCGGTGAGGGTGAGTTTTTCGTCCTCGCCGATCTCGACCATCGGGCGGCTGCCGGCGAGCAATTCGCGGAGGCGGCGTTGGACCAGGGCGGTCAGCTTGAACCGGCCGCCGACCTTTTGGACGATCTCGTCGCTCTTGAGGGCTTCGATCATAAGGACGCCCACGATAGGACCGGCCGAGGGTGGAGGCAGGGTTTGGCGGCAGATTTTTGGAGCATCCTCATCAAGCCGGGTCGGGTGCGGGACGAAACTAGGGGTGCAGCCCTGACAGATGTCGGGGCGGGACCGGCCGAGTGGCGGGTTCCGGCCACGACGGCCTGCCCCCGGCACCACTTGTGGTGCGGCACCTGAGTTGGGTGTCAGGGCCCGGAGCGCCGAGAGGCCGCGCCGGCCCGCCCGCCACCGGCGACGCCGGATTGGGGGCGGCGGCCCGGGAGTCGTGAGTGCTTCAACGACGCCGCCGCCAACGACGGGGAGAGCAAGGAAGTTTGGGTGAATCACCCAAGGACCAGGAGAACGATCATGAACCTGATCAAGCGTGAAATGAACCGTCTCGTCAAGGACGAGCAGGGCGGCGAAATGCTCGAGTACGCCCTCATCGCGGGCCTGCTCGTCGTGGCAGCCATCGCCGTCGTGACCTTCGTGGGCGGCCAGATCCGCGCCACGTGGAGCAACGTCGGCCAGAGCCTGCGTGACGCCCGGTAACGCGGCGTGACGTCGAACCGACACCACACCTTCAACCCCCGACGCCGCGCCGGCTTGGCGCGGCGTCGGCTTTTGGTGTTCCCGAACGAACACCGCCCCGACCGGTGAGGGTCGGGGCGGCGTGATGAGGTGGGTTGGACGGGCGGGTGCCGGCAACCTTACAGGCCGCGGGTCGGCTCCTGCTCGGTCAGCTCGCTCTTGAGCAGCTCGGTGTTGAGCTTGAGCGTCAGGCGGCCGTTGAACTGACTATCGGCCTTCGCCTTGACGAACCACGACAGGACCTGGCCGGGCTCGATGGTTTGGACCGGGGCAAACGTCAGGGTTTGGCCGTTGGCGGTGATGGCGCTGTCGCCGTCACCCTCGACAAAGCTCAAGCCCTCGGGCAGCGCGGCGGTGATGACCACGTTCTGGTCGTTGCCGGTGCCTTCGTTGAGCAGTTGGATCTCGTAGATCGTCTCGCCGCCGACGGCGACGGGGTCGACGCTGTCGATGACCTCAAGCTGCAGGGCCGGGGCCCCGACAATCACGAGCTCTGCGACGCCGGTGTCCTCGGCGATGGCCAGCTCGGTGCGGGCGCAGACGCTGCGGGCCACGGCGGCAAGGCTGATGTCGCCCGGCTCGACCGTGTCGACCTCGACGAAGAACGAGCGGCTCTCGCCGGCGGCCAAGTCGCCGATGCGGAGGCCGGCCGAGTCGCCATCACCCATTTCGCCGGCGGCGAGTTGGGCCTCGGGGTCGCCGAACTCGCCGGCACCGATGCGTGCGATCTCGCCGATGCCGTCGGCGTCGACGCCCACGGCGGTGTTGTAGGCCGGGCTTTCGCCCTCGTTGGTCACGGTGACGCGGAACCGGGCGGTGTCGCCGACCAGGCCGTAGTCGCTGTCGGCCATGACCTGCAGATCAAGCTCGGGGGCGATCACGCGGATCGCCGACCGCTCGCTCTGGGCCTCGTCCAACTCGCTCTTGGCAATGGCGTAGCTGGCCGGGAACTCGCCCGGCTGCTCGGCCAGGACGACGATCCGCTGCTCCAGGCTCTGGCCCGGCTGCAAATCGCCCATCTCGAAGCTGACCTCACGATCAGCACCCTCGGCCATCAGGCCCTCGGGCAGCATTTCGTAGAGCGTGACGTCCTCGGCGACCGTTTCGCCGCTGTTGGTCACGGTGTAGACGATCTCGCCCGGCTCGCAGACGCCGATGACCTCGGGGGCCATGCGGGTGATCTCGATGTTCGGGTTGACCACGGCCAGCGGCACGCAGACGCCGCGCTCGAAGTCGTAGGTGGTGCAGGCCTGCAAATCGCCGGCGCTGCGGGCGACGCCGGTGATCGTGATCTGGCGGGCCTCACCGGCGGGCAGGGTGCCCATCCGGAACACGGCCATGCCGCGGCCTTCGGTGTGGCCGTCCTTCAGCTCGTCCTGGGCCGGCTCGGCGCTGATGAACTCGAAGCCTTCGGGCAGCTCTTCGGTGACGCGGACGCCTGAAAGGTCGCCGTCGGTCTCGTTGGCCACGGTGACGACATACTTGAACTCGCGGCCGGCCATGATCGTCTCGGGGAACGTCTTGGCGATGACCAGCTCGTCGCCGGCGGTGACGGTTTGGGCCTCAATCTCCTGGGCGGAGGCAAAGCCGACGGTTGCGCCGCCGGGGACGGTCAGGCCGACTTCTTCGTCGGGGTCAACGATGATCTCGTCGTCATCGGTCTCGGCCTCGCAGCCGGCACCGGCCAGGGTGAGAGCGGCGACGGCGGAGAACAGGGCGGTGCGGGTGAGCCAAGGCTTGAGGTCGAGGGGGGTCATGGGTAAATGCTCCGGGTGAAAGTCGATTCGATGTGCAGATGAAGACGCGGCAATGCCGCGACGGAGGGCGGGGTTGCAAGCGGCGTGCGAGGTCCGAGAAAATGGCGAGGTTCTGCGAAAACGGCCGACCCGCCGGCGAATCTGTCGCCCAGCCCGCCGGGCATGCGACACGGCGTCGTGGTGGCTGAAGAAGTGGCGACATAGGCTCGGCGGCCTTGCGATGCTTTTACAGTGAGCGCTACCACGTCGACCTGCCGCCGGGCCACGTGTTCCCGATGGGCAAGTTCCGTCTGGCCGCGGCCGAGCTGCGGGCCGATGGGACGGCAACGGAGGTCGTGGACGCCGGGCTGATCCCGCGCGAGGATCTGCTGCGGGTGCATACCGCCGAATACGTGCGGTCCATCGAGGAAGCCGATTTGCCCCCGGCGGCGGCGAAGAAGCTGGGGCTGCCGCCCTCGGCGGCGCTGGCCCGGCGGTCGTACGCGGCCGTCGCCGGGACGCTGGCCGCGGCGCGGGCGGCCCTTGCCGACGGCCTCGCCTGCAACCTGGCCGGCGGCACGCACCACAGCTTCGCCGACCGCGGCGAGGGGTTTTGCGTTTTCAACGATGTCGCCGTGGCGATCCGGGTGCTGCGGAGCGAGGAGCCGTTCCTGCAGAGCATGGTCATCGACCTCGACGCCCACCAAGGCAACGGCACGCACGACATATTCAACAGCGACCCGAACACGTTCACGTACAGCGTCCACGTCGGCCGCAACTACCCGTCGGCGAAGCAGCCGGGCGATCTCGACGTGCCGCTGCCGCGGTGGGTCGGCGGTGACGAATACCTGAGCGCGGTCGACGCCACGCTGCCGGCGGCGGCCGAGCGGTTTGAGCCGGATCTGGCGTTCTACATCGCCGGCGTCGACGTCCACGAGGCCGACCGGTTCGGGCAGATGAAGCTGACGAAGCCCGAGATGCGGCAGCGGGACGAGCGGGTGCTGAACCTGCTGCGGGATTGGGGCGTGCCGACCGTCATCCTTTACGGCGGCGGCTACCAGCCGACGACCGAGCGGACGGCGACCCTGCACGCCGAAGGGGTTAGGGCAGCGCGGCGGCGTTGGGACTTTGAGCGCCGGACCTACCGCACGTAGTGCAGCGGCTACCGCAGCAAGATCCGCAGACTCTCGCTGCGGTAGCCGCGACGCCACGCGTCGCAGGTCCGGGGCGGCGTACCGTCGAACCATGTGCGGCATCGCCGGTTGGTTCAGCACGACGGGCGACATCGACCGCGCCGTCGTCACCGCCATGGGCGACGCCCTCGCCCACCGCGGCCCCGATGGCGGCGGCACGTGGTTCAGCGACGATAACCGCCTCGGCCTCGCCCACCGCCGACTCGCCATCCTCGACCCTGAGCCGCGCAGCGATCAACCGTTCGAGGAGGCCGGCCACGTGCTGGTCTTCAACGGCGAAATCTACAACCACCGCGACTTGAGAAAGCGTCTGCCGGGGCCGTGGCGGACGGAGGGCGACACGGAGACGCTGCTGCGGTTGCTGCGGACAATGCCGACGCCGGAGGCGCTGGGGCTGATCGAGGGCATGTATGCCTTCGCTTGGTGGGACGGCGGGCGGCGGGCGCTGACGCTCGCCCGTGATCCGTTCGGGCAGAAGCCGCTGTTCGTCGCCGACGTGGCGGGCGGCGTCGCCTTCGCCAGCGAGCTGGCGGCGCTGCGGCGGGTGCCCGGCCTCGACCTGGGTGTCAGCCGGGCGGCGCTCATCGAGTACCTGAGGTGGGGCTACGTCCCCGAGCCGAAGACGATCCACCGGCACGTGGAGAAGCTGCCGCACGGGGCCTGGCGTCGGTACGCGTCGGCCGGCGGGCGGGACCACGACGTGCCGGCGGCGTGCGACGTGGCCGCGGCGT